>CAZFVH010000149.1:0-10874 GCA_964522465.1 uncultured Rubrivivax sp. | reverse complement strand
AGGCAGCACCTCGCCCGTGTGCGGATCGATGATCTCGGGGTAGAAGTGGTCCTCCCAGATCACCGGGCCGTCCTTGGTCTCCACGCACTCGCTGGCCACGCCCGGGCCCATCACCTCGCTCAGGCCGTAGATGTCCACGGCGTCGATGCCGGCGGCGCGCTCGATGTCGCGGCGCATCTCCTGCGTCCAGGGTTCGGCGCCGAAGATGCCCACCTGGATCGACATTGCCGACGGATCCTTGCCCTGGCGGCGGAACTCCTCGATGATGACTTGCATGTAGCTCGGCGTCACCATGATGATGTCGGGCCGGAAATCCTCGATGAGCTGCACCTGCTTCTCGGTCTGGCCGCCGCTCATCGGCACCACCGTGCAACCCAGCCTCTCCGCGCCATAGTGCGCGCCCAGGCCGCCGGTGAACAGGCCGTAGCCGTAGGCCACGTGCACCATGTCGCCACGCCGGCCGCCGGCGGCGCGGATGCGGCGCGCCACCAGGTCGGCCCAGCGGTCGATGTCGCCCTGCGTGTAGGCCACCACCGTGGGTTTGCCCGTCGTGCCCGACGAGGCGTGGATGCGGACGATACGGTCGCGAGGCACCGCGAACAGGCCGAAGGGATAGTTCGCGCGCAGGTCGGCCTTGGCCGTGAACGGGAACTTCGCCAGGTCGGCCAGCGTGCGGCAGTCGTCGGGATGAACACCACGGGCGTCGAAGGCCTGGCGGTAGTGCGGCACGTGCTCGTAGGCGTGGCGCAGCGTCCACTGAAGGCGCTGCAGTTGCAGGGCCTGCAGCTCGTCACGGCTGGCGCGCTCGATCGGCTCCAGATCAGCGGGGGCGGGTTGCTTGACGGGCATCGGGGTGTCTCCTCGGGTCCTGTCGGGTCTTGTTCGACGGTTCGTTCCGGTTCAGATCAGGTCAGATGAGGTCGGATCAGGTCGGTCGGGTTCGACGTGCCGGTGGCGTGCCGATCACCCGCCCTGGCGTCCCATCGGCAGGCCCTCGACCAGCGGCTTGCCCTTCATCGTGTACGAGCGTCCCCGGAAGGCCGCGATCGCCTCGCCGCGCTGGTTGCGCACGCCGATGTCATAGACACCCGTGCGTCCGGCCTTGCTGACTTCGACGGCCTGCGCGGTCAGCACATCGCCCAAGCGCGCGGCGGCCAGCAGATTGACGTCGAAACCCGAGGCCACGGTGATCTCGTTGTAGGCGTTGCATGCGAAAGCAAAGGCGCTGTCAGCCAATGTCGTGATCAGGCCGCCGTGGCAGATCGCGTGGCCATTGAGCATGTCCTGGCGCACCGTCATCGTCGCCGTGCAGGTGCCCGGGCCAACGGCCTCGATGCAGATGCCCAGTGACTTCGTCGCGTGGTCGTCCTTCAGCATCGCGGCTCGGGTGGCTTCTGCGACCTGTTGCGCAGTGGCGTTCATCGGCATGACCTCGTGGGTGGGCGGCGGGGCGTTGGGCGGCGTCGCCGTCGTGCGGGTGGGAAAGACGCTCAGGCTGTCTGGCGTTGTATGGCGCTGTCTGGGGCTGTCTGGGGCTGTCTGGTGTTGTCCGGCGCTGTCTGGCGCTCAGCGGTCGCGGAACGCCGGGGCGCGCTTGTCGCGGAAGGCTGCCACGCCCTCGGCGAAATCGTGCGCCGCACCGAGCGCACCCTGCGCCTGCGCCTCGGCCAGAAGCGCGTCGTCGAACGCCCGCGTGGTCGCCTCATCGACCAGACGGCGGGTCTCGGCCAACGCCCGGGCCGGCATCTTTGCAAGCCGGGCGGCCAGCGCCTGCACCTCCGCCGCGAAGCCTGCGTCGTCGACGCAGCGCCAGATCAGGCCGATGCGGGCGGCCTCCTCGGCCGTCAGCTTGTCGCCCGTCATCGCCAGCGCCAGCGCCTGCGCGCGACCCACCAGGCGCGGCAGCAGCCAGGTGCCGCCGCAATCAGGCACCAGGCCGATCTTGCTGAAGGCCTGGATGAAGCTTGCGCTGCGCGCGGCGACGACCATGTCGCAGCACAGCGCCAGGTTGGCGCCCGCGCCGGCGGCCACGCCGTTCACCGCCGCCAGCACCGGCACCGGCATGGTGCGCACGCGGTTGGCCAACGGGCGGTAGAAGCGTTCGACCACCGCCCCGACGTCGGGTGCCGCACCTGGCGCGCCGGCCATCGCCGGATCGTTCAGGTCTTGCCCGGCGCAGAAACCGCGTCCGGCGCCCGTGATCACCACCACGCGGACCTGCGAATCGGCGGCGGCGGACTCCAGCGCAGACAGCAGTCGACCATGCATCTCGGCCGTGAAGCTGTTCAATGCCGACGGGCGGTTCAAGGTCAGGGTGCAGATGCCATCGGCGGTGCGCACACCCACGGAGGGCGCGGCCGTGGGGTCGGCGTTCGCGACGGATGCAAAGGGGTCGGACATGGGCTCGTCTCGCTCCGGGAAGGGTCTCGACGGCGGCGAAGGCCATCGGAATAATTAGTCGACCAATCGGTCGGTTAATTCTAATGCCTTGAACCCGCCGATGGCAAGGGCTTGTCGGCAGAACATCGTGGCCGAGCCGCGACGACATCCGTGCCGCGTAAGATGCCCGATCGGCGACGCCGCGGCGCCGGCCGCCGCAAGCGCCGCAGGGCCCCGTCCCACCCGGGTCACGGCCTCGCGCGCTGGCTGTTACGCGTGCCGACCGCGCACCGGATGAACCGTCCCAGGCCCCACAACCTGAACCCGAGAGCCCCAGCCATGTCACCATATCGCACCCTGATCCAGCCCGAGGCACTGGCCAGCCTCCTCGACACAGCGTCTGACCGGACCGTGGTGCTGGATTGCAGCTTCGACCTGACCGACCCGGCGGCCGGACGGCGCGCCTTCGAGGCGGCGCACCTGCCGGGGGCGCAGTACCTGCACCTGGACGACGACCTCAGCAGCGCGAAGACCGGCCGCAACGGCAGGCACCCGCTGCCTGACCGCGAAGCCTTTGCGCGCCGGCTCGGCCGGGCGGGGGTGGGCGTCGACACCCAGGTCGTGGTCTGCGACGGCAGCGCCGGCATGTATGCCGCGCGGCTGTGGTGGATGCTGCGCTGGGTCGGCCACGACGCCGTCGCGCTGCTCGACGGTGGCATGGCAGCCTGGCGCGCCGCCGGGCGCCCGCTGGAGAGCGGGCCGTCGCGCGTGGCGACCGCGCGCGACCTGCCTCTGCGTCCGTCTGCGGTCAGCTGGGTCGACCGCGACACCCTGCTGCAGGGCCTGGCGCAGCGCCGGCACCGCATCGTCGACGCCCGCGCCGCCGACCGCTTCCGCGGCGAGAACGAGACGCTCGACCCGATCGGCGGGCGCATCCCCGGGGCCGTCAACCGCTTCTTCCGTGACAACCTCCTGCCCGACGGCCGCTTCAAGACCGCGACGCAACTGCACGAGGAATGGCAGGCCGTGCTGGACGGGCGCGCCCCGTCCGAGGTCGTGATGCAGTGCGGCTCGGGCGTGACGGCCTGCCACAACCTGCTGGCCGCGGAGATCGCGGGCTTCGGTGGCGGCGCGCTGTACCCGGGTTCCTGGAGCGAGTGGTCGTCGTGGCCGGATGCGCTGGTGGCCACTGGGCCCGCTGACGCGGCCTGAACACGCCCGGCGATCGGCGCGTCGGCGAGGCGACCGGACGGCCGCCCGCCGATCTCTTCACCGGGTCCGGTCCGGCGATCCCCGATCACCCGCTCCAGCCCCCGCTTGGCCGCCGGATCGCATCGCGGGCACGGCCGATCACGGCCCCGTCAAGCCGCCATCGGCACCAGGAAGTCGCGGCTGATGCCGGCGCCCAGGTCGTTCACGCGATCGAGGAATTGCGTGAGGAAGGCGTGCAAACCCGTGGCGAGGATCTCGTCGATGCGGCCGTACTGCAGGTCGGCCTTGAGCCGGCCGGCACGGCGCAAGGTCTCGCCGCTGTCCTGGTTGGCCACCAGTTGCAGGTTGGCCACCACCTCGTTGACCGAGGCCGCCAGCGAGCGTGGCATGTCCGGACGCAGAATCAGCAGTTCGGCCACGCGCTCGGGCCGGATCACGTTGCGGTAGACCTTGCGGTAGATCTCGAAACCGGAGACCGATCGCAGGATCGCGCTCCAGTGATAGAAGTCCACTTCCAGTGGCGTGGCGCGGGTGGGCGATGGCGCGACGCCGACAGGCCCGAAGAACTCGTGGGCCGTCAGCGCGTGGTACTTGACGTCCAGCAAGCGCGCCGTGTTGTCGGCGCGCTCGAGGAAGGTGCCGATGCGGATGAAATGCAGCGCCTCGTCCATCAGCATCGTGCCCACCGTCACGCCGCGACTGAGGTGCGAGCGGAACTTCACCCACTCGAAGAAGGCGCCCGGGTCGCGCTCGAAAGCGCCGTCCTTGAGCAGGCGGTTGAACTCGAGCCAGGTCTGGTTCTGCGTCTCCCAGACCTCCGTGGTCAGCGTGCCGCGCACGGCGCGAGCGTTCTCGCGCGCCGCGCGCAGGCAGTTCCAGATGCTCGACAGGTTGGACTCGTCGCGCACCATGAACTCCATGACCTCGCGCGGCTGCACCTGGCCGTAGCGCTGCGCGTACAGCTTTGTCAGCTCGGAGATGCTGAGCAACCCGCGCCAGCCCTCCTCGGCCGTGGTCGCCGATTGCGGCAGCAAGGAGGTCTGGTAATTGACGTCCAACATCCGGGCCGTGTTCTCCGCCCGCTCCATGTATCTGGCCATCCAGAAGAGATGGTCTGCCGTCCTGGACAACATCTCAGTGCTCCTCCCGGCTGAACACGCCGCCGTGCGCCGCGTTGATCGAAGACATCGTCATTCCTCCACCACCCAGGTGTCCTTCGTCCCCCCGCCCTGTGACGAGTTGACGACGAGCGAGCCCTGTTTCAGCGCCACGCGGGTGAGCCCGCCGGGCACCGTCTGCACGCCCTTGCCCGACGACAGCACGTAGGGCCGCAGGTCGATGTGGCGCGGGGCGATGCCGCTGTCGACAAAGGTCGGGCAAGTCGACAGGCTCAGCGTGGGCTGGGCGATGTAGTTTGTCGGGTGGGCGCGCAGCAGGCCACGAAAGTGCTCGATCTCGGCGCGGCTGGCGGCCGGGCCGACCAGCATCCCGTAGCCACCGGCGCCGTGCACTTCCTTGACGACGAGCTCCGGCAGGTGGTCGAGCACGTAGGCCAGGTCGTCCGGCTCGCGGCACAGCCAGGTCGGTACGTTCTGCAGGATGGGCGTCTCGCCGAGATAGAACTCGATCATCTTCGGCACGTAGGGGTAGATGCTCTTGTCGTCGGCGATGCCAGTGCCGATGGCATTGCACAGCGTGACATTGCCTCGCCGATAGACGTCGAGCAATCCGGCGCAGCCGAGCGTGGAGTCGGCGCGGAAGGCCTTGGGGTCGAGGAAGTCGTCGTCCACACGGCGATAGATCACGTCCACGCGCCGGGCGCCCTGCGTCGTGCGCATGTAGACGAAGTCGTCGCGCACGAACAGGTCCTGTCCCTCGACCAGCTCCACCCCCATCTGCTGCGCGAGGAAGGCGTGTTCGAAGTAGGCGCTGTTGTACATGCCCGGCGTCAGCACCACGACGACGGGCTCGTTGACCGCCGGGGGGGCCACCGCGCGCAGCGTCTCGAGCAGCAGGTCGGGGTAGTGCGCCACCGGGGCGATTCGGTGCAGGCTGAACAATTCGGGGAACAGTCGCATCATCATCTTGCGGTTCTCGAGCATGTAGCTCACGCCGCTGGGCACGCGCAGGTTGTCTTCCAGCACGTAGTACTCGCCTTCCCCCTTGTCGTTGGGTGCTCGAACAATGTCGATGCCTGCAATGTGCGCGTAGATGTTCTGCGGCACCTGCACGCCCGCCATTTCCGGGCGGTACTGCGCGTTGCGCAGGATCATCTCGGAGGGGATGACGTCGGCCTTGAGGATCTCCTGTCCGTGGTAGATGTCCTCGATGAAGCGGTTCAGCGCCGTCACGCGCTGGCGCAGGCCCGCGGCCATGCGGTTCCACTCCTGGCGCGGGATGGCGCGCGGGATCAGGTCGAAGGGGATCAGGCGCTCCGTGCCCGAGCCGTCTTCGTCCTTGGCGCCGTAGACGGCAAAGGTGATGCCGACGCGGCGGAAGATCATCTCGGCCTCCTCCCGCCGTGCGCGCATGACCGATGCGCTCTGGCCCTGCAGCCAGCGCGCATACGTGCGGTAGTGCGCGCGCACCGCCGCTGGCGCCGTGGCGTCGGTCGAGACCGCGCAATCGCCACTCAGATCCAGGCACATCTCGTCGAAGGCGTGCTTCATGGGGAACTCCGTGTCGAATCCGGAAAAGCAACATTCGGGCCGGGGTCTTCCGGCAGCAGGCGCGTGGTCACGCCGACGGTGAGCCGGTGCGCGCCCCCGCCGCGGATCACGCCGCGCAGCGGCGCGACGTCACCGTAGTCCCGCCCGACGGCCACACGTACATGGTCCAGCGCGGGCACGAGGTCATTGGTCGGATCGAGATCGAGCCAGCCATCGGCCGGCACGCCGGGCGTGCCCGGGCACCAGACCTGCACCCAGGCGTGCGAGGCGTCGGCACCGACCAGCGCCGGGCCCTGCCCTGCCGGCCGCGTCAGCAGGTAGCCGCTGACGTAGCGCGCCGAGAGCCCCATCATGCGCAGGGCGCCGCACATCAAGTGCGCAAAATCCTGGCACACGCCGGCGCGCTGCTCGAGCACCTGTGCCAGCGGCGTGTCCACGTCGGTGCTGCGACTGCGGTAATCGAAGCCGCGGTGCACACGCTGCATCAGGTCGATGGCCGCCTCCGCCACCGGCCGACCGGGCGCGAAGGACGCCGCCGCATAGGCGCGCAGCGCATCCAGCCGGGGGACGTAGGGCGAGGGTTGGGCAAAGGCCGATGCCGGCTCGAAGGGACGGGCCGCCACGTAGCGCAGACGCTCGGCCACCGCCTCCCAGGCGGGCGATGCATCCGGGCGCAGGTGGGCGAAGCGCGCGCGCACGCGCACTCGGCTCGTGGCCCGGACTTGCAGCACCCCGTGCGGGCGGTCGATCTGGAAATGCACGCAGGCTTGTCCCTTGTCGTCGTGGCGGTGGGTCAGCGAGGTGGGCTCGGGGTCGATGTCGAGTCGGAAGCTCTCCAGCGCCTGCCCGGTGTCCTGCAGCGGTTGCAGGCAACCCGCGTGATGCGAGGCGGACACCGCAGCGGTGTAGTCGTAGCGCGTGAGGTGGACGACCTCGATCTGCCGAAACGGGGCCGGTCCGTCGTCACCGCCGTTGGTGCGATCGGCGGGCGGCGTGGACGTGGTGGACGGGGCGACAACGGCGAACAGCACCTCCACCCCCAGATCCGCCTGCGTCTGCGCCTGCGTCTGCGCCTGCGTCTGCGCCTGCGCCTGCGTCTGCGCCGAAGACGAGGACACCGTCATCCCCGCACCCGCGACAGCCCGCCCGCCAGGGCAAAACAGCGGTGGCCGATCTCGTCGGCGATCGCCAGCGCCGACGCATGCAGGCCGCGACAGGTGGCGAGCACCGACTGCGTCAGGCGCGCCGCGTCGGCGTCGCGCGTCGACGCCAGCGTCAGCCCGGTGCCCGACGACGGCAGCCGCTCGAGCAGCTTCGCCGCGCCCTGCTCGCCACCTGGGAGCTTGCGCAGTTCCGTGCGCAGACGCCGCAACACGCCTGCCAGACTGCGCGGGCTGGTGTCGTCGAGCAGCAGCACGTCCAGCAAGGCCAGCAGGTCCTCGTGCCGCTGGTGTCGCGCACGGAAGGCGATGGCGCTGTCGAAGATCTCCAGCAGCAGGTCGACACCGACCTCGCTCGACGCAGCGCCACCGAGCAGGAACTCCTCGAGCGCCGCGGTCATGCCGACCAGCCGTTCGAGCAGCCGACCGACCGTCAGCAGTCGCCAGCCGATGTCCCGCACCATCCGGTCGGTCTGCAGCCCCGTGAGCGCGGCGAGTTCCAGTGCGAGCCGCTCCAGCGCCGCGGCCGCGGCGTCAGCGGGGGGCACGCCCACATCCTGGGCGATCGGCGCCGCCAATGCCGCCTCGAAGCCCTCGCGCATCGTGCGCAGCAGCGCCCACTGCTCGGACGACAGTCGCTCCCGCAAGGCGTGGGCTGCGCGCTCGAGCGCGCGCACATTGAAGGCCACACTCCATGCGCCGTCGGCATCGGCCAGCGAGGCCAGCAGCGCGCGCTCGAAGCGCACCGGCGACTGCTCGAGCGTCGGCACCCCCATGGGCGCCAGGCCGAGTCGCACGCTCAACGCACTCGCGGCGCGCTGGACCTCGCCGGGCGTCGCCGCGCCGTCGCTCATCGGCAGGATCAGCCGCGCCAGGCGCACGCACTGCTCGGTGCGCTCGGTGTAGCGACCCAGCCAGAACAGGTTCTCGCCGGTGCGGCTGCTGACCGGGCTGCGCCGCTGGGCGATGTCCTCCACGCGCAAGGGCCGCGGCAGCATCGAATAGGTGTCGACCTCGCCCTCGGTCAGCACCCAGGTGTCGAGGCTGGTGCCCCCGCGCTGCATGGACACCGACTGGTCCTCGCGTCGGGCCACCCGGGTCATGCCGCCGGGCAGGACCTGCCAACGGCCGCCGGGCCCGGCGATGGCGTAGACGCGCACCATGGCGGGGCGCGGCATGAGAGCACCCTCGCCCCAGATCGGGGCACGCGAAAAGCGCAGTCGGCCCTGGACGGTCCAGCCCTCTGGGTCGTCCTCCACCCGGACCCGCTGCCGGTCATGCACCTGCGAGGTGCGTCCGCCGTGTGGGAAGGTGCTGCGCAGCAGTTTGCCGCTCATGCGCTCACGCACATCGTGCCAGGCGGCCGCCTCGCCGCACCACCAGGTCGGCAGCGAGGGCAGGCGCAGCGGCTGACCCAGCAGGCGCTGCGCGATCGCGGGCAGGAAGCCCTGGACCGCCGGCGACTCCAGGAAAGCGCTGCCCGGCGCATTGGCCATCACCACCTGACCGGCGCGCACCGCCTGCAGCAGACCGGGCACGCCCAGGGTCGAGTCGGGTCGCAGCTCCAGCGGGTCGATCCAGTCGTCGTCGACACGCCGCAGCAGGCCATGTACCGGCTCCAGCCCCTCGACGGTCTTGAGGTACAGGCGCTCGCCCCGCACCGTCAGGTCCTGCCCCTCGACCAGCGGCAGTCCCAGATAGCGCGCCAGGTAGACCTGCTCGTACCAGGTCTCGCTGTAACGACCGGGCGTCAGCAACGCGATCCGCGGCGTGCCCGGCCCCGCCAGCGGCCTGCAGGCCTCCTCGAGGCCGTCCAGCAGGGCGCGATAGGCCGATGCGATGTGCTGCACCCGCAGGTCACGGAAGGCCTGCGGGAACTGCGCCGACACCAGCAGGCGGTTGTGCAGCACGTAGCCCAGCCCGGACGGCCCCTGCGTGCGCTGCGCCACCACCCACCAGTCCCCCTGCGGGCCGCGGGCGATGTCGAAGGCCACGATGCGCAGCGCCAGCCCGCCGGCCGGATGGACACCGTGCATCGCGCGCACGTGGCCGGGATGGCGCATCATCAGCGCGCCCGGCAGCAGACCCTCGCGCAGCAGGTGCTGCGGACCGTACAGGTCGGCCATCATGGCCTGCAGCAGCGCCGCGCGCTGGCACACCCCCTGCTCGATGCCGAGCCAATCCGCTGGCTCGATCAGCAGCGGCAGCAACTCCAGCGACCAGGCACGCGCGGCCACCCCGTCGGGGCCGAAGACGTTGTGCGTGATGCCGTCGCGCACGATGCGCTGGGACAGCGCCGCGCGACGCGCATCGAGGTCGGTGGCCGGGACCTGCGCGGACAGCCCCAGATGGCGCGAAAAGCGTTGCCACGGCGGACGCAGTGCGCCGTCGGGGCTCCGCAACTCGTCCCACACCCCAGGCTCGGCCGGGCCCGCGCGCCGCAGCAGCACCTGCCCCGGGGCGAGAGGCGAGGCCGCGGTCAGCGGCAGCGCGATCTGGTTGGGTGGCAAGTCGGTCGCATCCCGTCGAAACAACTGGTCATCCTACAGGCTGTGGCGTGCGCCGCAGATCCAGCGTGAACGGGAACTCCAGGCTCGCCCGCGCCGGCGCGACCTGCATCGCCCCCGGCGTGTGCCCGAAGCGGAAGAAGCGCGCCAGGCGGCGGCTCTCGGCCTCGTAGGCGTTGACCGGGAAGGTCTCGTAGTTGCGCCCGCCCGGGTGGGCGACGTGGTAGCGGCAGCCGCCGATGGAGCGCTGCAGCCAGGCGTCGACGATGTCGAAGGTCAGCGGCGCATGCACGCCGATGGTGGGGTGCAGGGCCGAGGGCGGCTGCCAGGCGCGGTAGCGCACGCCGCAGACGTGCTCGCCCGCGCGCCCGGTGGGCTGCAAGGGCGCGGCCACGCCGTTGACGGTGACGACATGGCGGTTGTCGTTCAGGCCCGTGACCTTGAGCTCGAGCCGCTCCAGCGAGGAGTCCACGTAGCGCACCGTGCCGCCGGCGGCGCCCTCCTCCCCCATGACGTGCCAGGGCTCGAGCGCGGCGCGCAGCTCCAGCCCGACGCCCAGCGCCGCCATCGCGCCGATGGCCGGGAAGCGGAACTCGAAGTGCGGCGCGAACCACGCGGCGTCGAAGCCGAAGCCGGCGCGCTTGAGCTCGGTGATCACGTCCTCGAAATCCTGCTGCACGAAGGTGGGCAGCAGGAAGCGGTCGTGCAGCGCCGTGCCCCAGCGCGTCAGGCGCGTGCGCGTGCCGCCGGTGTAGGGCTCGCGCCAGAACCAGGCCACGAGCGCGCGCAGCAGCAGCTGCTGCGCCAGGCTCATGCGCGCGTGCGGCGGCATCTCGAAGGCGCGCAGCTCCAGCAGGCCCAGGCGCCCGGCGGGGCCGTCGGGCGAGTAGAGCTTGTCGATGCAGAACTCGCTGCGGTGGGTGTTGCCGGTGACGTCGATCAGCAGG
>CAZFVH010000148.1:0-10948 GCA_964522465.1 uncultured Rubrivivax sp. | reverse complement strand
GGAGTATGTGGGCAAAACCTGCATCGAGGGTTCGAATCCCTCCGACTCCGCCAACACCCCCTCTGAAGGCCCGCCGAAAGCGGGCCTTTTGCATTGTTTTTCCTCAGTTTTTTGTTTGTACGGGGTCGTGCGAGGTAGCATCCAGTCGCGCCCCTTTTGTGGGGAAGGATGTTGGGAAGACTTGGGGTTGTGGGGATATGCCGAAGATTGCCCGTGAGCTCAGCGCCTTGGCCGTCAGCAGGCTGAGGGATCCAGGCATGTACTCGGTCGGTGGGGCGCCAGGCCTTCACCTGGTCATAGGCGCGTCAGGAGGGCGTTCTTGGATCGCGCGCGTCTCCGTGAACGGCAAGCGCCGTGATGTCGGCCTCGGGTCTTACCCTGATGTCTCGCTTGCGCAGGCCAGGGAGCGAGTTCGAGAGATTCGACAACAGGCCGCAGAGGGGCATGACCCTGTTGAGGCCAAACGTGCCGAGATCGCTGCTCGCGCTGCTGAGCGCGCGAAGGCGGTCACATTCGATGACGCGGCCAGTTCCTACATCGAGGCGCAGACTTCGGGATGGTCCAACGCGAAGCACGCCCAACAGTGGGAGAGAACGCTCGCCACCTACGCCAGCCCGGTCATCGGCAAGCTAGCCGTGGCGGACATCCGCACCGTGCACATCGTCGAGGTGCTCAAGCCGATCTGGACAACGAAGACCGAGACCGCCACGCGGGTCCGTGAGCGCATCGAGCGTGTCATCAGTGCAGCCGACGCGCTGGCCGGGCGCGAGCGTCTGAACCCTGCGCGCTGGTCAGGGGCTCTCGATCAGGTGTTCCCCAAGCCGTCCAAGGTCGCCACGGTCAAGCACCACGAGGCGGTGCCCTGGCGGGACATGCCGAAGTTCATGGTCAACCTGCGGTTGCGCCCGGGCATCGCGGCACGCGCGCTGGAGTTCGCAATCCTGACGGCCGCGCGCAGCGGCGAGGTGCGCGGGATGACGTGGGAGGAGGTCGACCTCGAGCAGCGCCTGTGGGTCGTCCCGGCCGCACGAATGAAGATGAAGCGCGAGCATCGTGTGCCGCTGTCCAGTGCCGCAGTGGCGCTGTTGCAGGCGCTGCCGGGCGAGAAAGAGAAGTACGTCTTCCCGTCGCCGTTCAAGGGCATCCAGTTGTCCGACATGACGCTGGCCGCCGTGATGCGGCGCATGAAGTTGACCGCCGTGCCCCACGGCTTTCGGTCATCGTTCAGGGACTGGGCTGCGGAAGCGACAGCGCATCCTCATGCGGCGGCGGAGCTGGCGCTCGCACACGCGGTGGGCAACGCGGTCGAGGCGGCCTACCGGCGCGGTGACATGCTCGACAAGCGGCGGCAGATGATGGAGGACTGGGCAGGATACTGTTTGTCCGGGGTCGGCGGAGACGGCCGAGTCGGAGCGGGAGTCGAGCCCTTGTCGAAAGCGGTCGCGATTTAAGTCGTCGCTTGGATGACCGACGTGTAGAGCCGCACGCACCCCTCAAAAGCCGACAAATTCAGTGGGTTACTTTGGAGAGCTTGCGTCTTATTGCTACGCGGCGCAACGCCCGAAAGTAGCCGACTTGCGACAACCGGACATCCGCACCGCATCACTACCCGTAGTGGGTTGAACACCTGCCGGAGGGCACGTATCATTGGCCCCTAGCGCTTCGCGGATCGCCTCAACGAGACGGGATGCAGGCGTGAGGTGCTCCGCCCCAACGCGCCAACGTTGGGGCGGGGCGAGACGGCACTAAGGCAGCACCGTCGTCTGGCAAGACGTCACTACTGTACGTTGAATCGGAAGTTATTTCAACACGCGTTTACGCACAGTCTTCGCTGCTTTTTTGCCTCCGTTCTTGAAGTCTGATCGGAGGTGTCTTTTGACACTCACTTTTGTAGATCCTGTTCCGCGCGAAATCGATGCGCAAACGCATGCCGATTGCGTGATCCCGAAGCGGCCCGCGCGCTCGAAGCGCTCGGCGTCCGACTTCGACCCTTCCAGCGCATTTCGGGGCCTGATCGGCCAGATTGATGCCCTTCCGGACGCACATCCGGTCAGGTTATGCGTCGTCGCATACCTGATCGGCGGTGTGCATCGGACGACCGTCTGGCGGTGGGTGAAGGAGCGTCGGCTCCCGTCGCCGACCATGATCGCCAACGTCCCGACCTTCCCGCTCGGCCTGATCCGCAAGATCCAGCGCGAGGGCCTGCCTCCCAAGCAGGCTGACCGCAGCCTCCGTACGGGAGGCTGACCATGCACGCCTATCGAGATGCCCCCTTGGGGGCAGGCGGAGCCATGCCTTCGCCAGATGGTCTGCGCCTGGATCGCACCCCGCAGGAGGTGCAGTCATGGCGATGAAGCTCGACCAACTCAAGCAGGTCAGCGTCCCCAAGGTGCCGCGGGTCACGGTCTACGGCGTGGCGGGTGTCGGCAAGACGCAGTTCGCTGCTGGGGCGCGCAACCCCGTGTTCCTGCTGACCGAGGACGGCTTGGGCATGCGGGAGGTCGCGCACTTCCCGCTGGCCAAGACCTATGACGACCTGATCGGCTACCTGGCGGCGCTGTACAGCGAGGAGCACGACTTCGCCACCGTCGTCGTCGACTCCCTGGACTGGCTGGAGCCGCTGATCCACGCGCGGGTCTGCCGGGACAACGGCTGGTCGTCGGTCGAGGAGCCGGGCTACGGAAAGGGCTACGTCGCGGCGCTGGCGCTGTGGCGGCAGTACCTCGACGGCCTGAACGCGCTGAGGGACGAACGCGGGATGACGGTGGTGCAGATCGCGCACTCCGAGATTCGGCGCTTCGACTCCCCCGAGCACGAGCCGTTTGACCGCTACGGCATCAAGCTCCATGCGAGGGCTGCTGCCCTCGTGCTGGAGCACTCCGACGCGGTGCTTTTCGCCAACTTCCGGGTTGCCACCGTCAAGTCCGACGTCGGCTTCAACAAGCGTGTCAACCGCGCGGTGGGTTCGGGCGAGCGCCTGATTCACACCACCGAGCGGCCGGCGTTCATCGCCAAGAACCGCTACGGCTTGCCCGACACCCTGCCACTGGACTGGGACAGCTTCGCTCGCGCCATGCCTGAGACGCTGCGGCCCCTGCTGATCGACCTCGACACGGCGCACCGTTCAGCCGCCTGACCGACACCATCTACAAGGATCTTTCTCATGCCTAACTTTGCTTTTCCCTTTGACGCCTCCTCCATCCAGCCCCAGGACCGCTCTCCGCTGCCTGCGGGGCCCTATCTCGTGCAGATCGTGCACAGCGAGTTCCGCCCGACCAAGAACGGCCTCGGTAAGTACCTGCTTCTGGAACTTGAAGTCTTGGAAGGACCGCACACCGGCCGGCGTCTGTTCGACCGGATCAACCTGGTCAATCCCAACACGATGGCCCAGCAGATTGCCGAGCAGATCCTTGCCGCCATCTGCCGCGCGGTCGGCAAGGTCCAGGTGATCTCCAGCGAGGAGTTGCACCACATCCCGCTGATCGCCGAGGTCCGCGTCGATCCGGCCAGGGGCGGTTACGACGAATCGAACAGCGTCAAGCGCTACTCGGCGCGCGGACAGGCCGACTCTGCCTCACCGGCGGCGCCTGCGCCCCGGCCCGCACCGTCGGCCCCGGCAGCCGCTGCGCCGGCCGCCGGCGTGCCCTGGAAGCGTCGCGCCTGAAGGAGTCGCCGTTCATGAACCACCACACCGACGATCCGGTGGTTCACCTACCGGACACGCCCGAAGGGTGCCGTGTCCGGTTGGTCGAACTGCACGACGACTTGCGGTCCATCCGCATCGAAATCTCAACCCGCGACCTCAGGCGCCAGGCGGAACGCCACAGCCTCGATCCCGACTGGTACCACCGTGCGAGCACCGCCGTGCGCCACAAGCGCAGGGAGATCGCGCTGGTGCAGCAGCAACTCGACCGCCTGGTCGGGCCGGGTCGGCGCGACGCCCTCAAGGACGCGCTCATCCGCGTGCTGCGCGCCGAGTTCGACGATGCGGCATGGTCCAGGGCGCTCGCCCGCGCTAGGCAGATGCTTGAGACGGGCATGGAGGTGCGACATGGCTGAAGTCTCTGCCACCACCTCCACCCGCGAAGCAATCTTCCAGGCCTACGAGGCCGATGCCGGCGACGGCCTGCGGCCACACCTGGGCGCTTCCCTGATCGGCATCGAGTGCGAGCGTGCGCTCTGGTACGCCTTCCGATGGGTCCGGACAGCCCGGTTCCCGGGCCGCATCCTGCGGCTGTTCGAGACAGGACAGCTGGAGGAGGCCCGTCTGGTGCGCAACCTGCGGCGCACGGGTGCCACGGTGCTCGAGGTTGATCCCGACACCGGCCGCCAGTTCCGCGTCGAGGCCCACGGCGGGCACTTCGGCGGCTCGATGGATGCCCTCGCGCACGGCCTGCTGGAAGAACCTGGCACCTGGCACGTGCTGGAGTTCAAGACCCACGGGGCGAAGAGCTTCGGCGATCTCGCATCCAAGGGCGTCCGGTCCAGCAAGCCCCAGCACTACGCGCAGATGCAGACCTACATGCACCTGTGCGGGCTGGACTGGGCGATGTACGTCGCCGTGTGCAAGGACACCGACGACCTGCATGTCGAACGTGTGCCCGCCGATCCGCACGTCGCGCAAGGACTGCTGGAGCGGGCAGGCCGGGTGATCTTCGCCGACACACCGGCCCCCCGCATCAGCGAAGACCCGCAGTGGTTCCAGTGCCGGCTCTGCGATTACCGCGGCCTCTGCCACGGCGGCGAGCCTGCGGCGGTGAACTGCCGAACCTGCCTGCATTCGACCCCGATGGATGGCGGCTGGCGCTGCGAGCGGCACGACAGACCTCTGTCGCAGGCTGAACAGCGTCAAGGCTGCGAGCGACACCTGTACCTGCCGGCGCTGGTGCCGGCCGAGCAGGTCGATGCCGGGCCGGATTGGGTGGAGTACGAGTTCCCTGGCGGCCAGCGTTGGCGCGACCTGGGCTTCGACAAGGACACGGAGGTCATATCGTGAAGTTCGAACTGCGAACCTATCAGGCGCAGGCGATCGACAGCATCTACGGCTACTTCGACCGCCATAGCGGCAATCCACTGATCGTGATCCCGACCGGCGGAGGCAAGTCGCTGGTGATGGCGTCGTTCAGCGAGAGGGGCCTGCGCGAATACGCCGACCAGCGCATCCTCGTCGTCACACACGTGCGGGAATTGATCGAGCAGAACTACGACGAGTTGCTGCGGCTGAGGCCTGAAGCACCTGCCGGGATCTACTCGGCTGGGTTGAGGCGGCGCGAGTCCGATGCCCGCATCTTGTTCTGCGGAATCCAGTCGGTGCGTCGGCGGGCAGCGGAGATCGGGCACGTCGACCTGGTGATGGTCGACGAGGCACATCTGATCCCCTGCTCGGACAACACGATGTACCGGCAGTTCCTCGGCGACCTGCGTGCCATCAACCCGGAGCTGAAGGTCATCGGCCTGACGGCCACGCCGTACCGGCTGGACTCCGGGATGCTGCACCAGGGCGACGGTGCGCTGTTCACCGACATCGCATTCGAGGTCTCGGTGCGCGCCCTGATCGACGAGGGGTTCCTCTGCCGCTTGGTGTCCAAGCGCACCAAGACCCAGCTCGATGTCGGCGGCGTCGGGACGCGCGGCGGCGACTTCATCGGGAAGGAGCTTGAACGGGCTGTCGACACGGCTGCCATCACGAACGCTGCGGTGGATGAGATCCTCGAGCGAGGCAAGGACCGGCGCAGCTGGTTGGTCTTCTGTTCCGGCGTGGATCACGCGCATCACGTGCGTGATGCCATCCGGGCGCGAGGCGTGACCTGCGAGGCCATCGTCGGGTCCACCCCGGGCCCAGAGCGCGAGGCCTTGATCCAGGCCTTCAAGGAAGGTCGGATCCAGTGCCTGACCAACGCGAACGTCCTGACCACCGGCTTCAATGCGCCGGCGGTGGACCTGATCGCGATGCTGCGACCGACCCAGTCAGCGGGGCTGTTCGTGCAGATGGTCGGGCGTGGCAGCCGCCTGGCGCCCGATAAGAAGGACTGCCTGGTGCTGGACTTCGCCGGCAACATCGCGCGGCACGGCCCCATCGACCTTGTCAGGCCCCGCGGCAAGAACGGCGACGGCGGCGGAGAAGCGCCGACCAAGGTCTGTCCGCAGTGCGACTCGATCCTGCACGCCGCGCTGTCCGAGTGCCCGGACTGTGGCCACGTGTTCGTGCGGCAGCCGCCCAAGATCGCTCCGCAGGCCAGCGAGCTCGAGGTCGTCAGCTCGCCAGAGCCGCAGTCGGTGCGCGTGACGGGCGTCAGCTACCAGCTGCATCGCAAGGCTGGCAGACCCCCAAGCCTGCGGGTGGACTACCAAAGCGGGTTCGCTAGGCACAGCGAGTACGTGTGCTTCGAACACGAGGGCTTCCCCCGCGAGATCGCTCGCACGTGGTGGGCTGTAAGGGCACCGGGCCTGCCGATGCCAAAGCGCGTCATCGACGCGCTCGCAATGCGCGGCCGACTGCGCGTGCCCACCCACATCAAGGTGCGACCTGACGGCCGGTACACGAAGGTCGTCGGCGCGCGCTTCTGATGCTGTGCGCCATCTGCCGGCGCGAGGCCCTGGGCCTCGGCTTCGAGCCGAGGCTCATCGGGATCGACGCGCCGGGTGTGAACGTCTGCTCCATGCGCTGCATGGACATTGCCGCGAGGTTTCGAGGAATGATCGATCCGAATGAACATGAAACGGCCGCACTGGAGGCGGCCTCCCAGGCTGGTGGTGCCTTCGTCGAGTCGCTGGCCAAGACCGACCTCGTCAAGTGGTCGCCGCAGGAGTGGTCGGGCTTGGTGGACGTCATCGTCACCGAGTACCAGGACACGCTGCGTCGGGCCTACGCTGACGATCCGCCGTTCTGATGAGGAGGGGCCATATGAGCGCAACCCCCCTCCCACACGGAGTGCCCCCGTGCTTCTCCGGCATGGCCCAGTACCGGTCCTGGAAGGCGATGGCCGCGCGCATCCGCGCTGGTGCCAGCGCGTACTGCGAAGACTGCACGCCTGACTTCCAGCGCCTGCGCATCGGCCAGGGCCGCTGTCTTCACCCCGGCACGACCTTCCATCGTGGAGCGGACGGCTTCATCGACGGTGTGCGGCCGGGCTGCCGATTGCCGACCCGGGAGAAGACCCGCCAGAAGGAGACCCAGTGACGACAGCCACCGACTTCATGGCCCGGCATGGGCCCAGCCTGGTCGAGCGCGGCTACCGCATCCTCCCCATCCGGCCCGGAGCCAAGAGCCCCGGCACCTACTCGCGCAACGCGTGGCATGGCTACGCGCAGTGGTCGCGGCATTGCGAGCGCGACACGACCGAGAACGAGGTGGCGACGTGGTCGGACTGGCCGCAGGCCGGTGTGGGCATCGCCACGGGCAACGTCATCGGCATCGACATCGATGTCGTGCAGGCGCCTGAGATCGCGGACGCCATCCAGGCGCTGGCGATGCAGCAGTTGGGCCTCACGCCCGCGGTGCGCATCGGGCGCGCGCCGAAGAGGCTGCTCGTGTACCGGGCGGCCGAGCCGTTCCGGGGCTTCAAGCAGCATCCGATCGAGGTACTCGGCGTCGGGCAGCAGTTCGTCGCCTACGCCATCCACCCGGACACCGGTCAGCCCTACGACTGGCCGGTCAGCACCTTGAGCGAGTTGGACCTGGCCGACCTGCCGACGGTGACGAAGGAGCAGGTCCAGGCCTTCGTTGCGCAGGCCATTGCGCTGGTGCCGCCCGAGCTCCGGCCGAACGGCCTTCCGCGTCCTGCGGGTGCGCCAGGAGTGACCCCCGGGCCGAGCGAGCTGCGCGGCACCTTCGACGCAGTGGCGTCCGCGCTGCAGTACATCGTCAACGCCGATCTCGACTACGACAGTTGGGTGCGCGTGGGCATGGCGATCAAGGGCGCGCTCGGGCAGGAGGGCGGTCAGCTGTTCGAGGCGTGGTCCGCCACGTCGTCGAAGAACCGACCGAAGGAAACTGCCAAGGCTTGGCAGGGGTTCAAGCCGGAGCGGATCGGCGCAGGCACGGTGTACCGCCTGGCGATCGAGGGCGGTTGGTGCCCGCGCACCGAACTGCAGCTCAACGGCGAGATCCCCGTCGGTGATGATCACCCGGCCAAGGCGCTGCTGAATTCGCTGCCCAGGCCGCGGTCCAGTCCGGCAGCTGCACCCGCTGCGCCGCCACCACCGCCGACAGCACCGCCACGCACGAAGATGCCGCAGGGCTGGGACAACGTAGGCGGCGTGATCGCCGACATGATGAAGTTGATGGTCACCACCGCCAAGCGGCCCCAGCCGGTGCTGGCGCTCGCGGCTAGCCTGTGCGCCGTCGGCGCGCTGATGGGGCGCAAGTACCGCACGGACACCAACGTGCGGTCGAACCTCTACATGGTTGGCATCGCGGAAAGCGGCGCAGGCAAGAACCACGCGCGGGTGGTGATCAACGAACTGTTCGGCCGCGCCGGGCTGACGCAGTACATCGGTGGCAACAAGATCGCCTCGGGTTCCGGGTTGCTCACGGCCATCGTGCGGCAGCCCTCGATCCTGTTCCAGCTCGACGAGTTCGGGATGTTCCTGGGCGCTGCGGCCGACCGCAGGAGCTCGCCGCGGCATCTGACCGAGATCCTTGACCTGATGACGGAGTTGTTCACGACGGCCGGCACGACCTACTTCGGCATCGAGTACGCCAGCGCCAAGCACAACGACGCCCATCGGCTGATCCACCAACCGTGCCTGTGCGTCTACGGCACGACCACGCCGCTGCACTTCTGGCAGGCGCTGCAGTCCGCCAACGTGGCCGACGGATCGCTGGCGCGGTTCCTGATCGTCGAGAGCGAGGACGACTTCCCGGACAGCAACGAGCGCTTCGGCGTCGTCGATCCGCCGCAGGACCTTGTCGACCGGCTGATCGCAATCCATGAGGGCGGTGGCAAGCTCAACGGCAACTTCAACGACTGCGGTGCCATCAACGAGGTGATGGTCGATCCGCGGGTGGTGCCGATCACGCCACAGGCGCGGGTGGTGTTCCTGGCGCTGGACCGCTCCATCATGGTGCGGCTGCGCGGCGCTCGAGGCACGGCGAACGCGTCGATCCTGGCTCGCATCGAGGAGCACGCCACCAAGCTCGCGCTGATCCGCGCGGTTTCCCGCGACGCCGTCAACCCGCAGATCGAGGATCACGACGCCGAGTGGGGGTTGCTGATTGCCAGGCACTGCGCCGACTACTCGATGCGCGAGGCCCAGGCGCGGGTGTCGGAGAACCTGGTCGAGCAACACCACAAGCGGGCCTTGAAGTTATTGCGGGACGCCGGACCGGCGGGTATGTTGCGAAGCGACTTTACGCGTTGCACTCAGTTCATGGACAGCCGCCAGAGGGCAGGGGTGTTGCAGACGCTCATCGATGCGGGGTTCATCGAGTTCGAGATCATCGCGTCTGGCCGCAGGCCTGGCCAGCTGCTGCGGGCGGTGCCAGGCTAATCTTCAAGCAATTCATTCAACGTGAGTCGGGGCGGCGGTTCGTGCGCAAGTCATTGATATGAATGGAAAAAGTCCGACACGCGTGCCTTGGCTTCAATAACTTCAATCTTTCAAGGGGGGTCTAGATACACACACATCCTCGCGCGAGAGGAGAGAGACCTGACTTGGCTTGATCTAAGATAGGTTGAAGAAATGAAATATTGAAGTTATTAAGAACCCTCTGGGGAGGACCCTAGGTTGAAAGATTGAAGTTTTGAAGTTATTCGGTTCAGCCTGCTGACGTCGCTACGTCGACCAGCCAGTCTGGGCCCCTACGTGAGGGAGCCGCACCAGCCCTGACCCGGCGGTGCCAGCGCTCCTCCAGGTTGTTCCGTCAACCATGGAGGACGCATGTCCGTGCAAAGACCGAATCCCTCGCCGTCCCAGCAGGCGGCACCCGCGACCGCTTCGATCCTCGCCCTTGATCTCGGCCAGAACACCGGCTGGGCACTGCGCGATGGACGCGGGGTCATCACTTCCGGCACGCAACAGTTCAAACCCGGCCGATTTGAGGGCGGGGGAATGCCGCTGCTGCGCTTCGTTTCCTGGCTGGATACCCTCAGGAGGGCCGTAGAGCCTCTTGGCGGCGTTTTCTTCGAAGAGGTGAGGTCGCACAAGGGAACGGCCGCTGCGCACGCCTACGGGGCGTTTCTGGGCCATCTGTCGGCCTGGTGCGAATCCAACGGCGTGCCGTATCAGGGCATCCCCGTTGCGGCCATCAAGCGATCGGCCACCGGCCGTGGCAACGCCGGCAAGGACGATGTCATCCGCGCGATGCGCAGCCTCGGCTTCGATCCTCGCGACGACAACGAGGCCGACGCGCTGGCGCTGCTGCGCTTCGTGGAATCGGCCGACCGTGAATGAGGGCGCGATGACGCTGGCCTGGACCGCCCTGCAATTGGCGTCATCCCCCGTGGCCCTGTCCGCCCCTGCGCTGCGCCAGGCACCCAACCCGCGGCCACGGGGCGCGATCCAACCGGGCAGCGTCAGCGACGCCGTCCTGAAGCACCTGCGGCTGCATCCCCTGCGCTGGCACCGCACCGCCGAGATCATCCGCGCGGTCGGGCGCAGCCAGAAGACGGTGAGCTGGGCGTTGCACTACCTGAAGGCGCTCGGCCACATCGAGGCTAAGCCCTGTGGAGGACTGTCGACCCCGCCTCGATACCTGAAGTACCGCGCCAGGCAGGAACCCGCACCCTACCGGCGCCACCCGCGAAAGGCAACCCAATGACACCGACGAACAACACCACGACGGTGCTCACGCCCCGCCAGGAAGCCTTCGCGCTGGAGGTGGCCAGCGGCAAGTCCCAGGCCGAGGCCTACCGAACCGCCTACCCGAAGTCGCAGGCCTGGAAGGACACAGCGGTCTGGCAGCAGGCCAGTCGGCTCATGGCGGTGCCTCATGTTGCCGCAAGGG
>CAZFVH010000147.1:0-10985 GCA_964522465.1 uncultured Rubrivivax sp. | reverse complement strand
AGCGCGCGGTTCTCGCCGGCAAAGCCGAGCAGGCGGATGACGGGCATGTCAGGGCGTCCTGGGTGATGTCAGCGCGTCGTAGGAGCGTTCACAGGCCGCACCGGCCGCGCCGCGGGCGTCGGCTACTGCAGCAAGCTCTCCAGCAGCTTGCGTAAGCCCTCGGAGCAGGTTGGCGAGCACAGTGCCGGGGTCGCGGGCTGGCGCGCCTCCTGGGGCAAAGCCGGGGTCTGGGGCGGCGGAATCACGGGTGGGATGGGCGCACTGGGCTGCGACGGTTTCGACACGACGCTGCAAGCTGTCAGCAGCATCACGAGCGCGAGCGGCAGCAGCCTGGGCAGCGCGGACTTGAGTCTGGGCATGGGTCTGGACCTCCTGGTGCTTGGCGCGCCACTGCGCCTCGGTCTGGCGGGCTTGCTCGGTGGCCGCGGCCAGGGCCAGGGCAGCGTCGGCGCGCTCGCGCTCGCGGTCGGCTCGTTCTTGCGCCAGCGTGGTCTGCACCTGGGCGGCGTCACGCTGCACCTGGACGCGCGAGAGCATCAGCCACAGGTTGGCCGTCATCGACGCAAGCAGAGCGGCGGCCCAGAGGGCGTGAACATGCGGAATCACCGGGCGTCCCCCAGGCATTGCCGGTGCTCGGCCTGGCGGCGCAACGTCAGGCCCCGCAGCGGCCGGCCCTGGAACTTGTCCCAGCGCAGGATCTGATCGCAGGCCTCGCGATAACGGCGATCGTTGAGCAGCCGCACCAGCGTCGAGCCGCAGAAGGCACCCGAGCCAATGTTGTAGGCCAGGGACAGGAAGGCGTCGTACTCGTGCTGGTGCAGCGGCACCGTCACACAAGTGCGCAGCGCCCCCTCGAAACGCTGCACGTCGTCCAGCTTGCGCACCAGGGCCCGCACGGGGTCAATACTGTCACCCATGCGCACGCCCTCGGTCGTGCCGAAGCCGATAGTCGGCACGTCACCCGGCACCGGCCGGTAGGCCGTGGGGCGGTAGCCCTCGTGGACGGCGATGCCCACCAGCCCGGCAGCGGACAGGGTCAGGGCGCCGACGGCCACGCGCAGGGGCCTCACGCGCCGGAACCCTCGTCGGACCGCCGCGAGAAGTGCATGCGCTGCCAGCGGTACAGCAAGAAGGCGATCTGCACCACCAGATAGACCAGCGTGGTCCACAAGATGAGCTCGTTGACCGGCAGCCCCGCCACCGTCGCACCGGCCACCGTCACAGGCGGGGCGGCCTTGGCCGCTTCAGCGGCGATGTCGGCCTTCTGTTCCACAGAGAAGTTCATCGTGATCTCCTTCGTCAATCGCTCTGGGCCACCGGCGTCGACACCGGATCGGCCTGGGCAGGCACGAGCACCCACACCTGGCGCCACACACCATCGCCGTCCTGCTGCGGGTCCTGCTCGACAGCCACCATCCCGGGCTCGATCGGCATGTCGGTGGGCATCACCATCGGGATGCCTTCGGCGATCAGGACATCGACATCGACCCCGGCCGGCACGCCGCCGTCATGGTTCAGAAGGAATTGCTTCCTGGTCATGGTGAATCTCCTCAAGAGGTCTCAGAAGAAGGTCGTCACACGCACGTAGCCCTTGGCTCCGTTGCCCCCGCCGCCCGAATACACCATCGAGTTGCCGGTTCCGCCCCCGCCCCCGCCTCCGCCGCCGGGGAATCCGCCGGCCCCGCCATTGCTGCCCGTGGAGTTGGACAAACGCGTGCCGCCACCTCCACCGCCGCCGCCGCCAAGGAACTCGCTGCCTGAGCGGCCACCGCCCGTGCCACCATTGCCGCCCCCGGTACCGCCGCCTGAGACGCCCTGGCCGACGAGGTTGAGGTAATTGGCCGCGGTCACGTCGCGCACGATCGCCCCGCCTGCACCGCCGTTGCCGCCGCTGGATTCGGTCGTGCTGTTGGCTGCGAGTCCGGCACCGCCACCACCACCGCCCGCGCCGAGCCCGCCGGAGATCCCGCCCGAACCGGCGGCGATGTTCCCGTTGCCTCCGCGCCCGGTGGGCACGATCAGGTTGTCGCTGGCGTCGGTGCCCAGGAAGGACATCGGTACTTCACCGGCACCACGCCCACCGGTGGGCTGCTGGATGCCCGCCACGCCGCCGTTGCCGCCAACGCCACCCATGGCGTAGTGGTTCCCGAAGCGCGAGCGCCCTCCGCTGTTGCCCTGGTTACCGTTGCCGCCAAGGGAGGCGAACACATAGGTGCCCCCTGTGCCGCCTGCGCCGACTTCGACCGATGCGGTCGACCCGAGGCTTGCGGCATCCATCCACAACTCCACCCGTGCCCCTGCACCGCCGCCGGCGCCTCCCGGCGCATCCTGGCTGCCGTTGATCGACCGAAACCGCCCCGACCCTCCGCCACCGCCGCCGCCGAACATCAGCACGTGGACGTACTTCGCTCCGGCCGGCTTGGTCCAGGTGGAGGAGCCCACCGTGTCGAACAACTGCACGTTGGCCGAGGCGGCGCCGCTGGCCCCGCCGTTGGAGGCGGCCGTGACGTGACCGCTGGCGTTGACGGTGATGTTGGCGTTGGTGTAGCTGCCGGCCGCCACCCCGCTGTTGCCGTGCGACAGCGTGGCCACGCCGGTGCCCGCGTTGGTGGACTGGCTCAGAGGCGAGTTCGCCGAAATGCTCTGGATGCCCAGCGAGCCACCGCCGGCGTAGGTGACGATGCCCTTGCTGTTGACGGAGATGGACACTCGGTCGTAGTAGCCGGCGACCACACCGCTGTTGGGCAGCTGCGCGTTCGTGATGGCGCCGTCCTTCTGCACGAACTCGTCCAGCACCGCCTTGGTCACGCGAAGCTCGACCTTGGCGCCGATGCTCCAGTTCTGTGCGGTGGTGCCGTCCTGTCCTCGCTGGACCGAGCTGATGGTGTCGCCGCTGCGGGCGAGCACCTTGCAGATCTCGCGCACGCTCCCGTCGGCGTTGGTGATGGTGATGTAGAACCAGTTGCTGCCGTCGCCAGCGGGCTGCGGAAACAGCGCACCGGTGCCCGACGCCAAAGTCGTCATACTGGCCCAATTGAGGAAATCGTTCGACAAAGTCGTCGAAGCGTTGTTGCTGTAGAGCACAGGCATTACGCCGCCTCCCGGATCGCTGCATCGGACACGAAGACTTCGACACTGGTCGCACCGAAGGACTCGATGTCCACGAGATAGGTGGAGACCAGGCGCCCGTTGACCGCTGCCAGCACGAGTGCCGGCGCCGCCAGGGACTTGAAGGAAATGGCCGTCCCAAGCGAGGTCGCACCGGCGGCACCCACTCCAGCGGCCCGAGCGGTCTTGCGCGCCTCGCCGCCAACGGCTGAGCCTGTCGACGCGTCGCCGGCGATCCAGGCATCGCGCGACAGAACGCTCTGCGCCAGCGAGGTAGCCGTCGCTGAAGCATCGAAAGGCTTGACCACCGCTGACGAACCCGATGACTGCGCCGTAGCCGACGACAGCCCCACGAGCCGCGCACCCTTGTTCGCCTGAGCACTGACGTTCGTCGTCGTCGCGGGGCTGCCTCCAAGGCTTGCCACACGCAGGACCGGTGCTGCCGTAACGACGGCAGCCGACGCCCCGCCCTGCAATGGCTTGACGAGAACACTCTGCGCCTGAGCCAGGGAGCTGACGGCCGCACCTGACTGCAGGAGCTTGCCCAGCAGCGCCATTGACCCCGTCTGCGCGACAGCCGACCCGCCTGCGACGATCTGCTTTTGCAGGGCCGCCACCCCGATGGTCTGCCCTTCGGGTCTGGCTTGCGCGGCCAGCACCTTGACCGCTGCGAGCGCCCCCGAGTTGTATGCAGCGCCCAGCAAGTCGGCATCCAACCGAGCCAGCACCTGCGCCCGTGCGGACGACGCAGCGCTGGCGCCACTGGCGCCTTGGACGCTGTAGTCCACGCGTGCAGCGGCGAGCGGCGACGCTGACGTGACCGCGTCGGCTGAAAGCGCCTTCAGCAGCGATGCCTGGCCGACGGATGCTGCCCAGACCTCCGTTCCGCCCTCGGCGACCTTGGCGACCAACGCATCGCCATCGGCATTGGCGGCTGTGAACGCGTCCGCGCGCAACAGCTTGCCCAGGACCGCCACCGAGGTGCTGAAGGCCACCGCGACGCCGACGGCGTCAACGCGCTTGGTGACTGCCGCCAGGCCGTGGGTCTGGGCCACAGACTGTCCGGTGGCCTGGATGCGCTTGTCGATGCGGGCACTGCCGATCGCGATGATCGCGGGACCAATGCCAGCGACCACAGGCTTGCCCACCGTGATCTGGCCTTGCCCGACGCAGGTGGCCGAGCAGGCACCCGAGACGCTCCAGGCAACAGCGCTGGCAGCGGACGTCATCGCCTGCGCAAGGCCGGAGCCGTCAACCCGATAAGCTACGCGGGCCTCGCCCGCAGCACTTGCCCTGCAAACCGCCGAGCCCGTGAGCAGTTTGCCCAGCAAGGCCACGGAACTGCTGGCCGCCACGGCGACACCGAACGCACCGACTGTCTTGCTCAGACTCGCCGACGCCGTGGTCGCACCCGACGAGACCGACCCCGCCTGCGCCACCTTGACCACAGACATCGAGCCCGCGCACTGCAGACTCATCGCCGTCGCGCCGGCCAAGGGCTGCGATCCCAAGGCCACACCGGAGGCTGCAACGCTGGCCGACGCCTGCATCGCCAGCCCCTTGAAGGCCGCGAGCACTGCGGAGGTGCTCACCAACGTGGCTGCGGCCGCCAGCACGGGCTTGGCAGCCAGGGCAACCGCTCCAGAGTCGACGCGGCTGGCTACAGCACCCATCAGGCGCTTGTGCGCAACCACCGACCCGACGGCCTGAGCGTCGACCACAGCCTCGGCCTGCACCGGCTTGGCGAACAGGATTTCGCCTGCCAAGCTCGTACGGACTTCGAGGCCTCCCGCAACCCGGAAGGCTGCGACAGCGGCTCCCTGCGCCGAGGCCTGAGCAGCACCGCTGCCCTGCACCGGACGGGCAGCGACTGCGAACCCAAGGCCTTGTGCCGCGCCGAGAACGCTTGTGTTCAGCGGCTTGGTGACACCCGCCGAACCAGTCACGACGGCCGCACACACCGCGGGCGCCGAAGCAGCCTTGAGGAGCGCAAGGTCGCCGAACACGGACACCGCCGCAGCCGCAGGACCGGCAAGCGGCTTGCCCAGGCCCGTCGTGCCCGAGGCCAGGACCTGAACCGATGGCGCAGCCGTCAGCGGCCGCTGCGCGACCGCCAAACCGGCCACGAAGGCTGAAGTGCCTGCGGTGCCGCCTACGCGGTAGTCCACCTGCGCCGGGCCCGTGCCCGTCGAGGACACGACACCTGTGCCCGCGAGCTGCTTGACGACCGATGCGGGCGCAGCCGAAAGGGCGGCTGACGCGTGGGCAGGCGAAGCCAGTCGTTTGCCGAGGGCGAGCGCTGCCGAGGCGCCCGCGGACACGCCCAGCCCCGCGGCGACCTGGACCGTCTGCCCGGCAGGCGCGTTCAACGCGCCGCTGTTCAGCGGCTGCGCGTCCAGCAGCATCGCGCCAGCGCCTGGATCAGGCGAAGGTGATCGTCAGCGACGCAGCCGGGAACGACACCGTGTCCGACTGGTTGATCGTCTTGGCGATCGTCAGCGCGCCCCAGAACAGCAGGTTGCCCGAGGTGGCTGCGTCGTAGATGCCGAAGTGCGACACTGTGCCCCAGTTGCCCGAGGGCGTGGGGAAGGTGATGGCGGCGTTGTTGCTGGTCTGCCCGCCAGTGCCACTGGAGGCGGTGGTGGAGGCTGCTGCCTGCGTGCCGGCCCAGTTGGCCAGCGACGAGGTCACCGCCACGCGGGCGTAGTTGTTGCCAGAGACCTCGGCGCCGCCGCCGGAGTCGCTGGGGGCGGAAGTGAGCAGGCCGATGTGCAGCGCAGCCGGCGCGGCCAGCGTCTGCGCGCGGAACAGGTGATCGACGAGCTTGTTCTCCAGGTAGTCGGACATCGCGGACATGGTGGGCTCCTTTACGGGGTCAGAGGAACTGGGGTCTGACGGTGAACTTCAGGACCTCGTACACCGTCTGCTTCTCGCCTTCGAAGTCGATCTCGATCTCGCCTTCGTAAGCACCGGGCGCGACGTTCAGCGTCTGCCCGGGGAAGTTGAAAGACACCTGGCCCGCCACCCCGCCATCGAGCTTGGTGCACACCAGGGTGCTCAGAACTGCGGCTTCGCCCGCGCGCCGAAAGTGCACGACCACCGAGGCGTCCTGCAGGTCCATGACAGCGCCGTCCGGCTGACGCAGCGTCAGACGGATGTAGGGCCGGTTGTCGCCCTGCACGAGTCGGATACGAGTGGCCACACGGCACCTGCGACATCAGCCCTGCGAAGGCGCGTTGACGGCCGCAGCCGCCCCCGGCCGGTTCGGGTTGCCAGGCGACGTCGGGGCCACCATCACGGTGCCCTTGAGATCCAGCCCCAGCGCGTTGGCGAAGGCGGTGTAGTGCGCCATCGCACGCTGGCCGTTGCCCGCGTAGTCCGAGTCCTTCATGTAGGCCCGGTACAGGATGTAGTCCTGCAGCACGTTGCCGTAGATGTCGGGCGAGCTGATGTTGCCGCTCACAGCCGTGTAGTCGGTGCCCGCCGCAGGCTCGGCCACGTCGGTGGGCAGGGCCGAATACACCAGGTCCACCGAAGCGCCCGAGGCAGAAGCCGGCGGGTAGACGTAGAAGGTCTTGGGGTCGCGCGGATCGAACATGAAATGCACGACCTCGGTGACGCCGGCCAGGTTGTGCCAACCGGGCGACTGCGCGTCCAGGATCTCGCGCGAGCACAAGCGGATCGCCCGCTTGGTGCCGCTGGTGTTGCGCACCACGTCGATCAGCTTGGTGCCGTTGGACGGGATGGCCTGCCGGCTGCCGGCCACTAGCGCCTGCGCGGCGTTGGTCACCATCGCATCGGGTCGGTGGACGATGATCTCGCGCTGCCCGTCGTTGAGGTAGCGCACCAGTTCGGCCACCGGCCAGCGGATGGACGTCGTGTCCTGCAGCGTCTCGACGCAGCGGCGGATGATGGATTGAGCGGCGATGGGCATGGCGAACTCCGAGGTGCCTCAGCACCACTTCGGCCGCGCGCGCGGCGTGACGTTGGTGTGGCCGCGCCAGCCGTCCACGCTGGCAGCTGCCACGGCCCGCTCGAAGAGCAGCCGGGCTTCCTCGGCCTCGCGGGGCTTGTGCAGCGGGCCGGGCATGCGCAGCAGCCGGTGCCGCGCGCCTTCGGCCAGCGCTTGGCGGTGCTGCGAGAACAGCGTGTCGCCGATGCCCGCAGACGTGCGCGAGGGCGCAAGCGAGACCCGAAGCTGGATCCGGTCGGCCGCGCCCACCGGCTGCGACAACCACACCGTCACCCGGTCGGCCGTGGTCAGGGTCAGCGGTCCATCGACCGCACGCTGCGCCGGATCGGAAGGAGCGGACCGGAACCCTTCGATCTCGAACGGCGAGCCGTTGCGCGTGGCCTGCTCGATGCGCACCACCTCGCTGCCCGAGGGCAGGTCGAGGTCGTACTCGCGCAGGTTGGCCGCGGCGTAGATGGGCTCTAGCCACTCCGTCCAGACGCGGGTGCGTCGGAAGAACTCGATGCCCGCCTGCCGGATCTCCTGGTCGAGCACCGGATCGGGGCAGCCCGGGACGTAGGGCAGCACGTCCGGGTGAAGATCACTCCAGGTCGCCACCGCCCTGCTCCTGTGCGGCGTGCGCAGCAGCAGCACCCGCCCGAGATCCGCCCTTGCGCCGGCCAGCCGTCGCCTCGCCAGCCACCCGGAAATTGCCCGTGGCCAGCAGCGCAGCAGCGACCGAGGCATCGACCTCGCACGCCAACTCGCCCTCGGCCGAGGGCGCGAAGACGAGCGCCGGCCCGCCAGGCATCGACACCCTGACGGTGCCGTCCCGGCGTGGCGAAACGAGCGCGACGAGCTTCACCGCAGTCCTTAGACCGACCGGTACAGCAGCGTCAGGCCCACCTCGCCGGCGGCCTTGGTGGCCGCGGCAGCAGTGAACTTGATGCCGATCCGGGTGTCACTGGTGGCGTTGGCCGCCAGGCGCATCGCGGCCTTGGACAGCGTCACCGCAGCGGCAGAGCCGTCGCGGCTGGCGGTGATGCCCGAGGCCCAGACGTCCGACAGGTCCGTCTCTGCCGCGTTGACGGGGCCGACACTGGCCGAGATCGTCGGGCTGGCATTGGTGTCGAGATCGTCCGAGTCGAAGATCAGGCCGACGGGCACGCAGCCCGCGGGCAGCAGGGCCACGGCACCGGTGTCGTTGGCATCCAGATCGGCCGCCACCAGCGCGATGGGGAAGCGGACGGCGACCACCTCGCCGCCGGCCGGATGGACGGTCGGCTTGCGGCCGTCGAGGTAGTCGTTGCGGTTCGTGAAGGGCATGGTGCGCTCCTGAGGTGTGGGGGTCAGCGATTGGCCGCCGCGGTGTCGAGGCTGAACAGGCCGAAGTCCTGCGCGCCCACGCCGTCCATCGAAAACGTGACCTTCTTCATCCCGAAGATCGAACTGGTCGTGATGACCACCTTGTCGCCGTTGTCGCGGGTCTCCTCATGCCAATCGAAGCGCATGTTTGTGCCGGGGCTGCCGAAGGCGACCACCGCCGCCTGCGAGCCGAGGAACAGCGCTCGGGCGGCCTCCACGTTGGCGCCGGCGCCCGCGTCGTTGAAGCGGATCACGTTGCGGTGCGAGTGCAGGATCACGCCCCGGTACATGCCGAGCGAGCCCTTGAACATCGGGTTGTTGCGCCCCTCGGCACCGGCGGCGGCCTTCTGGATGTCGAGCCACTGCCCGGTCTGGACGTTGGCCCGAAGGTCATCCTCCTGGAAGGTGTGCATCACGCACACGAAGGTCTCGTTGCCGTCGATCTTGCAGGGCTGAAGCACCGGCACGCCGGTGGCGCCGCCGCCCTGGCTGTCAGCGCGGGTCTTGGCGCGGTCGATCAGCCGCAGATCGAACTTGTCGGCCGAGTCGATGTTGTTGAAGGCCGTCGCGTCGCCTCCGTACATGCGGTGGTTGGCGTCCGGTGTCACCAGCGGGTTCTGCGCCCGCCCGGTGTAGTCCAGGGGCAGCAGGAAGTTCGGGTTCACCCCGCGGGCACCGCTGAGGTAGATGAACAGCAACTCGTCCATCAGCCGCGCCCACCAGCTCGACTGCTGGCGCTTGGCCTTCTCGCGCAGGTCGTGCAGCGTGCGCTTGCGGGTCATGCGCCCGCCGGTGTTCAGACCGCAGCGCGCCTGGTCGATGTAGATCTGGTCGGTGTAGAACTTCTGGCCTTCTTCCTTGCCTTCGAGGATGTCCTCGCCCTCGACGGGGGCCATGCGCAGCTCGGCCAACAGGTCGTAGCTGATCTGCTCGCCGGCATCGCTCTCCAGGTCCGTCAGGATCTGGATCGGCACCTCAGCCTCGGCGCCGCGGGCCATGAAGCGCTGGTTGAAGTAGGACTTGTGCGACTGGTCATGCGCCAGCAAGCCGCTCCACTTCTTGACTGCCTTGGGGTCATTGACTCCAACAATCGTGCGTGCCACAGGAACACTCCTCTGGGCCCATCGGCCCCAAAGAGCACTCCTGCGCTCGACATCGACAGCAAACGCGGGTCAGGTTGCCATGCTTGCCACGGAAGAAATCGCCGGCTCGTCGAAGGACTGCCAGCCCACACCCAGGCGGGTGGAAGGCACCACACGCGCCGGCCGCTCCCTCTGGATCCGCACCTCGGGCGGTGCGACGATGCGCAGCCGCACGAGGGCACCCGTCTTGTGTTCAGGCTCCACCACCACGGCAGACAAGGCAGACGGATCGCCCTGCACCGACAGCGACAGCCGCTCACCGACCCGCAGGTCGATCACCATCCCGGCCTGGTGACGCGGCAAGGGCAAGCCTTCCAGAACTCAGATCGCCCGCGCGAAACGCTCGCGCTGCACAGGCGTCATCCGCGCGATGGCGGCCTCGTACTCGAGCCCGTCCAGAGACAGCACGTCGGCGAACTCGCCGCCGATGTCACCAGGACCGTCGGCACCCGGCACCTGCGCCAGCGTGGCAGGGACGTCATCCAGGCGCGGCTTGCGCGCGGCAGCAGCCTCGGCCTTGCGGTCAACGGCTGGAGCTGCGGCGGGCGCCGAGGCGGGCGCGGCAGAAGAGCCTCGCAGCGCCATCACCCGCTTGTGCGCCTCGGCCAAGAACCACTCCATCGGCTGGCGGGAGTTGGACTCGCGACCGGCCAGCACCTTGACGAAGCCGTCCAGGTCGGCCATGGCCTCGCTGTCCTTGCGGTAGTCCAGCGCCGCGGCACTGGTGTCGAGGAAGCGCTCCACCGTCGTGCGCCACTGCGCTTCGGCCGTCTGCGCCTGCATCTCGCTGGCGATCTCGGCTTTGGCGCGGGCAATGGTCAGGCCCTCACGCTCACGCTGCAGTTCGTCGCGCCGGGTCTCGAACTCGTCGAACTCCAGCTCACCGGCCCGGAAGGCCCGCTTGAGCTCGGCCTCACGATCCGCCACCGCCTTGACCTTGTCGTCGTAGTCGGCGGGCAGTGCGGCCTGGTAGCCGGTGGGCGTGGCGGTTGTTGGAGCGGCGGCCGGAGCCGCAGCAGGGTCAGGATCTGGGGCACTAGCAGCCTCCGAGCCCTGATCGCCCTCGTCGTCGCCGTCATCGTCACCGTCGTCGCCCTCGGCATCGCTGCCAGGCGCATCGACCGCAGCGGCCGGCGCAGCGCCCGCGTCCTCATCATCAGACTGGATCGCCGCGCGTTCCTCGTCGGTCAGCGTGGCCAGGGCGTCGGCGTCGAAGGTGCTCATGAAGGCTTCCTCAGGTCTAGCGTGAAAGGCGGCGGCAGACTGCCATGCTTGGCGCGTCAGGCGTCCTTCCCTGCGGTCTTGGACATCTTTGTGGAGTCGTTTGCAGACTGCTCCAGCGCCTTGAGTCGCTGGTCGAGGGCCTGCAACCTGCGGTCGCTGGCCGCCTGGATCTCGGCCACCCGCGCCTTGGCGTC
>CAZFVH010000146.1:0-11073 GCA_964522465.1 uncultured Rubrivivax sp. | reverse complement strand
AAGATCAAGCACGTGACAGACGCGTCGTTCGACGATGAGGTGCTGCAGTCGGACCGTCCGGTGCTGGTCGATTACTGGGCCGAATGGTGCGGTCCCTGCAGGATGATTGCTCCCATCCTCGAAGAGATGTCCCAAGATTACGGCGAGCGCTTGCAGATCGCAAAGATGAACGTCGACGAGAACCAGCAGGTTCCCGCACGCTTCGGGATCCGCGGCATCCCAACCTTGATGCTGTTCAAGGGTGGTCAGCTCGTCGCCACCAAGGTCGGCGCGCTCCCAAAGGCCCAGCTCGCGGCGTTCGTCGACGGCCATCTATAATCGGAGCAGACTGCGGGTAGGACACACAGGTTCTGCCCCGAGACTTCCTTGGCAGCCACACAGGCTGTTCTACTCCGGGAAGTCTTCCCCAGCACCCGAGTGGTACGCTGACCGGACCCGTCTGACAGTGGGATATCCGGCAGGTTCGACCTGACCCCCACGACATCCGGGTGTTTTTTTCCACACCCGCTCCCATCCGGAAACTCCGGTCCCCTGAGCCCGTTCATGCATCTTTCCGAACTGAAGGCCCTGCACGTTTCAGCGCTCATCAAGATGGGCGAGGCCCTGGAGATCGACAACGTCAGCCGTCTGCGCAAGCAGGAGTTGATGTTCGCCATCATGAAGAAGCGCGCCAAGGCCGGCGAGCAGGTCTTCGGTGACGGCGTGCTCGAAGTCTTGCCAGACGGTTTCGGCTTTCTTCGCTCGCCCGACACGAGTTACATGGCGAGTACCGACGACATCTACCTGTCGCCGAGTCAGGTTCGCCGCTTCAATCTTCACACCGGGGACATGATCGAGGGCGAAGTGCGCGTCCCGAAGGACGGTGAGCGCTATTTCGCCCTGGTCAAGGTCGACCGCGTGAACGGTCTGACCCCCGAGGAGAACAAGCACAAGATCATGTTCGAGAACCTGACCCCGCTGTTCCCTAAGGAGCAGTTCAGGCTCGAGCGTGACATCAAGAGCGAGGAAAATCTCACAAGCCGCATCATCGATCTCGTTGCGCCCATCGGCAAGGGTCAGCGCGCACTGCTCGTCGCGCAGCCCAAGACAGGCAAGACGATGATGATGCAGCACATCGCCCACGCCTTGGCCGCCAACCACCCGGACGCCCACCTGATGGTGTTGCTCGTCGACGAGCGGCCTGAGGAAGTGACCGAGATGCAGCGCACGGTGCGCGGCGAGGTGATCAGTTCGACGTTCGACGAGCCCGCTGCACGGCACGTGCAGGTGGCCGAGATGGTGATCGAGCGTGCCAAGCGACTGGTGGAGCTGAAGAAGGATGTGGTGATCCTGCTGGATTCGATCACCCGTTTGGCCCGCGCCTACAACAACGTTCTGCCGTCGTCGGGCAAAGTGCTGACTGGCGGCGTGGACGCCAACGCGCTGCAGCGCCCGAAGCGCTTCTTCGGCGCGGCTCGCAATGTCGAGGAAGGTGGGTCCCTGACCATCATCGGTACCGCGCTGATCGATACCGGCAGCCGCATGGACGAGGTCATCTACGAAGAGTTCAAGGGGACCGGTAACTGCGAAATCCACCTGGACCGCCGCATGGCGGAGAAACGGGTGTATCCGTCGATCCTGATCAACAAGTCCGGCACCCGTCGCGAGGAGTTGCTGCTCAAACCGGAGATCTTGCAGAAGGCTTGGATCCTGCGCAAGTTGCTCTATCCGATGGACGAGATCGAGGCAATGGAGTTCATGCTCGACAAGATGAAGGCGAGCAAGAACAACCTCGACTTCTTCGACATGATGCGCCGCGGCGGTTGACGTCGCGCCGATACAATCCAACACTTTACAGGCGCGTGTGCGTCGCTAGGTTGCGGCGAGGCTGCTCCACATGACATTGCGAGGTTCGCTGTGAAAGAAGGTATCCACCCGGCTTACCGGGACGTGTGTTTCGTCGATCTGTCCAATGGCTTCAAGTTCGTCACGCGCTCATGCCTGCAGACGAAGGAGAAGATCAAGATGGACGACGGGCGCGAGTTGCCGCTGATGAAGCTCGAAACCAGCAGCGAGTCGCATCCGTTCTACACCGGCACCCAAAAGAGCGTGGACAACCTCGGCGGACGTGTCGAGAAGTTCCGCAACAAGTTCGCGCACCTCAGCCGGAAGTGACGGCGTCCCGGATCGGTCAGGTATGGGCAGCCTCGGCTGCCCTTTTTGTCTTCTGGGCGAACGTCGGACGTATCTTTCTGCCGTGAGCGGCACCCATCCCGCCATCGTCACGCGGGACCAGACGAGGCAACTGCCCCGCTTGGTCCTGCTGTGTCTCTGCCTGGCTTGGGTGCTCCCTGGCGTACTGGTCCGTGACCCGTGGCGTGGCGCGGAACTCAGCGCCTATGGTCTGATGTCTGCGATGGCCGAAGGTCGGACCTCTTGGTGGGCACCGACACTCGGCGAGGTGGGCGTCGACGCCGCCTTGCTGCCCCACTGGCTCGGCGCGGCCGCGATCTTGGCGCTCAGCCCGACCGTGGACCCGGTCATCGCCGCAAGGCTCCCGTTCTCGCTGATCCTGGCTGCCACGCTCGTCCTGGTGTGGCAGTCCACCTTTCGACTGGCATGCTCGGACGCGGCACGCCCACTGCCACTGGCGTTCGGGGGCGAAGCCGAACCACACGACTATGCGCGCACACTCGCGGACGGTGCGGTTCTGGCGATGATCGCCACCTTGGGTCTGCTGCAGCTCGGTCACGAGACCACCCCGGAACTGGTGCAACTCCTTGCCACAACCTTGCTGCTGTGGGCCGTCGCGGCCGCAGGTTGGCGCCCGATCCGTGCGCGTACGGTCGTGATCACCTCACTGCCTCTCCTGTCAGCCAGCGGCGCTCCTGCGTTGGGCCTGGCTTTTGGGCTCGTCACAACATTGATCTGTCAGCGCTCGACCGCGCATCGCCACCGGGCCCTGGCCCGCTGGGTGCTCGCTGGAACTCTGGTGAGTGCGCTCATGGCGTTTGCGTTGGGGATGTGGACGTGGCGCTTCGATCCGCCTTCGGCGGCGAAGGATGTGCTGAGCATCGCCCGACAGTGGGTCTGGTTCATGTGGCCCGCCTGGCTGCTCGCCGGCTGGGCGCTGTGGCAGTGGCGAGACCATGTCCTTCGACGGCACCTCGCGCTGCCGATGGGCATCTGCATCTGCGCGTTGGCTGGTAACGTGGCCGCCGGAGGCTCGGATCGCGTCCTGCTTCTGGCGATTCCCGGGCTGGCGATCCTGTCAGCTTTCGCACTGCCGACCATGCGGCGCGCGATCGCTGCTGCCGTCGACTGGTTCTCGATCTGCTTCTTCAGCGTGTGCGTGCTGTTCATCTGGCTCATGTATGCAGCCATGCACACGGGCTTTCCCGCTCGACCGGCGGCAAACATCGCCAAACTGGCCGTCGGATTCGAAGCCGATTTCTCCTGGCCAGCCCTGATGCTCGGTGTGGCGGCAGCCAGTGGGTGGCTGGTGCTGGTGCGCTGGCGGACGAGGCAGCACCGACCAGAGCTGTGGAAAAGCCTGATCCTGCCCGCAGGCGGTGTGGCCACATGCTGGACGCTGCTGATGACGCTATGGCTGCCCTTGCTGGACTACGGAAGGAGCGCCCGTCCAGTGATCGAGGCCCTTCGGCCTCTCGTTGGCAGCGCCCCCTGCTTGGCCGGCGCCGGGCTCAGCGCGTCCTGGACCGCTGCGCTGGAATCGCTGGGCGGTTGGCGGGTCGATGCCCGTGCGCGCGCCAGCGAGGAGAGCAGCTGTCCCATCCTCCTGCACATCTCCCGACAGCCGAGGGCAACACCAGGTCAGGGCTGGACGCTCATCGGAACCGTCCGCAGACCCACGGAACAGGAAGAGATCTTCAGCGTGTACAGGCGCTGAGCCACAGCCTCATGGTCACACCGGTCGGGACCGGGGCCCCGCCTGCTGCGGGTCATACGTTCGCAGGGATGACTGGGGGTAACGGTCAGGCCCGGAACTCGGGTCAGCCCTAGGCAAACGCCAACGCCGCTTCGACCAACTTGTTGGCGGCATCCTGTGCCAGGGCTTGGTCCTGCGCCTCGACCATCACTCGCAGTACCGGCTCGGTACCGGAGGGGCGGATCAGCACTCGGCCCCGGCCAGATAGAGCGGCTTCGACCTCGCGCTGCTCAGCCTGGAGCCGACGATTGTTCTGCCAGGCCTCCTCGGCAGGAAGGTGCACGTTCACCAGGACCTGGGGAAACAAGGCCACACCCTCGAGCAGATCGGCCAGCGATCGCTCGCGACGACGCACTGCTTGAAGCACCTGCAGGGCACTGACGATCCCATCACCGGTGGTGTGTCGATCCAGGGCGATCAGGTGTCCTGAACCCTCCCCCCCCAAGTGCCAGCGCCGGCGGACCAATTCCTCAAGCACGTAGCGATCTCCGACCCGGGCACGCACCAGTTCGACCTGCTGCCGCCCCAAAGCCTGCTCGATGGCCATATTCGTCATGAGTGTGCCGACGACACCCGGTACCGTCTCTCCAGAGGCCAGACGGTCCATGGCCAGCACGTAAAGCAACTCGTCGCCGTTATAAAGACGCCCCTGACGGTCGACCAGCTGCAACCGGTCCGCATCACCGTCCAATGCAATGCCGTAATCAGCACCACGCGCCTTGACGGCCTCGATCAGCGACGCGGGCGCAGTGGCTCCAACCCCATCGTTGATGTTGACACCATTGGGCCGACAACCGATCGACGTAACGGTGGCACCGAGCTCATGGAAGACATCCGGCGCCACCTGATAAGCCGCACCGTGTGCCGCATCCACCACCAGGTCCATCCCTCGCAGCGACAACTCCGAACCGAAAGTGGATTTGCAGAACTCGATGTACCGGCCGCTGGCGTCATCAATCCGGCGCGCCTTGCCGAGGCTGGCGGAATCGACCCAAAGCGCTGGTTGCAGCAGCGCAGCCTCGACCTCGGCCTCCCAGTCGTCGGGGAGTTTCTCGCCCCGTGCGGAGAAGAACTTGACGCCGTTGTCCTGGTAGGGGTTGTGCGAAGCGCTGATGACGACGCCTAGATCCAGCCGCAGCGCACGCGTCAGATAGGCCACGCCCGGGGTCGGCAGAGGCCCGCTGAGAAGCACGTCGACCCCTGCCGAGACGAAGCCCGCCTCCAGCGCGGACTCGATCATGTAACCGGAGATCCGTGTGTCCTTGCCGATCAGGACGCGCGGTGCCCGGACACTGCGTCCGAGCACATGCCCGATGGCATGTCCGAGCCGCAACATGAAGTCAGCGGTGATCGGAGACTGCCCGACCGTGCCGCGTATCCCATCGGTGCCGAAATATGTCCTGCTCATGATTGAAATGACTCCCTGCACCAATTGTGGCGTACCCGCGCACGACCGCGAGAAGGGACGACGCACTTCACTGCCTTCTCGGTGTGCGCCAACGCAGGTAGGCGACGTTCAAGGCCGTCAACGCTCCGCCGTACGGGTCGCGAGCCGAGAACGACAAAGGGGCCTCGAGGCCCCTTGTGAACGATGACGGACGGCAGGCTCAGGCAGCGGCCGGCGCGCTATCGGGCGACACCGTCGGCGAAGATCCTCCACCACCCGAGCGAGGCGGCTGCGGCGTCCAGTCCTTCGGCGCACGCGGCGGCTTGCCCGCCATGATGTCGTCGATCTGCTCACTGTCGATCGTTTCCCATTCGAGCAGCGCACGGGCCATCGCGTGCATCTTGTCCTTGTGGTCCTCGATCAACTGGCGCGCGATCGCATACTGCTGATCGATGATCTTGCGGATCTCACGGTCAACTTTCTGCATGGTCTGCTCGGAGACGTTCACCTGTTTGGTGACCGAGCGACCGAGGAAGACCTCACCCTCGTTCTCGGCATAGACCATCGGACCAAGTTCGTCGGTCATGCCATAGCGGGTGACCATGTCACGAGCGATCTGAGTCGCCCGCTCGAAGTCGTTGCTGGCGCCGGTGGTCATCTGGTTCATGAAGACCTCCTCGGCGATGCGCCCACCGAACAGTACCGAGATCGTCGACAGCATGCGCTCCTTGTCCATGCTGTAACGGTCACCCTCGGGGAGTTGCATCGTCACGCCCAGCGCACGGCCGCGCGGGATGACAGTGACCTTGTGCACCGGATCGGTCTTGGGCATCAGACGGGCGACCAATGCGTGGCCAGCCTCGTGGTAAGCGGTGTTGCGCCGCTCTTCCTCGGGCATGACCATGGACTTGCGCTCGGGGCCCATCATGATCTTGTCCTTGGCCTTCTCGAAGTCGACCATCTCGACCGTACGGGCGTTGCGCCGCGCGGCGAAGAGAGCAGCCTCGTTGACGAGGTTGGCCAGGTCGGCGCCCGAGAAGCCAGGCGTGCCACGCGCGAGGATATCGGCACGGATGTCCTGCCCGACCGGCACCTTGCGCATGTGGACATTGAGGATCTGCTCTCGCCCACGCACGTCGGGCAGCGTGACATAGACCTGACGATCGAAGCGGCCGGGACGCAACAACGCCGGATCGAGAATGTCAGGCCGGTTGGTGGCAGCCATCACGATGACTCCGAGATTGGTCTCGAAGCCATCCATCTCCACCAGCATCTGGTTCAGCGTTTGCTCACGCTCATCATTGCCCCCGCCCAGACCTGCGCCCCGATGCCGACCGACGGCATCGATTTCGTCGATGAAGATGATGCAGGGCGCGCTCTTCTTGGCTTGCTCGAACATGTCGCGCACACGGGCAGCGCCCACACCGACGAACATCTCCACGAAGTCCGAGCCCGAGATGCTGAAAAAGGGCACCTTGGCCTCACCCGCGATGGCCTTGGCAAGCAGTGTCTTCCCCGTGCCGGGCGGGCCGACGAGCAGCACGCCGCGCGGAATACGGCCACCTAGCTTCTGGAACTTTTGCGGATCCTTCAGGAAATCGACCAGTTCCTTGACCTCTTCCTTGGCCTCGTCGCACCCGGCCACGTCGGCAAAGGTCGTGGAGTTGTTCGCCTCGTCGAGCATTCGCGCCTTGCTCTTGCCGAAGCTGAAGGCGCCACCGCGACCGCCGCCCTGCATTTGCCGCATGAAATAAATCCACACGCCGATCAGCAGAAGCATCGGACCCCAGCTGACAAGAATGCTCATCAGCAGAGAAGGCTCCTCACGCGGCTTGACGTCGAAGCGGACCCCGTTGTTGATGAGGTCTCCAACGAGACCACGGTCCAGGAAGGTGGCCGTGGACCGTAGACGTCTGTCGTCCACCGTGACGGCGAGGATTTCCGTTCCGCCGCCCGGGTTCTCCTGCAAGGTCACGGACTTGATGCGCTTGGCGCGAACTTCGTCCAGGAAATCGGAGTAACCGATCTGATTGCCCTGCATCACCCCACGATCGAACTGCTTGAAGACGGTGAACAGCACCAAGGCGATCACCAACCAGACAGCGACCTTGGAGAACCATTGATTGTTCACCGCGGCTCCTTGCTTACGCAAATGGAGTCGACACCCGCCGACCCTTTTCTGCAGATGGGGACGAGTGTAGAGCAGACAAGGGGACATATCGTTCGCGCACGAACCAAGACGCCACGGACATCAGGGCCCGCGCACGGCCGATCGGCGATCACAGGCCGATGTGCTCGCTGACAGCTCGAGAGGATCGAACGGCACCGACGAGAAGCCGCGCCCGGGATCGTCGCAGAACGCGACGGCGCGGCGTGGCGCTGTCAATCGCCCTTGGGTCCGATCCCGATCAGGAAGGTCTCGGCCGACTTGTCACGAGAAGCCTTGGGCTTGAGTGGCTTGACGACCCTGAAACTGTCCTTGAACAGTTTGACAAGTTGGCTGTAGCCACTGCCGTGGAAGGCCTTGCACACCAGCGCCCCACTGGGGCGGCGCAGGTGCGAGAGCGCGAACGCCACTGCCAATTCGACGAGGTGCGTCATCCTCGCAGCGTCCGACGACGCAACGCCCGAGAGGTTGGGCGCCATGTCGGAGACGACCAGATCCACCGCTTGTCCCCGCAATTCAGCTTCAAGCGCCCTGACCACCGGATCTTCCCGGAAGTCCCCCTGCAGGAAACGGACGCCCTCGATCGGCTCGAACGGCAGCAGGTCCAGCGCGATCACCGTGCCGTCCAACTGCCCCACAGCGGCACCCTGGGGGGCAAGGCGCTTGCGCAGATACTGGCTCCAGGCACCGGGCGACGCCCCGAGGTCAACGATGACCTGCCCTGGACGCACCAGTCCGAGGGCTTCGTCGATCTCGGCCAGCTTGTAGGCAGCCCTCGCTCGATACCCTTCCTGCTGTGCGCGTCTGACATAGGGATCGGTCAGGTGATCGTGCAGCCACGCACGGTTGACGCGCTTGTTCTTTTTCGACATGGGGCGCGGATAATACGACGATGACCGCACTCCATTTGACCCCTACCGAGCGCCGCGCGCACCGTGCAGCCGCGCATCACCTGACCCCGGTCGTCACGGTTGGCAGCGATGGCCTGACTCCAGCCGTCGAGCGCGAAGTCGATAGCGCGCTCAACGCCCATGGCCTGATCAAAGTGAAGGTTTTCTCTGACGACCGGTTGGCACGCGAGGACGTGTTCACTCGGCTGACCACGGCTCTTGCGGCCGCGCCCGTTCAGCACATCGGCAAGTTGCTGGTGTTGTGGCGTCCTGTTCCGCCGAAAGCCCCTCCCGATCGCGACAGTCGAGCGCCAGGCCCTCGCACCGTCAAGGTCGTCTCCTTCTCCAAGACGGGCAACCACCGGGCCACCGTGCGCAAGGTACGGGTCATGGGCAATGAGCGAATCACCCCCGCAGGGAAGATCAAGCGTCGCCAGACGCGTGCGGTGAGTCCGAAGAAGACGGCTGCGGACTGAGCGCCGGCTCAGCAGTCATCGCAACCGCGCTCGTGCGCCACGCCAACACTGCGGCACAGCACGCCTTGACCAGAAAGCACGCACTGCTCACCGCGTGCAATTGCGCGAAAGAAAACCGCCCCGATCCCGCCCTCGCCTGGTCCATCAGCGGCAGGATGGCGTAGTAACCGACCACGGTCATGAACACGCCGCAGAGCGCAAGTCCGAAGTCCAGAGAGAACTGCGAAGCGGCAGCGCCCTCCTCTTGACGGATGCGCACGCGCATCAGCGCCAGCAGCGCAGCTCCGAAGACCAGACTGGCGGCCGCTTCGCTGGCGAGCACCCGGGCCACCACCAGACCTGCCTGCGATGTCGGCAGAGTCGCGAACGCTGACGGGGTAGCCACGGCGGCTACGGTCAGCAACAACCCCAGCCACAAGGTGGCCAGCAGTCGGATCCATCGCGACAAGTCACGCATCGCGGTCACGAGCAGGAGTGCGGGGACCGCGTGCCGTTCAGAGGTAGCGCACCCGCACGATCTCGTAGGTGCGCACACCACCCGGTGCCCGGACTTCCGCGACATCGCCCTCGGACTTGCCGATCAGGGCACGTGCGATCGGACTGGAAATGGACACCAGACCCAACTTCAGATCGGCTTCATCGTCACCAACGATCTGGTAGGTGACGCGCGCACCAGACTCCTCGTCCTCGAGATCGACGGTCGACCCGAAGACCACCCTACCCCCTGCGTCTAGAGACGATGGATCGATGATCTGAGCGGCTGAGAGCTTGGCCTCGATTTCGAGGATACGACCTTCGATGAAACCCTGCTTGTCCTTGGCGGCATCGTACTCGGCGTTCTCGGACAGGTCACCCTGCGCTCGAGCTTCGGCGATCGCCTGGATCACCGCATGGCGTTCGACCGACTTCAGACGATGCAGTTCTTCCTTCAGCTTGTCGGCGCCTCGGCGCGTCAACGGGATCGTGGTCATCGTCGGTATGCTCGGTCAACAGTGAAAACGACGCAGCGCGCCGGATAGCGCGCTGCGGAGATGAGATGTGCAAGAGTGTAGTTCAGCCGCCACAGCCTGGGCCGACTCAGGGGTCCTCCCTTCGCAGCTCGCGCGGCGCGTCTGCCTCTCGGTCCGCGGGGCCGCGTGAATCGATCAGCGCAGACGCTGATGCAGCTCCTGGACCGAATGCACGCTCAGGTCGCTGCCGTGCTTCAAGGCCTCGGTCGCGGCTTCGCAGCCGGCCATCGTCGTGTAGTAGGTCACGCGGTTGGCCAGCGCCGCGGTGCGGATGTGGCGCGAATCGGCGATCGCCGAGCGCGTCTCGTCCACCGTGGTGAAGACGAGCTGGATCTCGCCGGCCTTGACCATGTCGCCGATGTGCGGGCGCCCGTCCTTCACCTTGTTGACGGCGCGCACCAGCAGGCCGGCGGCAGAAATCGCCGCCGCCGTGCCGCGCGTGGCGACGAGCTGGAAGCCGAGCCCGTGCAGGTCGCGCGCCACGGCCACGGCGCGGGCCTTGTCCGCGTGCTTGACCGTCAGCACCACGGTGCCCTTGGCCGGCAGGCGCGAGCCGGCGCCGAGCTGGCTCTTCAGCATGGCCTCGCCGAAGCTCACGCCCACGCCCATCACCTCCCCGGTCGAGCGCATCTCGGGCCCGAGGACCGGGTCCACGCCGGGGAACTTGTTGAAGGGGAAGACCGCCTCCTTGACGCTGAAGTACGGCGGCACGACCTCGCCGCCGCGCCCGCGACCGAGCACGCCGGGCTGGTCGGCGAGCTTGCGCCCGGCCATGCAGCGCGCGGCGATCTTGGCCAGCGCCTGGCCCGTCGCCTTGCTGACGAAGGGCACGGTGCGCGAGGCCCGGGGGTTGACCTCGAGCACGTAGACGACGGCGGCGTCACCCTCGCCCTGGATGGCGAACTGCACGTTCATCAGGCCGACGACCTTCAGCGCCTGCGCCATCAGCGTGGCCTGGCGGCGCATCTCGTCCTGCAGCGCCGCGCTCAGCGTGTAGGGCGGCAGCGAGCAGGCCGAGTCGCCGCTGTGGATGCCCGCGGCCTCGACGTGCTCCATGATGCCGCCGATCATCACCCGCTCGCCGTCGCCGATGCAGTCGACGTCGACCTCGATCGCGTCGTCGAGGAAGCGGTCCAGCAGCACCGGCGATTTCTCGCTCACGCGCACCGCCTCGCGCATGTAGCGCTCCAGATCCTTGTCGCCGTGGACGATCTC
>CAZFVH010000145.1:4612-11143 GCA_964522465.1 uncultured Rubrivivax sp. | reverse complement strand
CCAGGGTGGCCTGGCGCTTGAACTCCGCCTCGCCCTCCTTGAGCGAGATCGAGTTCACGATGCCCTTGCCCTGGATGCACTTCAGCCCGGCCTCGATCACCTCCCACTTCGAGGAGTCGATCATGATGGGCACGCGCGCGATCTCGGGCTCGCCGGCGATCAGGTTGAGAAAACGCACCATCGCGGCCTTGCTGTCGAGCATGGCCTCGTCCATGTTGATGTCGATGACCTGGGCGCCGTTCTCGACCTGCTGGCGCGCGACCGCGAGCGCCTGCTCGAAGTCGCCGTTGAGGATCATGCGCGCGAAGGCCTTCGAGCCCGTGACGTTGGTGCGCTCGCCGATGTTGACGAACAGGGTACCCGCACCGATGGCCACCGGCTCCAGGCCGGACAGGCGCATCGGGGGGACGGCGGACGCGGGGGCGTCGGATGGCGGCTGCAGGCGCGAAGGCGCGGGGTCGACGACGGAGGCGATGTCCATGCTCATGCACTCGAAGATCGGGTGGATGAGCGCCGTTGCCATCCGCAGCACCTTCGGCCGCCGCGGGGTTCCGAGCCTGGTGGCCCATCACGGGCCATCGCAACGCTCCTCGGAACAGCTCGGATTCTAGGAGGCTGTCGGACTTGGAGCACTGACAGCGAACATCCAGGCATCGAGCCATGAGGACGCCGGCCGATAGGACGCCCCTATACTGATTTGGGAAGCATCAAGCTCCGGGCGGACCGTCGCCCGGGGCTCGCGCAGCACCGCTGCGTTCGTTCGAAAGCACACCTCTCATGCCCGCCCCTCTGCCCTGGCTCGTCGCCGACATCGGCGGCACGAATGCGCGCTTCGGCTGGATCGACCGAACAGACGGACCCATCGAGCACGTGCGCACGCTGGAGGTCAGCGCCCACCCCGGGCCGGTCGAGGCGGCGCGTGCCTACCTGGCGGACATCGCACCGGCCTGCGGCCAGGTGGTGCTGCAGCCGCGGGCGGCCGCCGTGGCGGTGGCCACCCCCGTGGTGGGCGACGAGTTGCTGCTGACCAACAGCGGCTGGCGCTTCTCCAGGACGCAAATGGAGCAGACGCTGGGCCTGCAGGCCTTGCGAGTGCTCAACGACTTCGAGGCGTTGTCACTCGCCCTGCCACGGCTGGGTGCCGACCAATGGCGTGCACACGCCCGGGCGCCGCGTGCCGAAGCCGGTGTGTTGGCGGTCGTCGGCCCGGGCACGGGCCTGGGGGTCGGGGCGGCGGTGCGCGCCCCGGGGGGCTGGGTCGCGCTGCCCGGCGAGGGCGGGCATGCGACGCTGGCAGCCACCGATGACGACGAGGCCCGCGTGCTGGCGCACGCCCGCCGGTGGTTCGGGCACGTCTCGGGGGAGCGGCTGCTGTCGGGCATCGGTCTGCCGGTGCTGCACCGCGCCGTCTGCGCCGAGGCTGGCATGACCGAACAGGGGCTGTCCACACCACAGATCGTCGAGCGCGGCCTCGCCGAGTCCGACCCTCTGGCGCGGCGCACACTCGAGCTGTTCTGCGCGCTGCTGGGCAACTTCTGCGGCAGCGTGGCGCTGACCTATGGCGCACGTGGGGGATTGTTCATCGGCGGGGGCATCGTGCCGCGGTTGGGCGATCTGTTCTTCGCCTCGAGCTTCCGCGAGAAGTTCGAGGCCAAGGGACGCTGTCGCGGCTACTTGGCGGACGTGCCGACCGCGGTCATCACCGACACGCTGGCCGCGCTCACCGGCGCACGCGCCGCACTGGAATCCTCCGCCCAGCCGGACTGAAAGATCGGACAGCCGGGCCATGCGGCCGAGGCGTGCGGCACGCCCTGTCCTGACCGTCGGCCGGGACACCTCGGACGGCTCGGGTGCAGCAGGTCGTCTCGCACAGCCCTTGCGCCAGGTCATCCCGCACGCGGCAGCGCTGCCGTCCAATGGCGTTTGCTCAACTCCTTGTTCCCGGGGCGGTGGCACGGATGTGCCCGATCCGGGCTGCGCGCCGTGTCGAACGACTCCTATCGCCAGATCACCGCTTCCCTTTCCGCCACGCTCGGGCGTCTGCGCGCCGACTGTCCCGACACGCTGCGAGGCTTCTCGGCGCTGGCGCAAGCCGCCACGCGCGAGGGTGCGCTCGATCGCAAGACCAAGGAGTTGATCGCGATGGCGCTGTCCGTGGGCGCCCGCTGTGATCCGTGCATCGGCTACCACGCCGAGGCCCTGGTCAAGCTCGGGGCGACGCGCGCCGAGTTCGAGGACATGCTGGGGATGTGCGTCTACATGGGGGGCGGTCCCTCGCTGATGTACGCCGCCAAGGCCTTGCAGGCCTTCGAGGAGTTCAGCGCCGCCCCGACGTCCTGCCCGACCTGAACCTCCGGTCGAGGTGACGAGGGCCATCGCCGGACGGTGGACGGTCGAGGGCGGCGCCACAGGTGACCTGCCGACCCAGCGCCTGGGCATCGGACAAGGGTGGGCTCCGGTCTTCGGCCTCGTGCCAGGCGTCGTCCTCGGCGCCTTCGTGGCGGGCGCGATGACCGGAGAGCTCGCGCTGGAAGGCTTCCAGGGCGACGGCAGCATGCGCCGCCACATCGTCGGCGCGGTGTTGACGGGCTTCGGCGTGATGCCCGCCGGCGGATGTGCGGTCGGTGCAGGGCTTTCGGTCGCAGCGGAGTTCAAGCCGACGGCCGTCGCGACGCTGGCCGCGATGTGGGACGCTGCGGCACCGACCGATCGGCCCGCCGAGCCGCAACCAGCCTACGGCCCGCTGGACCCACCGACGCCGACAGTTGGCAAAGACCGGTCCGGGCCGTTGAAGACGGACAACGGGGCCGCCGAGCACGGCCCGGCCCTGGCCTGCCGAGCGGACGCTGGTCGCGAGAGTCAACTGCACTCACTTCTGCCGACCGTCAACCCCTCCTTGCGGCCCGGTCGGCAGATCATCCGAGCCGCCCATCGACACGTCGTGGCACGCGCCGGATGAAAGGAAGCCGGGCCTCGATCCCAGTCGGGCGAAGTCCGGCTCCTTGCCCGACACGCCCCCAGGTTGCAGGCCTGTGACGTCAATTTTATGTAATGCAAGTCATTATCATTTGCGTTATGATGCAGGCTTGGGGTGCCCAAAATGGCACAGACGCCCTGCCAGACCGCCGACCACGGCCAACATTTCCCACGCAGCACACCCGCAACCCTCAAATCTGGAGTCCCGACATGATCCGCGCTTCACGCCTTCCGATGACCGCCCGCAAGCCTGCGTCAACGCGCCCAGCAGGGCGACGCGCCGTCGTCGCCTTCACCCTGGCCACCAGCGCGTTCGCCGCGGTGGCACAGACGCAGGTGTTGAACCTGTATTCGGCACGGCACTACCCGACCGACGAACAGCTCTATGCCGGCTTCACCGCGGCCACCGGCATCCAGGTGCGGCGCGTCGAAGGCGACGACGCGGGCATCGTCGCGCGGCTGAAGGCCGAGGGCGCGGGCTCACCGGCGGACGTGGTGCTGCTGGTGGATGCCGCGCGGCTGTGGCGCGCGGAATCGGAAGGCCTGTTCCGGCCCGTGAAGTCGACCGCCCTGGCGCAGGCCATCCCGGCGCAACTGCGTGCCACGACCGCAGACGGCGCGACGTCCTGGGTCGGCCTGTCGACGCGCGCCAGGGTGGTCGTCTACGACAAGGCCACCGTCAAGGCCGAGGACGTCGACACCTACGAGGAACTCGCCGACCCGAAGCACAAGGGCCGGCTGTGCATCCGCTCGGGCTCCCACCCCTACAACCTCAGCCTGTTCGGCTCGATGATCGAGCATCTGGGCGCCGCGCGCACCGAGGCCTGGCTCGCCGGCATGGCGGGCAACATGGCGCGTGCGCCCAAGGGCGGTGACACAGACCAGATCAGGGCCGTGGCCGCCGGCGAGTGCAGCATCGCCGTGACCAACACCTATTACCTCGCCCGGCTGATGCGCTCCAATGTCCCGGCCGACAAGGCGGTCGTCGAAAAGGTCGGGGTCGTGTTCCCGAACCAGTCGTCATGGGGTACACACGTCAACGTCGCCGGCGGTGCCGTGGCGCGACACGCCAGGAACGTGGACAACGCGATCAAGTTCCTCGAATACCTCGCCAGCCCGAAGGCGCAGGAATTCTTCGCCAATGCGAACAACGAATGGCCTGCCGCGAGCGGTCTGAACGTCGACAACCCGGCGCTGAAGGCGATGACGGGCGGCCGCTTCAAGAGCGAGCTGATCCCGATCAGCGCCGTGGGCCGCAACCAGGTCCAGGTGCAGCAGATGCTGGACCGCGTCGGGTTCAAGTGATCGACAGCGCCAGCAGGCAAGCCGCCGCGACGCGCCGGGCCCGTGCCGGCGGGCACAGGAGCCGCCGTTGCGGCGGTCTGCTCGCCACGCCAGGGCGTGGCGATGCATCGACGATTCCAGGGCGCACACCCCACGGCTGACGACCCACTCCCGAAACGAAGCCACCCGACTGCGCCGCCTCCCCGTGGCCCTGAACCTGGCGGTGACCTTGGCCCTGGGCGCCCTCATCGGGTGGGCCCTGCCCCGCGACAAGACCATCCCCCTGAACTGCAACGCCCGTGCCCTGGCCGCCCGGGTGGCGATGACGCTGCGCCTGGACGGCTTCGACAACGCGCGACTGCTGTACGGTGGCTTCAACGGCTGGCAGGCCGGCGGACGGGCCGCCGGCTCGCCCCTGCAGAGCGCTCCGAACCCGGCAGGCTCGCGCGGCTGCAACCCCCTCGGCGCTCTGCCGTCGCTCAGCCGCGCAACCTGCGCGCCCGCATCGTCTCATGCGCCGCCGGCGAGCCATCGTGGAAGCTGCCGAACACCCGGTCCAGCGGCACCAGGCTGCCGCCGTAGTTGCAATCGAAATAGCGGTGATGCAAGTCGTGGAAGTGGTTGCCGCTGTCCACCCCCAAGCGCCGGCCGAGCATCAGCTTCTCGAAGCCGCTGTGGCCGAGCGCCGGGCTGAAGGCGGCGATGAAGATCTGAAACAGCGCGTTGAGCGGGTGCAGCGCGAGCGCCCACTGCACCACGACGGTGGAGAAGTAGAGCAGTTGCTCCACCGGGTGCATCGCGAGACCGGACCACGGACCGACCTCGACGTTCAGATGGTGCACGCTGTGCACCCGGCGATACAGAGGGCGCCAATGCAGCAGACGGTGCACGAAGTAGAAGTGCACTGCGTGAATGAAGGGCGCCAGCAACAGCATCAGCCCAACGCCTGACCAATAGGTCAGCGGATCCGTCTGCGGGTCGACTCCCAGGACGCCCCCCAGCCAGGACAGGTGCCCGTTGGCCCACAGCCACCAGGTCGTCGCCTCGTAGACGCTGATCGTCGGCACGCCCACCAGCAGCGTGCGGGCCATGTTGTCGCGCACCTGATCTGCGAACCAGAAACGCCGGTCACCGCGCGCCAGCGGCCGGAGGCTGAACTTCAGGTGCTGGCCCTGGAAGCGCCAGACATGCAGATACAGGTGCAGGCCGCCGAACAGCAAGCCCACCAGGGCGAAGTTTCGCAGCATCAAGGCGGCGATCCATCCCGGCTCGAGCTGGCGCATCGATTCGAGCGGGGGCGTCAGCAGGTACCAACTCAGCAGCGCCGTGCCGAGCCACAGCGCGTTCATCGGCCACAGGAATCCCGGCATACCCACGAACCAGCGCAGCGTGGCAAGAGGTCGTGGCGGCCAGGCGAACAGGGGGGCGAAGCCGATCGGACGATCGGGATGCCAGTGCCCGCGCGCATCACGCACCTCGGGTGTTGCCATCCGGTGGGACAGGGACATCGATCGCCCTCCTCGGGAAATGCCGGCCGGGCAGCGGCCCATCCACTGCCCGATGAGATCCTTTTGCAGCAGGTCAAGGACATGCCGACCCCGCGACGATACCGTGTCGGACGGTGTGTCGGCAAGCCCGACCGAGGTGCCGTGCCTGACGGCTCGGGTCCGGGTCGAATGCGCACCGCCAGGAGTCGTTCGATGAGCTACAAGCACCTTCTCGTCCCGGTCGACGGCAGCACCTTATCGGCCAAGGCCATCAGCGCCAGCATCGAGCTGGCACGCCAGCTCGGCGCCTCGATCACCGGATTCGTCGCCGAGCCGCTACCGCCCGTGCACCAGGGGCCGGTCAGTGCCTCGGTGATCGAACGCGACATCGCCGAGCACGACGCCACCAGCGCCGCCCACGCCCGCCCGGTGCTCGCGCAGTTCGAGGCCGCGGCACGCGCCGCCGGGGTGCCCTTCCGGGGATTCTTCGACCAGGTCCCCCGGGTGGACCGCGCGATCATCGACACCGCGGAGGCGCAAGGCTGCGACATGATCGTGATGGTCACCCACGGCCGCGGCGCCTTCGGCGAATTCCTGTTCGGCTCGCAGACCAAGGCCGTGCTGGCCGGCAGCCGCCTGCCGCTGCTCGTGCTGCATTGACAGCCCCCGGCGCTCGCCCGGCACGCGGCGAGCGCGACTGACGCTGAAGACCCGTCACGACACCCGGCCGCGCCCTCGCGGCGGCCTGCGTCGGGCGTGGCGGCGTGGCGGCGTGGCGGCGTGG
>CAZFVH010000145.1:0-4512 GCA_964522465.1 uncultured Rubrivivax sp. | reverse complement strand
GGCGTGGCGGCGTGGCGGCGTGGCGGCGTGGGCTTGGGCGAGGATGGCCGGCCCCGGCATACACCCTGCGGCGCAGGCGACAAGGCTTGTCAGTCTCCAGAAACAGGCGCAAACTGCACCAGACCGGGGCGTGGCAGTCTGCGCGTCACGGGACCTTCGAGACCCACCCAGGCGCATGCGCCGAAAGGAGGAATGGATGAATCTCAACATCAGCGGTCACCATCTCGACGTCACGCCCGCTCTGCGGGCCTACGTGGTCACCAAGCTCGATCGCGTGACGCGGCACTTCGACCAGGTGGTCGACGTGAACGTGCTGTTGTCTGTGGAGAATCTGAAGGAGAAGGACAAGCGACAGAAGGCCGAGGTGACGCTGCACGTCAAGGGCCGCGACATCTTCGTCGAGCATGCCCACGAAGACCTCTACGCCGCGATCGACCAGTTGATGGACAAACTCGACCGTCAGGTCGTGCGCCACAAGGATCGGGTTCAGGACCACCACCACGCCTCGGCCAAGCGCATGGACGTCGAGTTGAACTGAACTCGTCGAATCCGCGGGCCTGCCGTGTCCACCGGCGGGCCGCTGCGGCCGGCACCTGCCGCACGACAGGGTGTGGCCGGTGCCACGTCGGCACACATCCTGGCGATCGTGCGGGACTTGCATGCACGCAAATCGATTCCCCCCATAATCGCCATCCCTGTGACAGTGCTCCACCGGCTGGCGCTGGCCTCTTGGTCAGGCGCGGTACCGGCTCCGTACGCATGAACCGTCTTGCCGCCATCCTGCCCGCCAGCAACGTGCTGGTCGATGTGGACGCCTCCAGCAAGAAGCGTGTCTTCGAGCAGGCAGGCCTGCTGTTCGAGAACCAGCACGCGATCGCCCGCGGCATCGTCAGCGACAACCTGTTCGCTCGTGAGCGCCTGGGCTCCACGGGGCTGGGTCATGGCGTGGCGATCCCACACGGCCGGATCAAGGGCTTGAAGAACCCGCTGGCGGCCGTGCTGCGTCTGCGCCAGCCGATCGCCTTCGACGCGCCGGACGACGAGCCCGTGTCGCTGCTGATCTTCCTGCTGGTGCCGGAGGCGGCCACACAACGCCATCTCGAGATCCTGTCCGAGATCGCCGAACTGCTGTCGGACCGCAGCCTGCGCGAACGCTTGAAGACGGAGCCCGACAGTGCGGGGCTGCACCGCCTGCTCAGCGGCTGGCAGCCGCTGAAGACCGTGGCGTGAAACCCCGACTGATCAGCGCCGAAGCGCTGTTCGACGCGCAGCGCGAGACGCTGCAATGGCAATGGGTGGCGGGCCATGCCCATCCGGAACGCCACTTCGCCGACGCTGCCGTGCTCGACGCGCGCTCGGCAGCCGATCTGGTCGGCTACCTCAACTACATCCACCCCTATCGAGTGCAGATCGTCGGGCGTCGGGAGGTGGCGTATCTGGACGCCTCCACACCCGAGGACCTGGAGCGACGCATCGCGCGCATCGTCACGCTGGAGCCACCGCTGGTGATCGTCGCCGACGGGCAGACCCCCCCATCGCGGCTGGTCGCCATGTGTGAGCGGGCCGAGATCCCGCTGTTCGTCACCCGGGAATCGGCCGGCCAGGTGATCGATGCGATCCGCGCCTATCTCGGGCAGGTGTTTGCCGAGCGCACCACGCGGCATGGCGTGTTCATGGACATCCTGGGCATGGGCGTGCTGCTGACTGGTGAGTCCGGCCTGGGCAAGAGCGAGCTCGGTCTGGAGCTGGTCTCGCGTGGACACGGCCTGGTGGCCGACGACGCGGTCGACTTCTACCGGATTTCGCAGGACGCGATCGAGGGCCGCTGCCCCGAACTGCTGATGAACCTGCTCGAAGTCCGGGGCATCGGGCTGCTCGACATCAAGGCCATCTTCGGCGAGACGGCCGTGCGCCGCAAGATGCGGCTGAAACTGATCGTCCACCTCGTACGCAAGGAGACGATGGAACGCGACTTCGAAAGACTGCCGCACGAGCCCCTGTTCGAGGATGTGCTGGGCATGCCGGTGCGCAAGGTGGTGATCGCCGTCGACGCGGGACGCAACCTGGCGGTGCTGGTGGAGGCCGCGGTGCGCAACACCATCCTGCAGTTGCGCGGCATCGACACGTACCGGGAGTTCATCGAGCGCCATCAGCGCGCCCTGGAAAGCCCCCCACGAGACTGAGGGCCAGTGGGCTCAGGGACCGAACGATTTCCGCCGTGCCCGGAAGCGGCTCCCGAACGTCCTGCGACCGGGCGGCCACACAGCCAGGGCTCCGACGATGGCACGGCTCGGCAGCAAGGGGCGTCGTCCGGGCGGGCGACGCGGACCTGAGCGCGAACACTCCGCGCCGGTCCGGGTCGATGCCCGCCCCGACGGGTCTCAGCGTCTGCGGTATTCGCAGTCGGCTTTGGTGCACACGGCGTACAAGGCCAGGCTGTGGTCCTGCAAGGTGAACCCGTGCTCCTGGGCGACGAGCCGCTGTCGCTGTTCGATCTCGGCGTCGTAGAACTCCTCGACCCGGCCGCAAGTCAGACACACGAGGTGGTCGTGGTGATGGCCTTCGTCCAATTCGAAGACCGAACGGCCGGACTCGAAATTGCTGCGGCGCAGCAAGCCCGCTTGCTCGAACTGCATCAGCACGCGATAAACCGTGGCCAGACCGATGTCAGCGCCTTCATTGATCAGGATGCGATAGACATCCTCGGCGCTCATGTGGCGACGCTCCCCGCGCTGGAAGACCTCGAGGACCTTCAGGCGGGGCAACGTGGCCTTGAGTCCACTGCTCTTGAGTTCTTCGGCTCGGCTCATCGGTGACGGCAAGATTCGTGCGGGCTCGAGCCCGCCCCTAGAATAACTGGATGATAGGGATCTGTGGCCGATTTTCGCGGTGCAAGGACAAGGCGATCGTTGCTCTCTTGGCACTGGTCGGTCTGTCAGGGTGTGCATCGGTGCAGCAGGTCACCGACCGCGCCGACGTGCTGGGTCGTGAGGTAGTCGCCCGGCTGCAGCCTTACCGGATCGACATCGTTCAGGGCAACGTCATCACCGCCGAGCAGGCACAGGCCGTGCGCCCGGGGATGACGCGCCAGCAGGTGCGCGCCGTGCTCGGCTCTCCGATGCTGGCCGATCCCTTTCACGCCGATCGTTGGGACTACATCTTCACGATCCGGCGCGAGGGCACGCCGGCCCAGCGTCGCAATGTCGTGGCGTGGTTCCAGGGCGATGTGCTGGAGCGGCTGGACGTCCCGGAAGACCTGCCCTCGGAATCGGCCTTCGTGGCGGCCATCGATCCGGTGCGCCCCTCACGACAGGCACCGCCGGTCCTGGAGTTGACGCCGGAGCAGCGTGACGCGCTCGCCGCCAGGTCTGCGGCGGCGAACACGCCGGCCGCGCCTTCTCCTGCTGCCGCACCGCCGCGACGCGAGTTCCCCCCTCTGGAGCCCAGATGAAGATCGCCATCGCCGGCAGCAGCGGCCGCATGGGCAGGATGCTGATCGAAGCGGTGCTGAGCAGCAACGACCTGCGGCTGCACGGCGCGCTCGACCTGCCGGACAGCGTGGCCATCGGCCAGGACGCCGCTGCTTTCCTGGGCCGCCACAGCGGCGTCAGCGTCACCGCGGATCTCGACACCGCGTTGGCAGGCGCCGAGGTGCTGATCGACTTCACCCGTCCACAGGGGACGATGGCGCACCTGCAGGCCTGCGCACGCCACGGCGTCAAGGCGGTGATCGGCACCACCGGCTTCTCCGAAGCCGAGAAGGACGCGATCGCCGAGCATGCCCGCGAGCACGCCGTCGTGATGGCGCCGAACATGAGCGTCGGGGTCAACGTGGTGCTGCGGCTGCTGGACGTGGCCGCGCGCGCACTGCACCAGGGCTACGACATCGAGGTCATCGAAGCACACCACCGGCACAAGGTCGATGCGCCCAGCGGGACCGCCTTGAAGATGGGTGAGGTCCTGGCTGCAGCTCTCGGCCGGGACCTGAAGGACTGCGCGGTCTACGCGCGCGAAGGCCACACCGGCGAGCGTGACCCGTCGACGATCGGCTTCTCGACGATCCGCGGCGGAGACATCGTCGGCGACCACACGGTGCTGTTCGCCGGCACCGGCGAACGCATCGAAATCACCCACCGCAGCAGCAGCCGCGCAGGCTACGCGCAGGGCAGCCTGCGGGCGGCGCGCTTCCTCGCCAGCCGCGCCCACGGGCTGTTCGGCATGGAAGACGTGCTGGGCCTGTAGCCCGGGCTCGGCCACGGACCTTCGCAAGGGCAGCCCGGCTGCGGTCCGGACCGCGGCGCCGCCCCCCCCCCGGCTCCTACAATTTCCCGATGAACGACAAATACAACCCCGCCGAGGTCGAATCGGCGGTGCAGGCCTCCTGGCGCGCCCGCGACGTCTACCGCGTCACCGAGGACGCCTCCCGGCCCAAGTTCTACGCCTGCAGCATGCTGCCCTACCCCAGCGGCAAGCTGCACATGGGCCACGTGCGCAACTACACCATCAACGACA
>CAZFVH010000144.1:0-11231 GCA_964522465.1 uncultured Rubrivivax sp. | reverse complement strand
ATCGAAGGCACCGACCGCCTGGTGCGCAAGGCCTTCCAGTACGCGATCGACAACGACAAGCCCAGCGTGACGCTCGTGCACAAGGGCAACATCATGAAGTACACCGAAGGGGGCTTCCGTGACTGGGGCTACGCGCTGGCCAAGCGCGAGTTCGGCGCGGTCGAGATCGACGGCGGGCCGTGGTGCAAGTTCCGCAACTCGAAGACGGGCAAGGACATCATCGTCAAGGACGTCATCGCCGACGCCTTCCTGCAGCAAATCCTGCTGCGCCCGGCCGAGTACAGCGTGATCGCCACGCTGAACCTCAACGGCGACTACGTCTCCGACGCGCTGGCGGCGCAGGTGGGTGGCATCGGCATCGCCCCGGGGGCCAACATGTCCGACTCCGTGGCCTGCTTCGAGGCCACACACGGCACCGCGCCCAAGTACGCGGGCAAGGACTACGTCAACCCGGGTTCCGAGATCCTGTCGGCCGAGATGATGTTGCGCCACATGGGCTGGAAGGAAGCCGCCGACCTGATCATCAGCTCGATGGAAAAGGCCATCCTCAGCAAGAAGGTGACCTACGACTTCGCACGCCTGATGGAAGGCGCCACGCAGGTGAGCTGCTCGGGCTTCGGGCAGGTGATGATCGATCACATGTGAGTATGCCTGACGGGATGGACGGTGTCCGTCCCGGGTCCCGCCGGACGCTGCCACGGCGGAGGGTAGTCTCTCCAAGAACCCCTGGTTTGTTTGACGAACCGGGGGTTTTTTCATTCCGGGACAGTGGTGGCCCAGCTGTCGGCCGTTTCACGGTGTGCCCCAGGGCGAGTTCCCCCAGGATCTGCCGCCGCAAGCTCTACGCGCCGAAAGCTTGCGTGATCGGTTGATCGCGTACCCGCGCACCTGCGTGCAGACGGGCGAGTCCTGTCGGAGAATACCCACATAGATGTACACACAAGGGGTCGTTGTGGAAAGTCTCGTCACCCGTGTCTTCAACAACGGCAACAGCCAGGCCGTGCGCATCCCGGCGGAGTTCCGGCTCGACACCGACCGGGTCAGCATCGAGCGCAACGAGTGGGGCGATCTGGTGATCCGCCCCCTGCGGATCGCGCGCGGCGCGGCGTTGCTCGAGGCCTTGCGGGGCGTCGGCGATGTCGATGAGCACTTCGTGGCGGCGCTCGAGGCGCAGAGGGCCGACCCGCAGTCCCTCCAGGACCGCGAGGCACTGTGATCTACCTGCTCGACACGAACATCCTGATCTACCTGATCAAGCACCAGCCGCAGGCCGTCGCACAGCGCGTCGATGCGCTGCCCGAAGATGCCAGGTTGTGCATGTCGTTCATCACCTGGGCCGAGTTGCTGAAGGGCGCCCAGCGGAGCATCCGCAAGGCGGAGGTGCTGCGAAGGTTGGAGGCTTTGACCCGCCAGGTCGCGGTCTTGTACCCGACAGGTCCGGCGATCTGCCAGCACTATGCCGAGGAGTTCACTCGGCTGAAGGATGCCGGCACGCCCATCGGCGCGAACGATCTCTGGATCGCGTGCCACGCACTCGCGCAGCGCGCGACGCTCGTGACCCACAATGTCCGCGAGTTTCGTCGGGTGGCCGGCCTGCGGCTGGAAGACTGGGTGTCCCCGGCTTGACCCGCCGGGCCGACCTGCACGCCGCGCTACCGATAGGATGTCTGCCTTGGGATTCAGGACGACCCGCGCATGAAGGCAGACCTCAACGAGCGACTCACCCGCATCGGGCCGGGCACGGCGGCGGGCGCGCTGCTGCGACGCTACTGGCAGCCGGTGGCATTGGTCGAGGAATTCGACCCCTCGGTCGACGCGCGCATGGCGGTGCGGCCGGTCAAGGCGGTGCGGCTGCTTGGGCAGGACATGGTGCTGTTTCGCGATGCGCAGGGCCGCTGGGGGCTGATCGATCGGGATTGCCCGCACCGGGGCGCCGACCTGGCCTACGCGCGCCATGAGAGTGACGGCCTGCGCTGCCCCTTCCACGGCTGGAAGTTCGATGTCGCGGGCCGCTGCCTCGACACCCCGGCCGAGCCGACGGGCAGCCGTCTGTGCGATCGCATCCGCCAGCGTGCCTACCCGGTGGTCGAGCGCAGCGGCGTGCTGTTCGGCTGGTTCGGCGAGGAGGGATCGACGCCGCCGCCGTTCCCGGCCTTCGATGCCTTCGTCGCACCAGCCACGCACACCTTTGCCTACAAGGGCCTGTGGCGCTGCAACTGGCTGCAGGCCTTCGAGGTCGGCATCGACCCGGCGCATACGTCCTTCCTGCACCGGTTCTTCGAGGATGAGACGCTCGAGGCCGTCGGTGACAACGCGGCGGGCAAGCAGTTCCGCAGCGCGAGCAGCGGCGAGTTCGACGGGCAGCGTTGGCCGATGACGCGCATCATGCGGGAGTTCCACCGGCCGGACATCCGCTTCGAGCGCCAGCCCTGGGGGCTGCAGCTGACCACGCTGCGGCCGATGACCGCCGAGCTGACGCACGTGCGGGTGACGCAGGACATCTTCCCCCACACCTTCGTGATCCCCTTGTCGGAGACGATGACGATCACGCAGATGCACGTGCCGATCGACGACACCCACACCTGGTGGGTGGCGGTGTTCACCAGCTTCGCCGGCCCGGTGGACCACGCCGCGATGCGTCAGCAGCGGGCTCGCCACATCCCGCCGCCGGACTACGCGCCGCGGGCCGGGCGCCACAACGACTGGGGTTACGACCCGCTGGAGCAGCGCAGCCGCACCTACCTGGGCATGGGCGAGGACGACATCAACGTCCATGACCAGTGGGCGGTGGAGGGCATGGGGCCGATCCAGGACCGCACGCGCGAGCACCTGGCGAGCACCGACAAGGTCATCGCGGCACACCGCCGCCTGCTGCTCGAGGCCATCGATGCGGTCGAGGCCGGTGGTGCGGCGCCCGGGGTGGCCGATGCGGCGCAGGCGGCGCAGATGCTCGGCCCCGACACGGTCGACGGCATCGCTCCGGCCGGCCAGTGGCCGACCTGGTGGCGCGACCGCGTCGCCGCGCGTCGCGCGGCCTGTGGCTGGGCGAGTGCAGGGCCGGCGGTGGGCCCGACGACGACCACGACGGCGGCCTTGCCATGACCTCTTTCGCCGAACGCTGTGGCGTCCACGACGACGCCCGCGAGCGCGCCATCGAGGCCTTCGACCGGCGTCTGGCTGGGGAGGGCGTCGAGCGCATCCGCCTGGCCTGGTGCGACCTGCACGGGCAGATGCGCTGCAAGACGCTGACCCCCGGGGCGGCGCGCCGCGCGCTGCGCGACGGCATCGGCTGGGTCAGCACGCTGATGCTCAAGGACAGCGCCGACCGCACTGCCTACCCGGTGTTCGAGCCGGGCGGCACCGCGGGCTTGCCGGGCTTCGGGCAGGGCGACAACCTGCAGTGGCTGCCCGACCCTGCCAGCCTGCGGTTGCTGCCCTGGGCGCCTGGCACGGCCTGGGTGCGCGCCGACCCCTGGTTTGCCGACGGCCGACCGGTGGGGCTGGACCCGCGCCGGGTGCTGCAGCGCGCGCTCTCACGCCTGGCCGCGCGTGGCCTGGGCCTGCGCTGCGGGCTGGAAGTCGAGTTCCACATCTACCGGATCACCGACGCGGCGGCGCAGCTCGACCCCGCACGCGCCGCCTGGCCGGGTGAACCGCCTGCGGTGCAGATGCTGCATCCGGGCTACCACCTGTTGTCCGAGGCCTGGGCCGACCTGTCCGACGAGGCCCTGCGCATCGTCCAGCACACGGCGCAGGGGCTGGGCCTGCCGCTGAGCTCGGTCGAGATCGAGATGGGCCCCAGCCAGTTCGAGGCCGTCTTCGATGCCGTGGACGCGCTGCAGGCGGCCGACGACATGGCGCTGTTCCGCAGTGCGGTCAAGCAGGCGCTGCGCCGCGCCGGCTACCTTGCGAGCTTCGTGTGCCGGCCGCCGTTCCCGCAGATCATGTCCAGCGGCTGGCACCTGCACCACTCGCTGGTGGACCTGGCCGACGGCCACAACCGCTTCGCCAGGCCGGCGCCCGAGCCCGGGGCCGATGCGCTGGAGGCGGCGCACACGCTTTCGCTGCTGGGCCAGCAGCATCTGGCGGGCCTGCTGGCCCACGCGCGCGGCATGGCGCTGCTGTGCACGCCGACGATCAACGGCTACGGGCGCTTCCGCCCCAACGCGCTGGCGCCGCAGTCGGTGCTGTGGGGCCGGGACAACCGTGGGGCGATGCTGCGCGTGGTCGGCGCCTGCGGCGACGCGGGCACGCGGGTCGAGAACCGCCTCGGCGAGCCGGCATCCAACCCCTATCTGTACATTGCCGCCCAGGCCTGCGCAGGGCTGGACGGCATCGAGCGCGGGCTGCGCCCGCCCCGCGCCACCGAGGCGCCCTATGCCCCCGGTGCGCAGCCCCTGCCCACCCGCTTGGACCAGGCAGTGCACGCCCTGGAAGAGGACACGGTGCTGACGCAGGCGCTGGGCACGGCGTTCGTGTCCCACTACCTGCACGTCAAGCGCGCGGAGTGGCGGCGCTGGGAGCAGGCGCAGGACCGCGAGGCCTTCGAGCGGACCGAGTACTTCTCGCGCGTGTGAGGTGCCGCAGGCCCTCGCCAGCGTCATGGGGTGATCTCGCCGACACTGTCGCCCTCGTGCCTCCTGCCCCTTTTGAGTTTCCCCCGAGGAAAGCCCGATGAGCAAGATTCCGATGACGACCCGACTTGCCGCCACCATCGGCCTGTCGGCCCTGGCATGGGCGGCCGCGCCGGCCCATGCCCTGGAGAAGTTCACCTACCAGACCAACTGGTTTGCACAGGCCGAGCACGGCGGCTTCTACCAGGCGCTGGCCACCGGGCTGTACGCCAAGGCCGGGCTGGACGTGACGGTCAAGATGGGCGGCCCGCAGCTCAACAGCCTGCAGATGATGGTGGCGGGCCAGGCGGACTGCATGATGAGCACCGACATGGGCATGCTGCTGGCGCGCAACAGCGGTGTGCCGGTGATGACCGTGGCCTCGGTTTTCCAGAAAGACCCGCAGGTGCTGATCGCGCACGAGGATGTGAAGTCCTTCGGCGAGATGAAGGGCAAGACCCTCTTCATCGGCGCGGCCTCGCACCGCACCTTCTGGCCCTGGCTGAAGGCCAGATACGGGCTGACCGATGCGCAGGTGCGGCCCTACACCTTCAACATCCAGCCCTTCGTCGCCGACCGGAACTCCGTCATGCAGGGCTTGCTGACCTCCGAGCCCTTCGCGCTACAGAAGCAGGGCGTCAAGGTGAACGTGCTGTTGTTGTCCGACCACGGCTACCCGGCCTACAGCACCACCGTGGCCTGCATGGAGAAGACCGTGAACGAGCGCCGCAAGGCGGTGACCGCTTTCGTCCGGGCCACGATGGAGGGCTGGAGGAGCTATCTCCAGAACCCTGCGCCGGGCAACGAGCTGATCCGCAAGGCCAACCCCAACATGACGCAAGAGCAGTTGGACTACAGCGTGGGCAAGCTGCGCGAGCTCGGCTTCGTCACCGGCGGCGACGCCGCCATCCAGGGCATCGGTACGATGACCGAGACCCGTCTGCGCGCCAGCTACGACCTGATGGTCGCCTCCGGGGTGATCGATCCCGCCAAGGTGAACTTCGCGAGCACCTATACCCTCGACATCGTCAACGCGGTCAAGGTCCTGCCGTGACGCACGCGGCGGCGGCTGTCGATGTCAGGGGCGCCGACAAGACCTACCCCAACGGCACGCACGCGCTGCAGCCAGTGGACCTGCGCATCGAGGAGGGCGAGTTCGTCACGCTGCTCGGGCCCTCGGGCTGCGGCAAGAGCACGCTGCTGAAGATGATCGCCGGCCTGCTGGAGGGCGACGCCGGCGAGATCCTGCTGTGGGGCCAGCCCACCGGCATGGGCGCGCGCCTGCCCAAGAAACTGGCCTTCGTCTTCCAGGCCCCGACCCTGATGCCCTGGGCCGACGTCCAGACCAATGTGCGCCTGCCGCTGGACCTGGACGGCCGCCCCCGGCGCGAGAGCGACGAGCGCGTGCGCGAGGCGCTGGTCCTCGTCGGCCTGGAGCGCTTCGCCCAGGCCCTGCCCAACGCGCTGTCGGGCGGCATGCAGATGCGCGTGTCGATCGCGCGCGCCCTCGTCACCGAGCCTCAGTTGCTGCTGATGGACGAGCCCTTCGGCGCGCTGGACGAGATCACGCGCCACAAGCTCGATGGCGAGCTGCTCGAGCTGTGGCAGAAGAAGGGGCTGACGGTGGTCTTCGTCACCCACTCCATCCACGAGGCGGTCTTCCTCTCCACGCGTGTGGTGATGATGGCCGCCCGGCCCGGGCGCATCGTCGACGAGCTGCGCATCGCCGAGCCCTATCCGCGCTTGCCCGACTTCATGGTCTCCACCGACTTCAGCCGCCATGCCCGGCGCCTGCAGGACAGCCTGCGCAGCGCCAGTGGTGATGTAGCTGCTCTGCGCTGAGGTGGGCTTGACATGAGTTCTGAGGCCCCGGCGCCAGCACGCAGGCCGCGTCCCGCCCGCAAGAGTCCGTCGGCGCACAAGCAGCGTCTGCAGCGTGTTCTCTACCCGCTGCTGGTGGCCGTGGTGCTGGTGGGCGGCTGGCAGGGCCTGGTCACCGGGCTGGAACTGCCGCACTACCTAGTGCCCTCGCCGGCGCTGATGGTGGAGACCCTGGTGGCCAACTTCGGCCAACTCATGCTGGCGCTGTGGGTCACCGTCAAGGTCACGGTGCTGGCCTTCGTGCTGGCCACCGTGGTGGGCGTGGCGATCTCCTTCCTCTTCGTGCAGAGCCGCACGATCGAGACCGCCTTCTTCCCCTACGCCATTCTGCTGCAGGTGACGCCCATCGTCGCCGTGGCGCCGCTGATCATCATCTGGGTGCGCAACCCCACCGGGGCGATGGTGGTGTGCGCGGCGCTGGTGGCGCTGTTTCCCATCATCTCCAACACCACGCTCGGGCTGCGCAGCGTCGACCCCGATCTGCAGAGCTATTTCCGCATGAATCGCGCCAGCCGGCTGCAGACGCTGTGGCGACTGCGCATCCCAAGCGCGCTGCCATACTTCTTCGGTGGCCTGCGCATCTCCAGCGGCCTGTCGCTGATTGGCGCCGTGGTGGCCGAGTTCGTCGCCGGCACGGGCGGCAGCGGGGCGGGCCTGGCCTACCAGATCCTGCAGGCCGGCTTCCAGCTCGACATCCCGCGCATGTTCGCCGCGCTGTTCCTGATCTCGCTGACCGGCGTGGCGCTGTTCTTGCTGATGGCCTGGTGGTCACGCCGGGTACTGGGTGGCTGGCACGCGAGCGAGATGTCGCAGCACGGTTGACGCGTCCCATCCGCGGTGCCCGCGACTGGGGCGCCTCGGCCTGCGTCCCGGTCGGACAGGGGATGTCGGTCGGCAAGGCTTTCGGAGGTGCCGAACCGGCAGCCCTTCAGCCGCAACCCAGCCGGTCTGCCAGCGCGTGCAGATCGACGCAGTGCAAGTCGTTGCCCGGCTGCGGCGACACATCGTTCAGCCGCGTCGTGCCGAATTCCAGCGGCCGCTCGATGTAGGCGGTGCGCAGGCCGCAGCCGCGTGCGCCGGCCAGGTCGTCGTGGTGGGCAGCCACGAGCATCACGCGCTGCGGCGCCACATCGAACACCCGTGCCACGCCCAGATAGGTGGCCGGGTCGGGCTTGTAGGCGCGGAACACCTCGGCACTGAGGACGCAATCCCAGGCCAGCCCGCCGTGGTGGGACAAACGCGCGAGCAGACCCAGGTTGCCGTTGGACAGGGTGCAGATCAGGTACTTGCTGCGCAAGCGGCGCAGCGCGGCCGCCGTGTCGGGCCAGGGGTCCAGCCGGTGCCAGACGCGGTTCAGGTGCCGGCGCCGGGCTTCGTCCAGGTGGCCGAGTCCGAAGCGCGGCAGGATCTCGTCGAGGATGCCGCGGTGCAGGTCGTCGATCAGCGTCCACCCCTGCTCGCCACGCATGACCCGCGCCATCGCCGGTTTGTAGCCGGCGCGCCACGCCGTCGCGAAGGCATCGGCGTCGATGCCCGGGAAATCGCGCGAGACCTCGCGTGCGATGCTGCCGTGCCAGTCGACGACGGTGCCGAAGATATCGAAGGCGAGGACGTCGACGTCGGGCGGGGTGACCGTGTGCAAGGCTGTCATGATGTGTCGCTGCAGGGGGGGCTGGCGAGGGCGGCTGCAGCATCCGGCCGGCCACCGTTGGCCATCAACTGATCGGGGGGTGATGCCTCATCGCCGTTCGCCAGGGCCCTGTCGAAAGTCGCTGCGAAGGCTGCGTCGCCTTGGCCGGCTCACAACCCGAACGCGCTCCGCACCGCCCGCCGCATCTCGTCTGACGATTGCGGCGATCGCAGCGTCGCCACGCGCTGGCCGCGTGCGTCGAACAACACCACCGTGCCGTCGATGGCCCCGTGCCGCGCGGCGAAGTCGCGGCCGTCAGGGCGGGACAGTGACGCCACCAGGAAATGCACCGAGTGGCCGAACTCGTCGCGCACGTCGTGCATCAGGTGCATGACCGAGGCACCTTCCAGATAGTGGCTCTCCATGGTCAGCACGACTGCCGGCCGGCCTGCACCGATGCTCGACAGGTCGGTCGGATAACTGCCGTCGGGCAATTGACTCCAGGCGAAGGCACCGAGGGCGGCGACAACTGCCGCGGTCACCAGGCGTCTGCGCCAGGGGGACTGGGCGTTCTGAGGGCGTGTCGGGGCAGGATCGGTGCGCACGATGGCTCGTCGAAAGGGGAGGTATTCTTCTGATCGGCCGCACACCAAAGCGTTCCGCGAGCGTCGCCCTTGCGGTTGCGCCGCCGTCGTCCCTGCGGTTGCGCACGCCGATCCGTGGGCTGCCCTTTGGCGGTCACACTGCCATGGTGCGTGTCAACCCTGACGCGTCTCCGGCTCGGGACGGGTGTCGGAGGGCGGGGTGCCCATACGCCCGACCCGGGTCTCCAGCAGCCACACGGTCAGCGCGCCCAGCCCCATCAGGGCCAGCGCGATGGCGGTCGAGACGCTGGCGTCGGGCAGGTGCCAGTCGAAGCCGGTGACCACGGTCTTGGCGCCGCCGTCGGCGCGGGTGATCTGCGCAGTGGCCTTGTGCTTCCAGGGCCAGATGACGGCCAGAGACCCGAGGACGAAGCCCGTCATCAGCGCCAGCGTCATGTCGCGCCAACGTTTCAGCACCCAATCCAGCAGGCGCGAGAAGCCCAGGAGACCCACCGCGCAGCCCAGGGTCATCGGGATCAGTACCGGCCAATGCAGGTGTCCCACGGCGCCGAGCACCAGCGCATAGTTGCCCATCATCAGCAGCACGAAGGAGCCGGACAAGCCTGGCAGGATCATGCTCGCCACGGCGATCACGCCGCAGACGAAGACGTAGACCGGGTCCGGGTTCTCCGAGGCCGGGGCCAGCAGCGCCACACCGGCGGCCACCGCTGCGCCCGCCAGCAAGGCGATCAGGCGATCGGCGCGCCAGTGCCTCACGCCCTGGCCCACATAGAAGATCGACAACAGGATCAGCCCGAAGAAGAAGGCCATGGTCTCGACCTCGCGCCTGCGCAGCAGCCATTCGAACAGGCGTGCGAAGGTGAAGATGCTGACCAGCATCCCTGCACCGAGCACGGCGAGGAAGGGCCCGTCGGCGGCGACCCAAGCCTGGCGCCATCGACGCGCACGCAAGTGGCGCAGCGGTTCGTCCGTCAGGTGCCCGATGGCGCCGAGCAGGCGCCCGTAGACCCCCATCAGCAGTGCGATCGTGCCTCCCGACACACCAGGGATCACGTTGGCTGCCCCGATGGACAGCCCGATCAGGAAGTGGCGTAGCGTCTGCTGCATGGAATGAAGGCTCAAACCGGTCAGCCCGGGAGGTTCGAGTGTCCGCCCGGCCGGGCGCTGCGCAGCGCGTGCTCGCAATCCGGGTCGTCGCAGTCGGCGCAGCGCCACGCGCGCGCAGCCTGTTGGGCGTTGCGCTCGGCCAGACGGGTGAAGAGTCCGGCACCGGGGTGCGAGCGCACCCGAAGCAAAGGGGCCAGTGCATCCATGGCCTGCTCGACCGCATCGCCGGTCGGACCGCCGACGGCGCACCAGTCCATCCCCAGGCCGATCAGCCGCTCACGCCAGTGATCTTCCGACCTGCAGGCCGCAATCGATCGCGGTCCACCCCGCGGCGACCTGGTGGCCTGGACCGCGTCGACTGCGCTGTTGCCGCCGCCGTCCCGGCACAGCAGGACCAGGTCCACGATGGATGTGCGAGGGCACCCCCAGGGCTGGGCTGCGCCCGGCCCGCCTGCCGTGGACGTGGCAGAAACGTCGAGCGACTCGGGGTGTTCCTGCGGGCGCAGCGCTCTTCCAGGGGGTGATTCGGGGGTTCTGGGGGCCGGCAGGTTCTCGAAGATCACGACCTCCGCGCTAGACGCCATAGCCGCCTCCAGGCCGTCGGGGCGATTGCCTCGGTGGACCGTCAGACCGGTGGCGCTGTTGATGCGACGCTCGAGTTCGCAGCTCAGGTGCCGCACGGCGTCCGGTTCTGCGCCCACCACGACGATGCACAAGGGCTGGTGTGCGCCGTCCGGGCGTGGGCCACGTGCCGCCATGGCCTGCGTACCCGTTTTTGCGCCGTCGCCCATCGCCGCCGCCATGCGCAGCGCCGGGCCTGCATCGCCCGGTGTCAACGGCCCCCCGACACCTGAACCAGGATCTCGTTCGGGCGGATCATCCCGAGGTCGGCGCGCGCGCGCTCCTCGACGATCTCCAGGCCTTCACGCAGGTCGGCGACCTCCGCCGCGAGCTGGTCGTTGCGCCCGCGCGCCTGCGCGTTGAGCTCCCGCTGCGCCGCCAGTTCCTGCTCGAGGCGCCACTGGTGGGGCAGGCTGCCGCGACCGAGCCAGAGGTCGGCCTGCACCAGCAGCAGCAACACGGCCAGGACGACCGTGGCCCAGCGGATCTTGGGGCGCATGGCAAACAGGGACGCAGTGGAGGGCAGGACAGGCCGAGCCGGTTGACGTCAGCGCAGGTTGTAGAAGGCCTTGCGACCGGGGTAGTGGGCGATGTCGCCCAGGTCTTCCTCGATGCGCAGCAGCTGGTTGTACTTGGCGATGCGGTCGCTGCGCGACATCGAGCCGGTCTTGATCTGGCCGGCGTTGGTGCCCACCGCGATGTCGGCGATCGTGGAGTCCTCGGTCTCGCCCGAGCGGTGGCTGATGACGGCGGTGTAGCCGGCGCGCTTGGCCA
>CAZFVH010000143.1:0-11256 GCA_964522465.1 uncultured Rubrivivax sp. | reverse complement strand
GACATCATCGGCATCCCCAACCACGGCGTGCTGCAACTCGGCGACACGCTGACCGAGGGCGAGGCGCTGCAGTTCACCGGCCTGCCCTTCTTCGCGCCTGAGATGTTCCGCTCGGTCGAGGTGGCCGACCCGCTGCGCACCAAGCAGTTGCGCGCCGGGCTGACGCAGCTTGGCGAGGAAGGTGCGATCCAGGTCTTCCGCCCGGTGGCCGGCAGCGTGCTGCTGTTGGGCGCCGTGGGGCAACTGCAGTTCGAGGTGGTGGCGCACCGCCTGGAACACGAGTACGGCGTGAAGGCGCGCATCATGCCGGCGCGCTACAACGTCGCGCGCTGGGTCACGGCCGACACCGGCGACGGCCCGGCCGCCGACGAGCGTGAGCTCAAGCGCTTCATCGACGGCAACGACCACCGTGTGGCGCTGGACGCGGTGGACGCGCCCTGCGTGCTGCTCGAATACGCCGGCGAGCTGCGCGCGATGCAGGACAACTGGCCCAAGATCCGCTTCCATGCGCTGCGCGAGCACGCGGGGCTGGTGTTCCAGAAACAGATGGAGGGGTGAGCGGCCCCATGGATGCGGGCAGGACGCCACGCCGACCCGCCGGGCCGCTGCGCCGCCAGGGCCCCGTCTACCCTTGCCTTCCGTTTCCGACCATGCCGCAAAGCGAGCCCAACCCCCTGCCCACCTTCGCCGACCTGCGTGCCGCCGCACGCAAGCGTCTGCCGCGCGTCGTCTTCGATTTCATCGATGGCGCGGCCGGGCGCGAGGTGGGGCTGGCGCGCAACACCGCGGTGTTCGATGCCGTGACGCTGATGCCGCGCGTGCTGGTCGACCCGCCGGTGGGCGACCTGACGGTGCGCCTGCTCGGGCAGGAGCTGGGCCTGCCCTTCGGCTGCGCGCCCATGGGGATGTGCAACCTGGCCGGCCCGGGCACCGACCTCGCCCTGGCCGACGCGGCCGCGCGCTGGCGCTTTCCGCTGGGGGTGTCGACGGCCGGCTCCACGGCGGTGGAGGTGCTGATGGAGCGCTCGCAGGGGCGGGCCTGGTTCCAGCTCTACGTCACCGGCTCGGTGGACGAGGCGCTGGCGCTGGCCGACCGGGCGGCGGCGGCGCAGTGCCCGGTGCTGACGCTGACGGTGGACACGCCGCGCACCGGCAACCGCCCGCGCGACACGCGCAACGGTTTTCGCACCCCGTTCCGCATGGGGCTGCGGCACTTCATCGACTTCGCGGTCCACCCGCGCTGGTCGCTGGGCACGCTGGCCGCCGGCGCGCCGCGCATGGTGCACTTCGACGGCCTGCGCCCGGGCGGCTACGACCGCACCGCGCCGCGCCGCGGCGCCAACTGGGACTTCCTCGCGAGGTTGCGCGAGCGCTGGCCGCGCCGGCTGGTCGTCAAGGGGGTGCTCAACCCAGAGGACGCGCAACGCCTGCAGGCCCTGGGCGTCGATGCGATACAGGTCTCCAACCACGGCGCGCGCCAGCTCGACGCGGCACTGTCGCCGCTGGAGGCCCTGCCCGCGATCCGCGCCGCCGTCGGCCCTGACTTCCCGCTGATCCTGGACGGCGGCGTGCGCCAGGGCGAGGACGTCGTCAAGGCGCTGGCACTCGGCGCCGATTTCGTGATGCTGGGCCGGCCCTTCCTCTACGCCGCCGCCGCGCGGGGCCTGCCAGGCGTCAACGCCCTGGTCGACACGCTGGCCGACGACATCCGCATCGCCCTGGCCCAGCTCGGCCTGGCATCGGTGGGGGAGGTGGGGGCGCAGGTGCTGGCGGGCGGTTCCCGTCTCGTGCCTGCCTGACCCGAAAAGCCGGGGGCAAGGGCTCAGTCACAAGATCTTTGCGCCACCGCTCCTGCGGGTGGCTGGCAACGCTGACAAGAAGCCGTCGAGCCTGGATCAACCCCGTGGGCAGTCCTGCTCATCGGCGACGATCGAAAGCCTGGGCGTTCAGGGCGAACCCCGCCGCATGGCCTGCCAGCCGCGCACGGTGGCGCGGGCCAGCGCGAGGGTGGTGTCGATGGACAGCCTGTCGTAAGCGCTCGGCCTGCCCATGGCGATCGGCGCTTCTGTACAGGCCAACAGCACACGCTCGGCCCCCTGGTCCAGCAGTGCCTGCACCGCATGGTGCATCGGCGCGCGTGCCGCATCGAGTCGCCCGGCCTTGATCGCGGCGATCGACGGCAGGATGAAGCCGTCGAGCAGCGTGTCGTCGGGCAACACCGCCGCCAGACCCCGCTGCTCGAGTGCGGGTTCGAACAGGCGCGCAGCCAGCGTTGCGCGGGTGGCGACGATGCCGACGCGCCCACCCTCGGCAAGGCCTCGCGCAGCCTCGTCGCAGGAGACCTCGATGATGCTCGGAAACGGCAGCGCGCAGTCGCGCGTCAACTCGGCATGCCAATGATGAGCCGTGTTGCAGGGCATCACCAGCATGCGCGCGCCGAAGGCGACCAGACGGTCACGGATCGAACGCAGCGCGGGCAGCGGCGACGCACCGCTGCTCAGCAGCGCAGCCGGGCGTGGCGGGATCCTGGGGTCACTGGCGATGACGAGCGGCACATGACCGGCGTCGTCGGCCGCGTCGGTGCAGGCGATCACCTTGTGGAAGAAGTCTGCCGTGGCCAGCGGGCCCATACCGCCGATCACGCCGACCACGCTGTGCCCGGCACTGCTCTCGTCCAGCTGGGTCATCTCGCAACGTCCCTGACCACCGCGCCGGCGCGCTCAGAACCCGAAGGCCTCGGTGTAGCCATACAGGCCCACCGCGCCGCCGGTGTGCAGGAAGACGACGTTCTGTCCCTTGGTGTAATGGCCTTTGCGGCACAGGTCGATGAGCCCGGCCATGCCCTTGCCCGAATACACCGGATCGAGCAGGATCCCCTCGGTACGCGCCAGCAGCGTCACCGCCTCGATCATGCCCGGCGTGGGCAAGCCATAGCCGTCGCCGACATAGTCGCAGTTCGCCACCACGCGGTCACGCGCCACGCTGCCCGGCACACCTAGCAGGTCCGCCGTCTGGACCGCCAGGTCGTAGACCTTCTGCTCCTGCGCGGCGCGAGGCACACGGACCCCGATGCCGAGCAGCGGGATCTGCGACCTGGCACCCTCCAGACCCACCACGAGCCCGGCCTGCGTGCCGGCACTGCCCGTGGCGTGGACGAGGGCATCGATGTCGAGCGCCATGTCGTTGGCCTGATGCATCAACTCCAGGGCACAGGTGACATAGCCCAGCGCCCCGACCGCGTTGCTGCCGCCACCGGGAATGACATAGGGCTTGCGGCCGTCGGCGCGCAGCTTGTCGGCCAGGCGGGCCATGGCCGCGTTCATGTCCGTGTCAGCCGGTACCTCCGACAGGCTCGCCCCCATCAGCTCGTCGAGGAAGACGTTGCCGCTCTTCTTGTATTCGGCTCGGGTGTAGCCGGTGCGGTCTTCCAGGATCAGGTGGCACTGAAGGCCGAGCTTGCAGGCGGCCGCCGCGGTCTGGCGTGCGTGGTTGCTCTGTGTCGCGCCCTGGGTGATGACCGTGTCGGCGCCCTGCGCCAGCGCGTCGGCCATCAGGTACTCGAGCTTGCGGGTCTTGTTACCGCCGCTGGCCAGCCCCGTGCAGTCGTCGCGCTTGATCCACAGGTCGGGCCCTCCGAGCAGTCGGGAGAGGTTCTTCATCGGCTCCAGGGGCGTGGGCCCGTGGCCGAGCCGGATGCGGGGGAACTTGGCGAGTTTCATCGTGGGGTCGCTCGGGGTTGGAAGGGGTGTTTTCGACCGCACTGTAGCGACGTCTGCGTGAACCGCTCCCGTTTGATGCGTCGATGCCGATCTGATGCTAGAGTGCCTCGCATGCGCACCACCCTGAACCTGTCCGATGACGCCTTGGTCGCCGCGCAAACCCATGCGCGGCGACGCAACATCTCACTGGGTGAGGCGGTGTCGGAGCTGGTGCGTCGCGGGGCTGCAGCACCTGCGCCGGCGGCCTCGGGGGTGGGGGCCGCGCCGCTGCGCGGCCGCTTCGCGCTGCTGCCGGCGCGCGACGAGATCGTCACCGCCGGGCATGTGCGCGCCCTGATGGAGCGCGAGGGTGTCTGACGGCCCGGCCGAGCCGGGTCAGCCCCGGGCCGTCCCCTCGGCCCGCGAGGCGCCACCGGCCGGCCCCTGGGTGGGGCCGCGCGCCTTGCTGGACGTCAACGTCTGGATCGCGCTGCTGGACGACGCCCACCAGTTCTCGGAGACCGCCAACGAGTTCATCGACGACCCGTCCACGCGCATCGCCACCTGCCCGCTGGTGGAGAACAGCGTCATCCGCGTCATGGCCATGCCCAGCTACAGCCGCGGCGGCGGGGTGCCGATGGCCGCGGTCCGGGCGCGTCTGCAGCAGGCCTGCCGCAGCCTGGACCACGCGTTTTGGCCTGACGACGTCAGCCTGCGCGACGACACGCTGGTGGATTTCTCGCGCGTGCAGGGGCACCAGCAGGTCACCGACCTGTACCTGCTGGCGCTGGCAGTGCGACACGGCGGCCGGCTCGTGACCTTCGACCGCGCGATCGCCCTGTCCAGTGTGCGAGGCGCCACGGCCGAGCACCTGCGAGTGCTGTAGGCCGGCAGGCCCCGGACGCCTCGACCCCGGGGCGTTCCGCGTGAGGATGCCGCAGCCACGTCGGGGCCGGCACCGAGACGGTGTGGCCCACACCCACCGGCCAGAGCACGCAGCCGGTCAGATCCATGCCGATGCGGCGGGTCTTCTCGGCCCATCGACCGCCACTCGCCGCCGCCGTACCCTTCAACCCGGCGCAGCCGGGGCCTGCGGAACCTCTGGACGCGCCGCGAAGCTGTCGTCCCCCACAGCGCCGAACTCCGCGACGGTTCGAGGGGCGTCAGCGAGCTGCCGGTCCAAAGATTGACGATAGTGGACACAGCCCCTGATGAACTGGGGCCACTCGGGCACCACGATCCGGGGTTCGACACGCTCGGGCAGCAGGGCCCAGAGCTCCGGTTGATGCCAGCACAGGTCGTGGCCGCTCGCGTCGCGGTGGCCGCGTATCGCCTGTCGCAGCCGGCAGACCTCTTCCAGCAGTTCTTCACGGGACAACGCCTGCAGATCCTCGTCCATGCGGTCTTCCTGAAATCACAGCCACACCCGGGGGCCGGTGCCGGGGCCGGTGCCGGACAGAATTTCCATCACGCCGGGCGCGGCCCGACGCCCACTCGATGCCGGCCGGAAACCGCCGGAGGCGCAGGATGGCACGACGCCTTCCCGACCGCATTCGCGACGCGTCGGGCGAAGCCCCCGACAAAGTCACCCGCCCGATCCAGCGCCGACACGAAAGGCCGATCCGGCTTGCGGGCCGCGGGCAGGACGCTGCATGGCTGTCGCCCACCCTCACCCCTACCCCTCCGCCACCCCCGCCCCCTGCAGCACGAAGGCCGTCACCTCCGCGATCAGCCGTTCGCGGTCGGCCTCGTCGCCCAATGGATGGCCGCGGAAGAAGGCGACCTGGGGCTCGTAATCGGCGTAGTGCTGGGTGATGGCCCAGATGTGGAAGAGCAGTTGCAGCGGGTCGAGTGGGCGCATCAACCCGGCGTCGATCCAGGCGGTGATCACGGCCGCGGCCTGCATCGTGCGGCGATGGCTGGTGCCCATCAGCGGGCGCAACAGCGGCGCGCCGCGCATGGTCTCGGCGGCGAAGATGCGCGAGCGCGCCGGGTGCTCGAAGCTGTAGCGCATCTTGCGCCGGATGTAGTCGCTGAGCACCTTGCGCGGACCGTGGTGCGCGTCGGCGAAGCCGAAGATGGCGATCCAGTCGTCGACGATGTCCTGCAGCACGCGCTGGTACAGCGCCTCCTTGCTGCCGATGTAGTAGTGGAGCTGCGCCTTGCCCAGGCCCGCGGCGTCGGCGATGGCCTGCGTGGTCGCGCCCTGGTAGCCATCGCGCGCAAAAACCTCGATCGCCGCGGCGTCGATGGCCGCGAGCATGCGGGCGCGGATGCGCCCGGGCGGGCGCGCCACCGCCGAGTCGTCGTGTATCGCCGCGGCGGCGGCTTCCATGCTCACGGCCACGCGATGGACGCTGCCGGCGCAGGACGGCCTGCGGTGTTCACAGGTCCACCTCCAGCACCGCCGACTTCGCGCGTGAGCAGCACAGCGCCAGCCTGTGGCGACGCTCGGTGGCGCTGAGGCAGTGGTCGCGGTGCTCGGGTTCGCCGGCCGTCCACGGCACGACGCAGGTGCCGCACACGCCCTGGGCGCAGGAGGTGGGCACGTCGATGCCGAGGTCGTGCAGCACGTCGACAGCACTGGCGTCGGCGGGCACGGTCACCTCGATGCCGCGGCGCGCCAGCTTGAGCACGAAGGGCCGGTCCTCGGCCTGGCCGTCCGCCTGCGTGGGCGGGGCGAAGTACTCCAGGTGGATGCGGTCCTCGTCCCAGTGGGCCGCCGCGTCGAGCGCGGCCTGCATGAAGCCCGCCGGCCCGCACAGGTAGAGATGGGTGCCGGACTCGGGCGCGGCGAGCAGCGCGCGCAGGTCCAGCTTCTCGGGCGCGGCCGGGTCGTCCAGGTGCAGGCGCACCGCGGAGCCCAGGGCAGCCAGGTCGTCGACGAAGGGCAGCAGCGCGCGGCTGCGCGCGAAGACGCACAGCTCGAAGCCCGCGCCCTCGGCGGCGAGCTGCTGCGCCATCGCCAGCAGCGGCGTCAGGCCGATGCCGCCAGCCAGCAGCAGGTGGTGCCGCCCGCCGGCGTGCAGCGGGAAGGCGTTGCGCGGGCTGCCGATGGGCAGCAGGTCGCCCTCGCGCACGCGCTGGTGAAGGGCGGCCGAACCGCCGCGGCTCGCGGGCTCGCGCTTGACGCCGATGACGTATCGCGCCACCCCCGCGTCCCCGGCAGCGCCGTCGGCGCCACCCACCGCCGGCTGCGGCGCGCGCGCCAGCGAGTAGGTGCGCGTGAACCCGCCGGGCAGGTGCACGTCGATGTGCGCGCCCGCGGTGTAGGGCGGCAGCCGCCGCCCGGCCGGATGGACGAGCTCGAAGGACGAAACCTCGGGGGTCAGGCGCGTGATGCGGTCCACGCGCACGGTCAGGATGCGGTCGAGCATGGTTCTCGTTCAGCGGGGGGCGGCGGGCCCGCATGAAGGGCCAACGCCGCCGGAGCCGGCCGGCGGGCGCCGCGCGCGCCAGCGCGCGCCCCGCCCGGCCGCGTCACTTGCCGGTCAGGCGCTTGCGTACGTCCAGGCCGACGCCCTTGTTGACGAACTGCGTCGTCGCCACCTTGGAGACGTCGACGTCCCCCGGCTTGTACAGCCCGGCCTTGACCATCTTGTCGTGGAAGTCCTGCACGCGGGCCATGTCCATGGCACCGATGCCACGGGTGAGCGCGTCGCCGCTGTCGACGATGTTCAGATCCTTCATCAGCTTGACCGAGGCTTCCATGTACTCGTCGGTGGAGTCCGGGTTGTGCTGGCGGATGAGTGCGTGGGCCGCCTTGCGGTCGCCGTAGAGGTAGTTGTACCAGCCGGTGATCGATCCTTCCATGAAGCGGCGCACGAGGTCGGGCTTGTCGCGCACGAGCTGGGTACGGGTCTCGATGGTCGTCGAGTAGGTGCTGAAGCCATGGTCGGCCAGCAGGTGCACGACCGGGTCGAAGCCCGCCTGGCGCCTGACGTTGATCGGCTCGCTGATCGAGTAGCCCTGCTGGACGGCGCGCTTGTCGGCCAGGAAGGGGGCCAGGTTGAAGGTGTAGGGCTTGAGTTGCTCGTCGCGGAAGCCGTGGTCGGCCTTCATCCACTGCCAGAAGCTGAACTGCCCGTCCTTGCTGACGAGCACGGTGGGCGCCTTCTTCAGGTCGTCCCACTTGTCGTAGCCCTGGCCGGGGTGGGCGATGATGGCCTGGGGATCCTTCTGGAAGATGGCGCCGACCACGGTGACCGGCACGCCGTTCTTCACCTGGTCGAAGGTCAGCAGCAGGTTGCCCGTCATCAGGAAATCGATGCGGCCCATGGGCAACATCGGACGGTTGTTGACCTGCGGGCCGCCCTGCTGGATCTCGACGTCCAGCCCCAGGCGCCGGTAGGTGCCGTCAGCCACGGCCTGGTAGAAGCCGCCATGGCCGGCCTGGGCGCGCCAGTTGGTGGCGAAGACCACCTTCTCCTGCTGGGCCAGCGCAGGCAGGGGCACGGCGGCGCCCAGCGCGCTGGCCATCAGCGTGCGGCGCCTGATCGGAAAGCTCGTCGTCCTCATCTCGGTCTCCTCTACGTTCACGGGGTGGGGGGATGGGTGGGCTGCGGGCCGTCGCCCGGGATCATCAGGCGGGGCTCGCGCGCGCCATCGAGGGCGACCAGCCCCGGGTCTTGCCCGGGTTCATCAGGCCCATCGGGTCGGCGCGCTTCTTGAACTCGATCTGCGCGTTGTCGATGGTCTTCATGCCGCCGTCCTCGATGGTGATGACGTGCGGGTTGAAGATGGCGCAGCCGTCGGACTCGATGCTGCGGATGAGTTCGTACTGGTGCTCGACACCGCGCCAGCGCGTCAGCACGAGGCCGAAGGTGGCGTGGCGGCCGTACATCATCGCGAACTCCTGGTGCTGCCACACCTCGTCGCCGAAGCGCGCCATCTGACGCTCGACGATAGCGGGGTCGAAGGGCTGCGGGTAGGCCACCTGCAGGTAGCTGAAGTCGCGGTCGACCTTCAGCACCTGCAGTGTGGTGTGGTTGTAGGCGCACTCGTAGGCCGGCGGCAGGCCGGCGGCCTCGGCCTCGGGCTCGGTCATCGCCATCGACACCGTGCCGCCGAGCCCGGCGACGAGGGCGCGGAAGTCGCCCAGCGCCTCGGGCGCGATCATCGCGAACATCGCATGCCGGTCGGCGGAGAAGCGCGCGCCCAGCGCCGGGTAGTAGGGCGCGAAGCGCGCGTCCACGGCCGACAGCAGGAAGCTGCGCAGGTGCTGCGCGCTCGCGGCCATGCCCAGGTCCAGCACCTGGCGGTAGCGCGGGAACAGCGCGATCACGTGCACCCAGTCCACGGCCGGCGACAGCGCCACCTCGACCTCGGTGATGACGCCGTTGGTGCCGTAGGCGTGGTGCACCTGCTGGATCTCGTCGCCCTCGAGCACGATCACGCGCGGCTCGGGCTCGACGGTGACGACGCGGCAGCGCAGCAGATTGCCGCTGTCGCGCAGCACCCCGTGCAGGGTGGAGCCGACGCCGCCGAAGCCGCCGGCGATGAAGCCGGCGATCGTGGCCACGCGCCAGGTGCTGGGCCAGATGCGCAGCGCCTGGCCGGTCTCGCGCGCGGCGAGCTCGATGTCGTGCATGCGCGCCCCGCCCTGCACGCGCACGCGACCGGGGGCGACGTCGAGCACGCGCTGCATGCCGGTGATGTCGAGCACGAGCCCGCCTGTGAGCGGCACGCACTGCCCGTAGTTGCCGGTGCCGCCGCCGCGCACCGTCAGCGCCAGGCGGTGGCGCGCCGCGACCGCGGCGGCCTGGATCACGTCGTCCTCGGTGCTCACGCGCACGACGAGGTCGGCCACGCAGTCGTGCAGCGCCTCGCTCAGCGCCGGGCTGTACCAGTAGAAGTCCTTGGACAGCGCCTTGCGCTGGCGCGGCGTGGTGATCAGGTTCAGGCCCTGCAGTTCGTGCGCGATGCGCGCCCAGTCGGGCGCAGGGTTGACACCGTGGTCGGCGGCCCGGCGCGAGGGCACCGCGGGGATCTCGAGGGTGGGGGTGAAGGCGGCGGTCATGGCGTGGACAGCGTCTCGACGAGGCAGGGGCTCAGCGGATCGCAGAGCAACCCCGCCGCGGCGGTGAAAGGTGTCGAGGTCGGCGCGAGCATCATCCCGGCCTCTCAGCCCCGCAGCCCGTCGAGCTCGCGGAAATCCGGCGGCACGGCCTCGGCCCCGGCCAGCAGGCGCCCGGCGCGGACGACGCGGCGGCCGTGGGCGGCGCGGCCGACGACCTCGACGCTGCTGCGGCCAGGGTGGATGACCAGATCGGCCGGCGCCCCCGGGCGCAACACGCCGTCCCAGGCCAGGCCCAACACCGCCGCGCCCTGGCGCGTGACGGTGTCGGCCCAGTCGCGCACGGGGTCGTCCAGGTGGGCGGCCATCGCCGCCAGCGCCAGGGTCTGCAGCGGGTCGAGGTCGCCGCCGGGGAAGAAGGGGTCGCGGTGGTTGTCGGACGCAAAGGCCAGCGGGATGCCGCGCGTGCGCGCCTCGTGCACCGGCAGCAGCCCACGCCGTCCAGGCGTGCGCCGTCCGCCGTGCGCCGGGTCGCTGGCGTTGTCCTGCAGGTACAGGTTGGTCCAGGGCAGGCTGACGAGGCCCAGACCGCTGGCGGCCACGTCGTCGAGCAGCGCGTCGCGCTCTCCGGACTCGAGCACGCCAAGCACGCAGCAGTGGCCGCAGACGGTGCGCGCCCCCCAGTTGCGCTCGCGCGCCAGGCGTGCCACATGCGGCAGGTTGGGGCGCGGCGGGTTGAGGTGCTCGTCGATGTGGAAGTCCAGCCGCAGGCCGTTCCGCTCGGCCAGGTCGAAGGCGCGCGGCAGCAGGTGCACCGGCGCGCCGGGGTAGACGAACAAGCCCAGCACACCGCGGCCTTCGGCCACGGCTGCAGCGATGGTGGCGGCGCGAGCCGGGTCTTCGAATTCGGCGATCGAGACGAGCGAGGTGATGACGAGCTCGACGCGGCCGGCCCAGCGCGCGCGCAGGTCCTGTAGCACGCGCCAGGCCGTGGGGCCCTCGGGCTGCGACCAGTCGCAGTAGCTGTTGAGCGCGCGCGTGCCGTGCGCGTAGGCGCTGCGCAGCGCGAAGTCCATCCGCCGCTGGAGCTCTGCCGCTGACCAGTGGCCGTAGTCGCCGCGCACGCGCGCGATCGCGTCAAACAGGTCGCGCTCGGGCGCGAGCCCGGCGGCGCACAGGTCGCCCTTGTCGAGGTGGGTGTGCGGGTCGACGAAGGCGGGCAGCACGGTCGAGCCGTCGAGGTCGAGCACGGGCACGTCGTTCCGCGGCAAGGCATCGAATTCAGCCTGCGGCAGCACCTGCGCGATCTTCCCGTCCCGCAGTTGCAGGGCCACGAGGCCAGGCGTGGGGATGCCGCGCAGCGTGGGGGGGACGTTGGCGCGGGACAGCCAGAGCTGGGGAGGCAGCGGGGGCTGGCCGATCTCACCCTGGAACGGAAACTTGCTCATTCGGTACCTGTGCGGATGCTGCCGACATGGTTCCGGCAGCAAGGAAGTTGCTGAGGCGGACATGCCCGCACCTCGCGAGCCAGCGGGCGGGGGT
>CAZFVH010000142.1:0-11333 GCA_964522465.1 uncultured Rubrivivax sp. | reverse complement strand
GCGGCGCGCTGGCGGTCGGCGGCACGGTGACGGGTGTCGGAAGTGACCTGACGACGAGCACGACGGGCGCCGGCACGACCAGCTTCGGCACGACCGCTGTGGACGGCGACCTGACGGTGACGAGCGCCGGCGCGACGACGTTCGGCGAGGCAACCGTGGGCGGTGATCTGGCGGTGACCGCTGGTGGCGCGGTGACGCAGACGGCAGCGACCGCGCTGACGGTGACCGGGGCGACGAGCCTGACGGCCGCGGGTCAGGCGATCACGCTGGCCAACGCCGGTAACGACTTCGGAGGTGTGGTCACGGTGGCGGGCGGAGCCACGCAACTCGCGGATACGAACACGCTGACGGTGGCACTGACGACCACGGGCGCCACGACGCTGAGCGCGGGCGGGGCGCTGGCGGTCAGCGGGACAGTGACGGGTGCCGGGTGTGACCTGACGACGAGCACGGCGCGCGCCGGCGCGACCACCTTCGGCACCACGACCGTGGGCGGCGATCTGCGCGTGACGAGCGCCGGGGCAGTCGGTCAGACCGGGTCGTTGACGGTGACCGGTTCGGTGCATCTCGATGCCGCCGACAGCACCATCACGTTGACGTCCGCCAACGAGTTCGGCGGAACGGTGACCCTGGAAGCGGTTGCCGCGGAGATCTTGGCTCGCAGCACGCTGCGCATCGATGTGCGCACATCGGGCGACGCGAACCTCTCCGCCGGGCAGGATCTGCAGGTCGCTGGGGAAGTGGGCGGCTCGGCCTGGCTGACCGCCGGCGGCGACCTCGTCGCGCTCGGTGACGATCCGCAGGAGACGGCGCTGGTGGTGACGGGCCGTCTGGATGCTCGCGCGGCTCGCGATATCGGCCAGAGCGAGGTGCCGCTGGTGGTCCGATCCGGTTTCCTGTCGGCCCATTCGGCCAGCGGCAGCATCCACATCTCTGAGGCCGATGACCTGGTGATCGTGGATGAAGTGGCCGTCGCCGCTGGCGCGGGCGAGATCCGGATCTCCAGTGCGGGATCGATTTCCATGGATTCCGCGGCGCGCGTGGTCGCCGCCGAGGGAGGCGTCCGGCTGACAGGCGCTGGCGATGTGGCGGTCGCCGAGGTCGTCTCCGCGGGTGGCCCGATACAGGTCGCTGCAGGGGGCGCGATCGGCGCCGTCCGTGAGGACAGCCAGGATCCGGCGCTGAACTTCTCCACGCCCTCGCGGCTGAGCCTGAGTGCCAAGACCGGCATCGGGGGTCTGGGCGTGGCGCTGCTGCGTCTGGACGCTGCCGAGGTCGAGGCCGTCAACGGCGACCTGGGCGATGTCATGGTTGCCGCACGGTCGGGCCTGAAGGCCGCCGGGCAGGGCATCCGCAACGATGCCCCGGGTGCGTGGACCGCCTTGTTGGCCGAGACGGGACGTGTCGATCCCGGACAGATCCAGTCGCGCAGTGGCCAGATCGTCATCCTCATGGGTCGGACCACGATCTCGTCGTCCGATCTGGTCATGCGACCCTCCACCCTCGAGACCGCCACGACGGTCCCTGGCGTCCAGGTGGCGCTGCCGACCGTCCAGTCCGTCGTGCAGGACACCGCCGACGTCCTGCAGATGGGGCTCGAGGCCGTTTCGCGCGGCCTGCTCACCGGCTCGGGTCGCCTCTCGTTGACGGCGGTGATGACGGCAGAGACGGGAACTGTCCAGACCCTTTCCGCCGCTCCGACCAGCGTCTCGGGCGTACAGCCGCCTTCCGCGTCGACCCAGCTTGCGCCTGTGTCCGAATCGGCCACCGCATCGGGCAGTGCGTCCGTCGCCCGGGACCGCATGGCGCGGCAGTCGTCGGCCGATGGCGCCAACCAGGCCCAGCCTTCCACACCCTCCACTGTGGCGCCCGCCAGCGCTGCGCCGTCACCCGGCCCAGCAGGCGCCGCCCCGACCGACCCGGTCGCAGCACCGCCGGCCGGCGAGGCCGGGTCTGCCGCGTCGCCAGCGGGTACGGAATCCGCAGCCCCTGCGCCGGCCCCTGCGGATGCGCCGGCGGCGCCGGCAAGCGGCGAACAGCCTGCCGATGGGGCGACCTCCGAATCGGCGCCCGCCTCCGGATCCGACGCCGGGAACTCGCCGAGTTCGGATGCGAAGTCGTCCGAGGACGATGACTCGCAGGCGACTTCTTCCGAAGGTGAGGCCCTTCGGGTGGAACTGCCGGGTGGTGCCAGAGGGCGCTGGATGGCTGTGTATGCCGGACTCGCCGAACGCATCGGACGATGGCTCGATCGCACGGCCCCACCCGCCGATGCAGCGCCCATCCGATCGGTCGTGCCGATCCGGGACCCCCTGGAGATGTCCGATCCGCAGTCTCCGACCGTCCCTGGCGCGCAGGAGGAACCGATGCTCGCCGCCGCGCATCCTGCTGAACAGGCCGCGTCGCGCGCTGTGCCCGGTGACGCGTCCTCGGAGCGTTCGGCATGAGTTCCATGGCCGCGAGGTTCGGCACGCGGGCTCGGGCCCGCTGGGCGAACCGTTCGGATCCGGTGGCCGGGGCTTCATCGGAGCCCGTCGATCGGCGGATTGGTGATCGACGACCACCGGCGAGGTGAGCGTGGACGACGCAGCCGGCCGGACCTTCAGCGACTCCTGGCATCGTGTGGCCCAGGTGCGGGTGGAGTTGCGCGCCAGTGTCCGTACCCACCGACAGTTCTTCCGGGCCAGCGAGTGGGTGGTGCTGCGTGACACCCTGTCCAGCGACTGGTTCAGGATCACGATCCAGGCTTGGCGCTTCGTCAGCCGGCTGTCCATCAAGCGCACGGTCGACGAGGTCTGGCTCGAGACGGCGCAGGCCGAGCCGGATCTGGCACTGTCCCAGGAGGAGGTGGTGCAGTTGCTCGGGCAACTCAGCATGTCCAACCTGCTGAACTTCGACCGCTCGAGCGCGGGCGCCAGCCTGTTCGATCGCTACACGCAACGCCGGAAGAAGGAGACCCGGGCCCTGATCGTCGGCTTCATGTCGATCCGGATCCCGCTGTTCGATCCCGATCGCTTCTTGCTGGCGGCGATGCCCCTGATCCGTGCCGTCTTCAGCCCCGCCGGCGCGCTCGTCTACATGGCACTGCTCCTGTTCGCGGGCAAGGCACTCATCGACCGCGCTGACGATTTGTTCGGTCAGAGCGCGGGCTTGCTGGCGCCGTCCAACCTGGGCCTGCTCTACATCGGCTTCGTGCTGGCCAAGGTGGTGCACGAATTCGGGCATGCCGCGGCCTGTCGGCTGTATGGTGGCGAGGTGCACAAGATGGGGGTGATGCTGCTCATCCTGGCGCCGATGCCTTATGTGGATGCGACCTCGAGTTGGGGCTTGCGGCATCGAGGAGAGCGCCTGCTGGTGGGTGCGGCCGGTGTGCTGGCGGAACTGGCCGTCGCGGCGCTGGCGGCCTTGGTCTGGGCGCACACCGCGCCTGGCGTGGTCAATGCCATTGCCTACAACGTGATCTTCGTCGCGAGCGTCTCGTCGCTGCTGTTCAACCTGAACCCGCTGCTGCGTTTCGACGGCTACCACATGCTCGTCGACATGATCGACGTGCCCAACCTGTTCCAGCGTTCACGCGATCAACTGCGCTACCTCGGAGAACGTCTGTTCTTCCGTCTGCGCAATGCCCGGCCGGCGGCACGCACCGTCACCGAAGCCTGGCTCCTGCCCTTGTACGGTGTCGTCAGCCTGGCCTACTGGGTCGTGCTGATGGCCACCATCGTCTTCTTCATCGCCGAGCAGTACCTCGATCTCGGTGTGGCCCTGGCGTGGATCCTCGGTTTCATGGTGACGGTCGTTCCCCTGTTCAAGTTCACCAAGTACCTGCTGACCAGCCCCCGCCTGATGCATGTGCGTGCGCGCTGCATCGGCACGACGGCGGTGGTCGTCCTGTCGTGTGTCGCGGTGCTGGCCGGCGTGCCCGTTCCCGACCGGATACGGGCGATGGGCGTGCTCGAGGCGGTCCACTACCGCCAGATCAACAGCGAGTCCGACGGTCGACTGGTCCAGGTGCTGGTCGAGCCGGGCACGCAGGTGCAGGCCGGCCAGCCGCTGCTGCGTCTGGGCAACGCCGAACTCGATTTCGAGGTGAGGACCGCGCGGATGCAGCGCGAGCAGTTGCTCTCCCAGGAACTGCGCGCGATCTCGGTTTCGGTGGCGGACCTCGAGCCCTTGAGGCGCCAGCGCGAGGCGGTGGAATCCGTGATCGCGGAACTCGAGCAGCGTCGCCAGGACCTGGTGCTGCGTGCACCGATCTCGGGCTTGTGGAGTGTGGATCCCAGCGAGATCGGCAGCGGGCGCTGGGTGGCCAGGGGTGCGGCGCTCGGTGCCGTCATCGATCCGAGCCAGTGGCGATTTGTGGCGGTGCTGCCGCAGATCTCCACCCACCTCTTCGACAGCGAGGTCCATGCCGTGGAGATCCGCTTGCGCGGCCAGGAGGGTCTGAACCTTCGTGCGCAGAGTGTCTCGCTCGTGCCCTTCGAAACCGGTCTCCTGCCGTCCAGGGCCCTGGGGATGGCCGGTGGCGGCGACATCGCGGTGGCCGCCGGAGACGACCGCGGGTTGACCGCCGCCGAGCCTTTCTTCCGCCTGCACGCGTCGCTGTCGCTCGGCGCGTCGGGCGCGTCGGGCCTGCACGGCAGGCTCGGGACGGTACGCCTGACGCTGCAGGACGCCCCTTTGCTGGTGCAGTGGGAACGCGGTGTCCGGCAGTTCCTGCAGCGCCGCTTCCGGGTCTGAGAGGGTGTGTCGACATGTACCGCCGGGTCGTCGCGCTGAGTTCCGTTCACCATGGTGCGCTGCGCATCCGTTCGGCGGACGATCACGGGCATGCCAGGGGCCTGCACATGGCGTCGGTGATGCAGGCCGAGATCGTGCGTGCTGCAGCGATTTATCCGATCGTGTTCGTGGAGGACGCACAGGCCGACCTCTTCAGACCTGTGGCCTTGTTCGGCCTGGAGCCCGGGGACAACGCCTTCGTCGATGCGCTCGGGCAGTGGCACGCGTCCTATATCCCTGCCGTCGTGCGCGGCTACCCCTTCGCGCTGGTGCGCACGGGCAAGGGCGATCGGCACGCGCTGTGCATCGACCGCGACAGCGAACGGGTCAGCGAGGTCGACGGAACGCCGCTGTTCGATGCCGAAGGCCGCCCGACACCTGCCCTCGAAGAGGCCAGAGCCTATTTCACGCGGTTGAGGCAGATGCAGCTCGTCACCGATGCCTATGTGCGGGCCCTGGAGAAGCGCAACCTGCTCACGCCTCTGAGCCTGCGCGCCCAGCGTGATGGCCGCGCGGTCGAGCTGCAGGGCTGCTTCGTCGTCAACGAGGCGCGGCTCGATGCCTTGTCGCTGGAGTCGCTGGCCGAACTGCGATCGCGTGGATGGCTGGCGGCGACCTATGCCCAGATCGCATCCCTGCATCAGCTTGAAAGGCTCGAGTGATGGCGGGTGCGACCGTTCCGTCATGCACCGGTGCGTGCCTTTGCCCGTTGGTGTCATGGGCCAGTCGATAAGCGAAAAAACGGTATGAATAAATTAATCAATAAGATTATCTTTGCTGGTAGAAGATGATCCCCTATCCTTGCCCGACCGTTCCACGTGCCGACCCTGGCCCGGCCCCGAGTTCCCGATCGTCCTTCAGGCGTTCAGGGCTGGCCGTCGCCCGCGTCCAGCCCCTGGCATGTCCGGCAGCTCCACGAGGCACATGTCGATGAAGTCATTGAGTTCCCGCGCGGGTCGCCGCCATCCGGTCGGATCTGGTGAAGCTGCCCGTGTCTGCCAGCCATGCCGAGGGCGGGTGTCGGTCCGAGCCTCGCAGGCCATGGCGCCGCCTTACCGGCCTGCGATGGGTCTGCTGTGGATGATCGCGGCGTTCGCGGGCCCGGCGACCGCGACACAGCCGGCCACCTCCGAGGCGACTCCTGTCGCAGCTGCCACACAAGTCTCGGACGCCATGGCCTTGGATGGTTTCGTCCGCAGCGTCCTGAAGCTCAACCGCACCGTGACCACCCGCCGCAGCGAGCAAGCCCTGGCGGACACGGCCGTGGAGCGGGCGCGTGGCGCATTCCAGACCCAGGCCACGGTCACCACCAGCGCCGGGCGCAGCCAGCAGGCCAGCACCGCAGAGGAGAGCGTCACGCGGGGCCAGGGCGTGTACGAGCGGGAGTCGACCGATCTTTCGGCGACGGTCAGCCGTTTGCTGGCCAGCGGCACCAAGGTCGAGGGCAAGCTGACGGTCTCTCGTTTCGACACCAGCGCCCCACTGTCCCGAGGTGCCGAGTTCCGCACCTTCTACGGCGTGACCGTGACCCATCCCCTGGCCCGCGACGGCGGATACGACGTGACGATGGCGCGTGTCGAGGTGGCCCGGATCGAGGCGCAGGGCGCGAAGGCCGCCGTGCTCGACACCGAGGGCAGTGTCGCTGCCGAAGCGGTCTTCGCCTATTGGGACCTCGTGCTCGCCCAGCATCGCGCCGAGATGACCCAGGACAAGGTGCGCATGGGCGAGCGGCTGTTGGCGCAGGCCCAGTCCCTCAGCCGTCAGGGCCGCATGCCCGAATCGCAGGTCTGGGATGTCGAGAGCGATCTGATCCGTTACCGGGCTGCCGTCAGCGAGGCCCGTGTCGCTCGCGCCGAAGCAGTGGCGCGCGTGGCGGGCTTGCTGGGCCGGGCCGTTGAGGCTCCGGGCCCTGGCCTCGCTGCCGTCGATCCGCTGGTCGTCGAACCCAGGGCCACGCCCGGCGCGGCCGACGCACTGCGGCGAGCCCGCGAGTCGCGCGCCGATCTCATGCAGCGGCGGGCGGCGCTGGAGCGTGAGCAGATCCAGTTGGACTATGCCCTGAACCAGTCCAGGCCGAAGCTGGATGTGGTGGCGAGCTACGGCTTCAATGGCGGACCGAGCCGCACCCAGGCGTTCAGCCCCGACCTGTTGCGGAACTATCCCTCCTGGTCCGTCGGCTTGCAGATGGCGATGCCGCTGGGCGAGAACGTCCAGGCCCGGGCCGACATCCAGGCGGCCCGCCTGCGTGTCGAGGAGGCGCAGCGTCAGGTGAAGGCCTTGGATGCGGCGATTGCCAATGACATCGCCACCGGCTTGACCATGATGTCGGCCGCGGCAGAGCGTTGGAGCCTCTGGCGCGAGGTGGCCCAGCGGGAGGAGCGGCAGGTGACGCTCGAGCGGCAGAAGCTCGAGGCGGGCCGGGCCGATCTGCGCGAGGTGCTGTTCCGGGAGGAACGCGCGATCGATGCCCGCATGGCGGTGGTCGAACAGCAGGTGGCGTGGTCGAAGGCTGACGCGCTGGTGGAGGCCGCGCAGGGCACGCTGCTCGCACGCTTCCCATGACGTCGACGGCCTCTGGCGTGGCGTCGGGGAGTCTGGCGCTGGGCAGGGATGTGTCATCGAAGGCGCAGCCCTCCCGGGCGTTCGGGTCCATAGGGGCAGCGGATCTGCTCGAAGTGGCAGGGTTGGCCCTGCGCGCACGTCGGGTGCTGCGGGTCGAGCAGACCGAAGACGGCGTCTGGCGTGCCGTGGCGCAGTGGCCTGACGCCGTGGAGACTGCGGTCTCGGGTGACGAAGATCTGTCGATGGCCGATCTGCGCCTGCTCCAGCAGGCTGCAGACCTGTCCTTGGACGTCTCCCCCGCGGTCGTGCCTTCCGATCGCTCCGATGTGGTGTCGGCCCTGGCGATCCGCCTGGACGATCCTGCCGCAGCGCTGCAGGCTCCTGAGGCGCTCGTGGCGCTGGGCTGCGCCTTGTCGGCGCAGGCGGCGCGGATGGTGGCCGACATGATGGCCGCCGGATGGCTGGCACGGCATGGCGGTGTCGAGTCTGCCGGGCGCTCGATCGACGACGTCCAGGCCAGGGCCCGACGGCTTTTCGACGTCCTGCAGATGTCGATCGCGCTCGGCTCGGAAACGCGCTTCCTGCGAGCGGCCTTCTCACTGTGCAACCAGCTTTCGGTTCGCTTCGCATGCGAGCAGGCGGCGTTGGGCTGGGTGCGGGCGGGCTACGTTCGCTTGACCGCCCTGAGCCATGTGGAGAAGTTCGACGCGAAGGCGTCGGCCACGCGGGAACTCGAGAGCGCGATGGAGGAGTCGGTCGAGCAGGACACCGATGTCGTCTGGCCGACGCAAGAGGGCGCGCGCACCATCGTGCGTGCCCACGAGACCTTCGGGCGCCTGCATGGATTCGGCGCCATGCTCACCCTGCCGCTGCGCATGGGCGACGAGGTGGTCGCGGTGCTCAGTCTCGGTCGCCAGGGTTCGGCCTTCACGGCCGACGAGATCTGGGAACTGCGCCTGATCGGTCAGGCCTGCGTCCGCCGGATGGCCGACCTCCGCCGCACCGACCGATGGATCGGCGCGCGTGCGCTCGACACCTTCGGCCGATGGCGTGACCTGTTGCTGGGCCCCAGCCATACCGCCTGGAAACTGGCCGGGCTGGCCGTCGTCGCGGTGCTGATGGTGGTGGCGCTGCTGCCCTGGCCCTACCGTATTGACGCGTCGCTGACCTTGCGCAGCAACGACGTCCTGTTCATCCCGGCGCCGTTCGACGGTTACCTGCGCCGCGTGGGCATCGAGGTTGGCGATCGCGTCGAGCCGGGTCAGGTCCTGCTGGAACTCGACACCCGGGAGCTCGTCCTGGAGGAGTCGATGGCCGTGGCCGACGAACTGCGCTTCCGGCGTGAGGCCGAGAAGGCACAGGGCAGTCGCCAACTCGCCGAGATGCAGATCGCGCTGGCGCGACAGCGACAGGCCGCATCGAAGCTCGAGCTGATCCGTTACCAGCTGGCCAATGCCAGCTTGCGCTCGCCGTTCGAGAGCATCGTCGTGGAGGGCGAGCTGAAGAAGAACCTCGGCGCGCCGGTGCGCAAGGGCGATGTGCTGGTCAAGCTCGCGCAGACCGGTGACCTCTATCTGGAGCTCGAGGTCGACCAGGCCGACATCCATGAAGTGCGTGCCGGCGTCTCCGGCGAGTTCGCCTTCGTGGGCCGTCCCGACTTGAAGTACCCGCTGGTCGTGCAGCGCATCGATCCGCAGGCTACCCAGCGCGAGGGACGCAACGTCTATCTCGTCCGCTGCCGCATCATGGCGCAGACGCAGTCTTGGTGGCGCCCTGGTATGGGCGGCAGTGCGCGCATCGAGGTCGACGAGCGACGGCTGCTGTGGGTGCTGACCCATCGCACGGTGCGCTTCCTCCGGCAGGTCTTCTGGATCTGACGCAACCGGCAGCCCGACCACAGCGATGCAGAGTGTGCTCGGCGCGGCGCCTGTGTACGAACTGCCGGCCGCCGCGCGCCTGCCGGAGGGGGCGGACCTCGCGGCGCACGTCGTACGCGGCTGGTGGCGCAGGCGGCGCAGTCATGCCCGGCAGCTCCGGGCCTTGGCACAGGAGTGCGTACGCGCTTGCCAAGCCCTCGAAGGGCTCGAAGGCACGGCCTTGGCGTCCCGGCTGCAGCAGGCGCGGGACGGTTTACGGCACCGGGCAGGGGCCTCGGAGGGGCAGGCCGACGCGGCATCGGTGGCGGCCCTGGCGCTCGCGGGAGCGGTGGCGGCGCGCACGCTGCGCATGCGACCCTACCCGGTCCAGTTCATGGCTGCATTGGCCTTGCATCGGGGCTGGCTGGCGGAGATGGCCACAGGGGAAGGCAAGACCCTGACGGTCGGGCTGGCGGCGGTGCTCGGTGGCTGGACGGGGCGTCCCTGTCATGTCGTCACATCCAACGACTACCTCGCGATACGGGACGCCCAGCAGATGAGGCCGTTGTTCGAGGCTTGCGGCCTGACAGTGGCTGGCATTGAGGCCGGCACGGAGCCCGCCGTGCGCCGGCAGGCCTATGCCGCCGACGTCGTCTATGTGACGGCCAAGGAGTTGCTCGCAGACTTCCTCCGCGACGAACTCGCCGCCCGTGGTGGGCGGGATCCCACACGTATGGCGTTCGAGCACTGGCTTTGCGGCGACTCGCGACACGCTCAGGGCACAGGGCGGCTGCTGTCACGCGGCCTGCATTCGGCGATCGTCGACGAGGCCGACAACGTCCTCATCGACGAGGCGGTGACGCCCCTGATCCTGTCCGCGCCCCGCCACAGCCACGGACTGGAGGAGGCCGCACGCCTGATGGCCGGGCTGGCCGATCGGCTTCGCGAGGGCGTCGACTACGCCTTGCAGCGCCAGCGGCGCGCTGTCGTGCTCGAGCACGGCGCGAGACTGGCCTTGGCCCGATGCGCGCAGGAGCTCCCGGCGATGTGGCGAGCCGAGCCGCGTCGGGAGGAATTGCTGCGCCAGGCCTTGACGGTGCGTCACTTCATCCTGCGCGACCACCAATATGTCGTCGAGGAAGGCAAGATCGTTCTGCTCGATGAATTCACCGGTCGCATGACCCCCGGCAGGACGCTCACGGCCGGCTTGCACCAGGCTGTGGAGGCTCGCGAGGGCATCGAGATCACGGATCCGAACGAGTCGCTCGGTCAGCTGAGCTTCCAGACCTTTTTTCGCCGGTTCCCGCGGCTGTCGGGTACGAGCGGCACGGCGCGGGAGGCGGCGGCCGAGTTCTGGCGCATCTATCGCCTGGCCGTCCTGCCTGTGCCCACGCACCGGCCACGGCTGACCCAGGTGCTGCCCACGCGTGTGCTGCCCAGCGCCGATCTTCGCTGGCGGGCCGTGGCCGAACATGTCCGCGAACAGACCGAGGCCGGTCGTCCGGTTCTGATCGGTGTCCGCAGTGTCGAGGCGAGTCTGGTGCTGGCGCAGGAGCTCCGGCGGCGGGGTGTCGAGTTCGAGTTGCTCAATGCGGTGTTGCATGCGCAGGAGGCCCGCATCATCGAGCAGGCGGGGCAGGCCGGTCGTGTCACGATCGCGACCAACATGGCTGGACGCGGCACGGACATTCGCCTGGGCCCCGGCGTCCCCGAGGCGGGTGGCCTGCAGGTGGTGATCGCCGAGGCCAACGAGTCTTCACGCGTCGATCGCCAATTGGCCGGCCGTTGTGGTCGCCAAGGAGACCCGGGCGGCGTGGTCACCCTCCTGAGTCTGGAAGACGGGCTCGCCCGCCGCTTCCTTCCTTCCGTGGTCCTGCGTGGGTTGCGCGCCGCATCCGCCCGGCAGTGGCCCGGCCGGGACCTGCTGCTGGCATGGATGCTGCGCGCAGCCCAGAAGCGCGCTGAGGCCGATGCGTTCGCGAGGCGGCGCTCGGTCCTGAAGTCCGACGACTGGCTGGATCGTGCCTTGCCCTTCGAGGGGCGATGAGCGGCGCCTTGCGCGATCAGGCGGGGCCTCAGGCCGTCTGTATCGGCGCCGTGAACGCATACCCCACGCGGTGCACGGTGTCCAGCGGCAGC
>CAZFVH010000141.1:0-11544 GCA_964522465.1 uncultured Rubrivivax sp. | reverse complement strand
GGAGCCGATGACCTCTCTGAACCCATCGCACACCGTGGGCGATCAACTGGCCGAGGTGCTTCGACGTCACCGCGGCGTGAAGCGCGCCGCGGCCCGCGAGGCTGCCCTGGAGATGTTGCGCCGTGTGCGCATTCCCGCGCCCGAGCAGCGGCTGGACGACTACCCGCACCGGATGTCGGGCGGGATGCGCCAGCGCGTGATGATCGCGATGGCGCTGATGTGCAGCCCCTCACTGCTGATCGCCGACGAGCCCACGACGGCGCTGGACGTGACGATACAGGCGCAGGTACTGGCGTTGATGCGTGCGCTGCGTGACGAAACCGGCACCGCCATCCTGCTGATCACCCATGACCTCGGCGTGGTGGCCGAGATGGCGGACCGCGTCGTCGTGATGTACGCCGGGCAGGTGGTCGAGGAGGCCGACGTCGCCGCGCTGTTCGAGCAGCCGCAGCATCCCTACACCGTCGGCTTGCTGGGCGCCATCCCGTCGGTGCAGGAAGGGCGTACCCGTCTGGCCGCGATCGACGGCATGGTGCCGGCGCCGACAGCGCTGCCGTCGGGCTGCCGGTTTGCCGCGCGCTGCCCCTTTGCCGATGCCCGTTGCCGCGCCGAGGCTCCGCCCTTGCAGGCGGTGTCGCCCGGCCACCTGTCGCGCTGCTGGAAGGCGCCGCTGGACACCTTGCTGCCGTCGCCGCCGGCGGGCGATGATGCCGTTGCCGGCGGGCTCGTGCCGATGCCCGAGGTGCAGGCGTGAGGCGGGCTCGCAGGTCGTCACCCGTCGGCGCCCGCGCGGTGTGGCGCGCCAGGCGGTGCAGTGTCTGGAGGTGTGTATCGTGAGCCGCGCGGCATCCCCTGTGGCAGCCCTGCAGGTCGAGGGGCTTGTCAAGCATTTCACCGTCCGGCGCGGGCTGTTCGGTGCGGAGGCCGGGCGGGTGCGTGCGGTCGACGGCGTGTCTTTCGAGGTCGAGGCGGGCCGCACCATGGCCATCGTCGGGGAGTCGGGCTGCGGCAAGTCGACGCTGGCGCGTGCGCTGCTGCGCCTGGTCGAGCCCGACGCCGGTCGCGTGCTGCTGGACGGACAGGACCTGCGATCGCTCGACGCGGCATCGCTGCTGCGCGCACGCAGCCGCATCCAGATGATCTTCCAGGACCCGTATGGCTCGCTGAATCCGCGCATGGCCGTGGGCGACATGCTGGAGGAGCCGCTGCGCCTGCACGCGGTGGTGCCGCCGGCGGCGCGTGCGGCCCGGGTGCGCGAACTGCTGGGCCTGGTGGGCCTGCCGTCCGGCGCCGCGCGGCGCTATCCGCACGAGTTCTCCGGCGGGCAGCGCCAGCGCCTGGCGATCGCGCGCGCGCTCGCAGCCCAGCCGCGGGTCATCGTCTGCGACGAGCCGGTGTCGGCGCTGGACGTGTCGATCCAGGCGCAGATCCTCAACCTGCTGGCGGACCTGCAGCGGGAGTTCGGTCTGGCCTACGTCTTCATCTCGCACGACCTGGCGGTGGTGCGGCAGGTGGCCACCACCGTCGGGGTCATGTACCTGGGCCGGCTGGTGGAGACGGCGCCGGCAGCCACACTGTTCAACCGGCCCTTGCACCCGTACACGCGGGCGCTGCTCGACGCAGCGCCGGTGCCCGACCCATCGCGGCGTCGCAACCGTGCCGTGCTGTCGGGTGACCTGCCCAGCCCGATCGACCCGCCGCCAGGCTGTCACTTCCACACACGCTGCCCGCATGCGGATGCACGCTGCAGCGTGCAGGCCCCAGGCTTGGAAGTTGCTTCCGTTTCTGCGGTGAAGGATGCATCGAACCCGCTGTCCGCTGACCTGGGCCCGATGCCAGGCCCGACGGCGCCTCGCGTGGCGTGCTGGCACTGGGCCCGCCTGCCGGCGCCTTCGGCTTTCCAGGGCGAGGAGGCTGTCGCCTCGAGGCCCGGACGTGAGGTGTTGCGTCGCCTGCAAGCAGCGTTCGTCCGGTCGCCGGCGCAGGTCGCAGTGGCGGTAGCCCCCGATGGCGCGACCTCGCAAGCCTGATCCTCGTGATTTCCGTTCCCTCCCACCCATCCAGGAGTTTCCAGACATGAAGACCCGCATCACCCTTGCCGCAGCCGCCTGCGCGCTGGCGCTGTCGGCGGCCGCGCCGGCGCTGGCCCAGTCCACGCTGCGCGTCGGCCTGGCCGAGGACCCGGACGTGCTCGATCCGGCGCGTGCGCGCACCTATGTCGGTCGCATCGTCTTCGCCTCGCTGTGCGACAAGCTCTACGACATCGACGACAAGCTCAATCTGGTGCCGCAACTGGCGCTGTCGCACACCGTCTCGGCTGATGGCAAGACCGTGACGATGAAGCTGCGCCCCGGCGTGAAGTTCCACGACGGCGAGCCGATGGATGCCGCAGCCGTGAAGTTCACGCTCGACCGCAACCTGAACATGCAGGGCTCGTTCCGGCGCGCCGAGATCCAGCAGATCGACAAGGTCGAGGTGGTGGATCCCCTGACGGTCCGCCTGGTGTTGAAGACGCCTTTCGCACCGCTGATCTCGCAGCTGACCGACCGTGCCGGGATGGTCGTGTCGCCCAAGGCGGTCGCCGCCATGGGAGACAGGTTCGGTACCGCCCCGGTGTGTGCCGGCCCCTACAAGTTCGTCGAGCGCGTGGCGCAGGACCGCATCGTGGTCGAGCGTTTCGCTGACTACTGGGACAAGGGTCGCGTGCACATCGACCGCATCGTCTACCGTCCGATCCAGGACTCGACGGTGCGTCTGGCCAACCTGAAGAGCGGGCAGCTCGACATCCTCGAGCGTCTGATGGCCACCGACGTCGACGACGTGCGCAAGGACTCGCGCCTGAAGCTCGCCACCGGCACCGAGATGGGTTACCAGGGCATCACGCTGAACGTCGCCAATGGCGACAAGGCCAACAGCCCGCTGGGCAAGGACGCGCGCGTGCGCCGGGCGCTGGAGCTGTCGATCGACCGCGCAGCCCTCAACCAGGTCGTCTTCAACGGCCTGCAGACGCCGAACAACCAGTGGGTCAGCCCGGCCAACCCGTTCTACCAGGCGAAGTTCGCAATGCCTGGGCGCGACGTTGCCAAGGCGCGCGCGCTGCTGAAGGAAGCGGGGGTGACAGGACCGGTGGCGCTGGACTTCATGGTGCCCAACAACCCCGAGACGCGCGCCGTGGCCGAGGTGATCCAGTCGATGGCGGCCGAGGCCGGCTTCGATCTGAAGATCCGCGTCACCGAGTTCGCGACCTCGCTGAACGAGGCCGAGAAGGGCAACTTCCAGATGTACATGCTGGCCTGGAGCGGACGCACCGATCCGGATGGCAACATCTACTCCTTCGCGTCATGCAAGGGACCGCTGAACTACGGGCGCTTCTGCGACCCGGCCATGGACACGCTGCTGGACAAGGCCCGCACCTCGACCTCGATGGCCGAGCGCAAGGCGCTGTACGAGCAGGTGGCCGACAAGTGGCTGAACCAGGGCTCGGTGATCTATCTGTACCACCGTGCACTGCTGTTCGCACACAGCCCCCGCCTGGAAGGCTTCAAGGTCATGCCCGATGGCCTGATGCGCGTGACCGACCTCAAGCTGCGCTGAGTCGTGACCGTCTGCTGACACCACCGCTGCGCAGCGCGCGCAGCCCAGCCGCGCGGGCCGGGCCTGTTCATGTCCTTCACAGGGGCGTCGGCAGGTCCGCTGTCCGACGGCCCGAGCGCTGCGAGCACCGCACCTCACGCCATGCTGTCCTTCCTGCCCCGCCGCCTCCTGCAGTTGATCCCGACGCTGTTCCTGGTGTCGGTGCTGATCTTCCTGCTGCAACAACTGCTGCCGGGGGATCCGGCACTCGTCATGGCCGGCGAGGAGAAGGACCCGGCGGTGATCGAGCAGATCCGCAAGCAGTACCGGCTGGACCAGCCGCTGCCGGTGCAGTACGGCTACTGGATGGCAGGCGTGCTGCGTGGCGATCTCGGCGAGTCGATGCGCATCCAGCAGCCGGTGGCCGAGCTGATCGCGCAGAAGCTGCCGGTGACGCTGCAACTGGCGGTGATGGCCATGGGCTTCGCGCTGCTGATCGGCATCCCGGCCGGTGTGATCTCGGCCGTGAAGCGCGGCACCGCCTGGGACACCGCCGCCAACGTCGTTGCGCTGGGCGGGCTGTCGACGCCGAACTTCTGGCTCGGCATCATGATGATCTTCCTGTTCTCGGTCACGCTGGGCTGGCTGCCGGCCTCGGGCTACGTCAGCCCGACGGAGGATTTGGGACAGTCGCTGGCGACCACCGTGATGCCCGCTTTCGTGCTGGGCTCGGGCATCGCCGCGGTGCTGATGCGCCACACGCGCTCGGCCATGCTGCAGGCGATGTCGGCCGACTACGTGCGCACCGCGCGCGCCAAGGGCCTGCTCGAGCACGTCGTGGTGCTGCGGCATGCGCTGCGCAATGCGCTGACGCCGGTGATCACGCTCGGCGCGCTGGAGTTCGGCACGCTGCTGTCGGGCGCGGTGCTCACCGAACAGGTGTTCTCGATCCCGGGCTTCGGCAAGCTGATCGTCGATGCGGTGTTCAACCGCGACTACGCCGTGGTGCAGGGCGTGGTGCTGGTGACCGCCACGGTCTACATCGTGCTGAACCTGCTGGCCGACATCCTGTATGTGCTGGCCAACCCGCGCTTGCGGACTTGATCCATGACGGCGCCAAACGCCATGATGACGACGTCCAATCCCCACGATGCGCCGGCGATGGCGGCTTCTGCCGCCGACGCCGCCACCGCCGTCGCCGGTGAACCGCCACCGGTGCCTCCCTTGCGCCGCGCCTGGCAGACGCTGCGTCGGCGCCCCGCGGCCCTGTTCGGCGGCGCTGTGCTGTGCCTGGTGATCGCGCTGGCGCTGCTCGCGCCCTGGGTCGCGCCGCACGATCCGCTGGCCACGAGCTGGTCGACGGTGCGCAAGGCGCCGAGTGCGGCGCACTGGTTCGGCACCGACGAGGTCGGGCGTGACGTGCTGTCGCGTGTGATCTGGGGCAGCCGGGCGTCGCTGTCGGCCGGGCTGATCGCGGTGGCCATCGCCGTGCTGGTGGGCGTGCCGCTGGGCATGCTGGCGGCTTACCGTGGCGGTTGGCTCGACACGGTCGTCGGGCGGCTGACCGACGCCATGCTGGCCATCCCCTTCCTGATCCTGGCGATCGCGCTGGCGGCCTTCCTGGGGCCGAGCCTGGTCAACGCGATGATCGCGATCGGGGTCACGGCCACGCCCATCTTCGTGCGGCTGGCGCGCGGCCAGGTGCTGTCGGCGCGCGCCGAGGACTGGGTGGAGGCGGCGCGCGCGGTGGGCAACCCGTCCGGGCGGATTCTCGTGCGCCACATCCTGCCCAACATCCTCCCGCCGGTGATGGTGCAGGCCACGCTGGCCATCGCCTCGGCCATCATCGCCGAGGCCAGCCTGTCCTTCCTGGGTCTGGGCCAGCAGCCACCCGACCCGAGCTGGGGCTCGATGCTCAACACCGCGCAGCGCTTCTTGACGCAGGCGCCCTGGATGGCGATCTTCCCCGGCCTGGCGATCTTCCTGACCGTGCTGGCCTTCAACCTCTTCGGCGACGGCTTGCGCGACGCCCTCGAGCCGCGTTCCTGATCGGCCCGGCGGGCGCGGGCGCGGTCCTATCGGGTCGTGTGGTCGGGCGCGGCGCGGCGCAGCGTGACACGCGCCTCGAAGCCCCCGCCTTCGGCATTGCGCAGGTGCAGTTGCCCGCCCATGCGCTGGACCGCCTTCTGTACGATCGACAGTCCCAGCCCGGCGCCGCTGGCCTCGGTGCGGGCCAGGTCGCCGCGGTAGAAGGGGATGGTCAGGCGATCGATCTGCGAAGCGGGCACACCGGGGCCGTGATCCCGGACCACGAGGTGCACACGCTGCGCTTCAGCCAGCGCCTGCACCTCGACGCGCGAGGCGGGCTGGTCGGCGCGGCGCCCGTAGCGGGCGGCGTTCTCCAGCAGGTTCTGCAAAACCCGCGACAGGTCCACCGCGTCGGCCATCACCCACAACCCCTCGGGCACGCGCAGCGACAGTGTCAGGCGCTCCGACTTGACGAGGCCGGCGACCACGCGCTCGGCCAGCGCGCACAGGTCCACCGGCATCGGGGGCGGTGTGAAGGTGCGCGCGTAGTCGGCAAACTTGTCGATCAGGCTGTCGAGCTGATCGATGTCGGCGGCCATGTGGCGCAACGCCTGCGGGTCGGACACACTCATCTCGGCCTCGAGCCGCAGTCGGGCCAGGGGCGTGCGCAGGTCGTGGCTGATGCCTGCGAGCATCAGCGCACGGTCCTGCTCCACCCGGGCGAGCTCTCGCGCCAGACGGTTGAACCCACTGTTGACCTGGCGCACCTCGCTGATGCGCTCGGCCTCGTCGAGGTGTGTGGGCAAGTCACCGTTGTGGACCTGTTCCGCCGCGCGGGACAGCGCCGCCAGATGACGGTTGACGCGACGCGTGGCCACCGCGAGGGTCAGCGCCAGTGCGCCCACGGCGGTGGCCAGGACCGCTCCCCAGGCCAGCCACGGCAGAGCAGGCCCCTCTGCCGGGACGGTCCGGGGCGCCATCCGTCCGGCCAGCCAACCCAGCGCACCGAAACCGGATGCGCTGCCTGCGGCCACCAGCACGAGCCAGATATAGGTGCGCCAGAACAGCGAGGCGCCAGCCGGGGAGGGGGCTTGCATCGGAAGGGGGCGAGGAAGCGGCGCGAGCCGCTGGCGTCATGGGCGGGATGGGTGCGATCGGCCGGGGGAGGTCATGGGGCAAGGTCCTCCCGGCGTGGGGCCGACGGTGCCTCGCCCGGCACTCAGCGGCACCGTGGCATGGGCGCCGCCGCTGCAGCGCGTCGCACACCTCAGCCCGCTTCGTCCGGCACGAAGACGTAGCCCAGCCCCCATACGGTCTGGATGTAGCGAGGATGCGCGGGGTCGGGCTCGAGCATCTTGCGCAAGCGCGACACCTGGACGTCCAGGCTGCGGTCGAAGGGCTCGAACTCGCGGCCCCGCGCCAGTCGCGCAAGCTTGTCGCGCGACAGGGGTTGTCGCGGATGGCGCACCAGGGCCTTGAGCATCGAGAACTCGCCCGTCGTCAGATCCATCGGCGCGCCGTCGCGCGTCAGCCGTCGCAACGCGAGATCGAGCTCGAAGGGGCCGAAGACCACCTTCTCGCCGAGTGTCGACGGCGCCCCGGGCAGCTCTCGCGTCGGTCGACGCCGCAGCACCGCGTGGATGCGCGCGAGCAGCTCGCGCGGGTTGAAAGGCTTGGGCAGGTAGTCGTCGGCGCCGACTTCCAGTCCGACGATGCGGTCGACGTCGTCGCCCTTGGCCGTCAGCATGATGACCGGTACGTCGTCGTGCCCGGCACGCAGGCGCCGGCAGACGGACAGACCATCCTCGCCGGGCATCATCAGATCCAGCACGATCAGGTCCACCATCTCACGCAGACGGATGCGGTCGGCGCTGCGTGCGCTGTCGGCCGGCAGCACGTCGAAGCCTTCCTGGGTCAGGTAACGTCGCAGCAGGTCGCGCATCCGGCCGTCGTCGTCGACGACGAGCACGCGGTCACGGCGGCTGGGGGGTGGCGGCTGTTCGGTCAATTCGGCAGTTCCGTGGCGTGAGGCGCGCAGGCGTCCCGGTGGGTGGTGCGTCCAGGCTGCACCAGAGGCAGGGTTGAGATTCTGCAAGGTCCGCGCACGACCAGAACGTCGAATCCACCTTGTGTTACATCTGTTGCATCCTGTCTCCCGGAGTTCCCACGCCATGTCGATCCGCTTCCATCTCCTTGCCTGCCTGACCGTGCTTGCCCTGACCGGGTACGCCGGCACGCCGGCCCTGGCGCAGGCTTCGGCGCCGCCGGCACACGACGCGGCGGTGCCCGCGCCGCTGAACCACCTCACCCTGTCGGCCAGCGCCAGCGTCGAAGTGCTGATGGACGAACTGTCCGTGACCCTGGCCGTCGTGCGGGAGGCCCCGGAGGCGGCCACCGTCCAGTCGCAGATGTCCCAGGTACTGGAGGCGGCGCTGGTGGAGGCCAGAAAGCAGGCACGGCCTGGCGAACTCGAGGTGCGTACCGGCGCCTTCAGCCTGAATCCGCGATACGCACCGCCACCGGCGCGGCCCGCGCCGGGCTACACGCCGTCGATCGTGGGCTGGCAGGGCCGGGCCGAACTGCACCTGGAGGGCCGGGATCAGCGTGCCGTGGCCTCGCTGGCGGGTCGCCTGTCCGGGCTGAGCGTGGCGCGGGTTGGCTACGGCTTGTCGCGCCAGGCGCGCGAACTCGCGGAGGCGCAGACCGCGCGAGAGGCCATCACACGCTTCCGGGAGCGCGCGCAGTCCTACACCGAACAGTTCGGCTTGCGTGCCTACGCGGTGCGGGAGGTGCAGGTGGGCATGGACGGCGGTCCGTCGCCCTACGTCCCCGAGCGTGGCATCGTGCTTCGCGCTGCCGCGATGCCGATGGCTGACGCGCCACTGCCCGTTGAGGCCGGGCGTGCGACCGTCAGCAGCACCGTCAGCGGCAGCATCGTGATGCTGCGTTGAGAGCAGCCACCCGCCCCCTGACCCCGCTGCAGTGGGCATCGGGTGCGACGCCGGCCCGGCCCGGTCGGGCACGGCTGCGCGGTCACGGGCCCGGCCGGAAAGCCGGCAGGCGGCGCCGCGCGTGAGCGGCCTTACTGCGCCGCCCAGCCGCCGTCGACGTTGAAGGCCGTGCCGCGGATGTTGTCGCCGGCAGGTGAGCACAGGAAGACGGCCAGCTCGCCGAGTTGCTCGGGCGTCGTGAACTGCAGCGACGGCTGCTTCTCGGCCAACAGACGGCGTCGGGCTTCGGGCTCGGGGACGCCGTCTGCCGAGGCGCGGGCATCGACCTGGCGCTGTACCAGCGGCGTCAGCACCCAACCCGGGCAGATCGCGTTGCAGGTGATGCGTGTGGTGGCGGTTTCGAGCGCCACCGCCTTGGTCAGACCCACCAGACCGTGCTTGGCTGCCACGTAAGCCGACTTGTTGGCGGAGGCGACCAGCCCGTGCACCGAGGCGATGTTCAGGATCCGTCCCCAGCGGCGCGCCTTCATTGGCGGCAGCGCCAGGCGCGTGGTGTGGAAGGCTGCGGTGAGGTTGATCGCGAGCACCGCGTCCCATCGCTCGGTCGGGAACTCCTCGATGGGCGCCACGTGCTGGATGCCGGCGTTGTTGACAAGGATGTCCACGCCCCCCATCTCCATCTCGCAGTACTTGATCATCGCCGCGATCTCGTCGGGCTTGCTCATGTCGGCGCCGTGGTAGCCGATCAGCCCGTCGTATTCCGCGAGTTCGGCCTTGGCGGCTTCGACATTGCCGAAGCCGTTGAGGATGATGTTGGCGCCGTGCTGGGCCATCGTGCGGGCGATGCCCAGGCCGATGCCGCTGGTGGAGCCGGTGATGAGGGCGGTCTTGCCGGTCAGCATGTGGGGATGTCCTTGGTCTCTGGTGTGTAAGGGTCTTGGGCCCGGGCTGCTGTGTTGTGTTCTGCGGGGGCGCCCGGTGCTTCAGCCCGCATGAGATCATTATCGGAAGCCCGCGGAGCGCCATCGATGAACACGCACAGCAACCCCGTCGCCATGTCTGCGTTGCCACCCCCTTCGCCGGTCGGCGCCGATTGTTCGGCCGATGCCGAGCCCAGGCTGCGTCATGTGCAGTGTCTGGGCACCCGGGGCCTGCACCGCATGGCCTATTGGGAGTGGGGGGATCCGTCCAACCGCCGCGTCGTCGTCTGTGTGCACGGGCTCAGCCGTCAGGGCCGGGATTTCGACACGCTCGCGCGTGATCTGCGTGACCGTTGGCGCGTGGTCTGCCCGGATGTCGTCGGCCGCGGGCGTTCCGACTGGCTGGCCGATCCGATGGGTTACCAGATCCCGGCCTACGTCGCCGACATGGTCACCTTGCTGGCGAGGCTGGATGCCGATGTCGTCGACTGGGTGGGCACGTCGATGGGGGGCTTGATCGGGCTGGGCCTGGCGTCGCTGCCGGGATCCCCGGTGCGGCGGCTCATCCTCAACGATGTCGGCCCGCGCATCGAAGCCGCCGCGCTGATGCGCATCGGCAGTTACCTCGGCATGCCGGTGCGCTGGGCCAGCCTGGAGGAGGCCGCCGACGCGCTGTCGACGATCTCGCAGGGTTTCGGACCCCACACCCGCGAACAGTGGCTGGCCCTGACCGCCCCGCAGTTGCGACGCGATGCCCAGGGCGCGTGGATCCCCCACTACGACCCGTCGATCGCGCTGCCTTTCCGCGCCGTCAACCCGGAGTTGGCCGCGGCCGGCGAGGCGGCCCTGTGGCAGGCCTACGACCGTCTGCAGTGTTCGACGCTGCTGCTGCGCGGGGCCGAGTCCGACCTGCTGACCGAACAGACGGCGCAGGAGATGACCACCCGCGGCCCACGGGCGCGCCTGCACGCCTTCCCCGGCGTGGGCCACGCACCGATGCTGGTCCAGCCCGACCAGCGCGAGGTCGTGCGCCGCTTCCTGCTGGAAGACTGACGCGTCGCGATCGCGACGCACGTCCGCACCCGCAACGGCCCCGCATGAAGACCCGTGCCCCTGTGGACGACGACGCCTCGGCGATCGTCGCAGCCACCGGTCAGGACGACACTGGCCTGCTGCAAGGTGAGCGCGCGCTCGGCATGGCGCGCGCCTTCGCCGAGCCGCTGCTGGCCGGTCGTCTGCTCGACACCGGTGAAGAGGCCTGGGCCCACGCGCAGGGCGTGGCCGAGATCCTGCGGGGCATCGGTGCGGCGCCGGCCATGCAGGCGGCCGCCTTCCTGGTCTACGCCGGGGACTTTCTCCAGCGCCCGCAGGAGACAGTGGCCAAGGCGTTCGGTGAGTCGTATGCCAGCCTGGTCGAACTGACCCGGCGCCTGGTGGCGGCGCAGCGCGCCGCGCGAGACGCCGACGTCGGTGCCGCTGACCGCGCGCGCCAGACCGAGCGCGTGCGCAAGATGCTGCTGGCCTTTTCGCGCGATCTGCGCGTGGTGCTGCTGCGGCTGGCCTCGCGCCTGCAGACGCTGCGCTGGTACGCGGCGAGCCGCCGTGCGTGTGCCCCCGCCCTCGCGCTGGAGACGCGGCAGGTCTTCGCGCCTCTGGCCAGTCGTCTGGGCATCTGGCAGATCAAGTGGGAGCTGGAGGATCTGGCTTTCCGCTTCCTGCAACCCGAGGAATACCGCCGTATCGCGCGTCTGCTGGACGAAACCCGCAGCGCGCGTGAACTCGGCATCGAGTTCGTGCGCCACCAGCTATCGGGCGTTCTGCGACAGGCCGGCCTGCCGGCGCAGGTGCAGGGGCGGCCCAAGCACCTCTACAGCATCTGGAAGAAGATGCAGGGCAAGGGTCTGGCCTTCGATCACGTCTTCGATCTGCGCGCACTGCGGGTGATCGTCGACGACGTGGCTGCGTGTTATGCGGCGCTGTCAGCCGTACACGCTCGGTATCGCGCGCTGTCCGAGGAGTACGACGACTACATCGCACGCCCCAAGGCCAATGGCTACCAGTCGCTGCACACC
>CAZFVH010000140.1:0-11637 GCA_964522465.1 uncultured Rubrivivax sp. | reverse complement strand
CGGGCAATGGCTGCGGTTCGTCCTGGCGGGCAGCGAGCAGGGCATCAGCCTCGACGAAATCAAGTTCAGTCGCATCGACCGGATACTGACATCACGCCATGTCGAAACCGACGTGCTGACCCGGCAGCAAGTGCTGAGCGAAATCGCGATGGGCCCATTGCAGCCCCGTCTTCAGTTGACCGTCGAGGACAGCTTCAAGCCCTCGGACAACTGGGGCGAAACGGCATCGCTCATCCCGGCTGCCCAGCACCGGCAGCGGCGCCTGCTCGGCACTTGGCCGGAATCGCGCTACGTCATCCGATACCGGCACCGGTCCCTGGGTTGGTCCATCGCCCGTCGCTCCGAGTACAGCAGCAACTTAGCCCACGGCAGTGGCAGCGCCGCTGTCCTGACACCTCGACGCGGCCCGCCCGCCGGACGCGCGGAAGCCCCAGATCGCCGTGTGAACTCGGCGTCAACATTACCAGCCCCTTGTGATTCCGGGTGGAAGTCCGCAGAATCAGTACCACGCGCCGCATTGCTTTGTGCGGCAAATTTGGGACCACGTAGGACCGGAGGTACCTGTAATGACGGTGATCAAGAGCTTCAATACCAATCAAGTTAGTGATTCGATAGGAAATCGGAAGAGCAGAGTCGAGGCAGAAGGCTCATGCCTTTACCTGCAAGGGTCAACTGCAGCGGAAATCAAGTTTTGAAGTGAGGTACTAAAATGCCCGATCAAGGCATACGCAACAAAACTGGCATATCGAATAAGAAGACTGTCGCTGATAGCATTTTCATCTATCTATGCTGTCTGGTATTCTCCATTTTTGTCATAGGATGGCGAAAGTTCTTCATTGGTATCGCAGTTGCGCCGATGGGGACGATAGCTGAACTACTAGGCTTGGGGTTGGTTCCCTTCTTGATTGGATGGGTGATCGCAAGAATTGCCGGCCTGCTCATAAAGAAGGTATCGTTCAGGCAATTATGGTTTGCCGGATCGTGCTTGTTATTCTTGCTTATGCTAGTTGGTCGGTATCGAGCATCGAGTGGAATCTAGTGGTACTGATTCCGGCGCGCGAGCGCGAAGAAGTGATTGGGACAAATTCAAGCAGCTCACCATAACGCTTCGACTTCTTCTTGACCAAGTGAGACCGTTTCAGATATATATCGACAGGAAGTCATTATTTTCAGCGAAGCGATGATTGTGATAATGAGGCGGCCACGTGATCAATATTAAAGCGATGATGAAGGCCTTGCCGACTTCGGCCCTCGAGCCCAACAGAATCGGGTCGATCACGGGACTTGTAGCTTCTGCAAAAGGCTCCGAGTGGCAGGATACGATTACGCTCCTGGAGCCGCCTGCGGGTCAGCGCTTACCGCACATCGACCCGGTGCATGCCTTGGACGTGCTGTTGCGGGGCCAGGGAGTCGAACCCGAGGAAGCGCGCCAGCTGGCGCAGCAGGGCTCGCCCCGGATGAAGACCTGCGTGCAGCCTGACCGCTGGATCGCCTTCTATGACCACTTCGAGCCCGACACGCCAGAGTGTGTTCCAGTGAGCGACTTCACGGCATGGCTGCGTCAGCAGCGAAGCATCGACGACCCACTGCCGGCTGGATCGATCGCGCACGACATCGTCGACTTCCTGGACCGTGCAGCCGAGGTCACGACCACCGAGGCTTTGTTCAGGGGACCGGACAACTGGAACGAACCTTGGTCTCTGATCATGCTGCCGGCAATACCGCCGCCCAAGGCAATGATCGAGTACCTCCCAGGCCCCCCATGGCCGTGTGAGGGGAGCTGGGGTGAGGACTGGCGATCACCAGACAACCCGTTCATGCGCTGGCGCGAGTCCATCCGCCCGGTCGCGGTGGAACTTGAAAAAGCACTCGGCGAGCCGGTCTACCGTTTCGCCGATCTGGACTGCGACCACGACGACGACGCGGCACATCGCTTCCTGGTGCTGCACTGGTGCTGTACCTGGAAGCCGGAATCGGCCTACATCAGGTTCCTGCTGAAGGTCAGTGGAGCCGGAGACGTAGAGGAACTCAAGTCCGCGCTGATCGACCCCGCCAGCTACGCCCAGCCGTTCAAGATGAATGATGCGTTCATCGGGCTCGAGGCGTCGGGCTGCACCTTCGAGTACCTGAAGCCGGGCAGGCGCAAAACCGTCGCAACGGTCTTCCACACTGTCGAGGCGAGGGAGGCTGCCAGACGGCTGCTCGCACAGAAGATCGGCGCGCACGCCTGCATCCTCGCGCCAAAAGCGCTCGTGACCGACGCTTGGATCAGGCAGACGACGCGTCATTGCGCCGGCTGGTCGGTGCACTACATGCACGATGGGCAGAGGCGCCTGATCGAAATCCTTTCGTCGATCGATGAGTTGTGCGTGATCGCCAGCCAAGCGCACTCAGCCGGAAACCCCAACCTGATGATCCCCGAGGCGGCTCAGGACTTGTTATGGCTTGCACCCGAGCTTGGTGTCGATACGAAGTATTTCGGGGTGGATGGTGGACTCCTATCGAACCCGCGCATGTGCCTTGAGCGCAGCGGTGCGCCCGGCCGAATCGCGGCCGACAAGGATACGCGCAAGCGGTTCACCGGCCAGTTGACCAAACTGCTGCTCGGCAACGATTACGGCGGCAGCGGGCTGTGGACCGCAGATGGCAGGGCGGTGGGATACGACCTGATCGACATACCTTTCGGACTGGTACGCCAAATCGCGGCCTGGCAACGGGACTATGACGACACCGTGATGCGACCAGACCGGAGCGACGAAGCCAAGTGGCAGAACCACGATCAGATGACGCAAGACATTGCATTTGCCTTGCGTGAAGCTCTCGGTCTGCGGGTGAAGGTGGTGCTTGGTGCGGCGCACGGCTCGAATCCGGTGAGCCGCAGTGGTCGGGCACCTGAAGCAGAGCCCTCTCAGACCTTGACAGAAGAGGAAGCCGTTGCGGCATTCGCGCGCGCCTGGAACCGCCTGGAACCTGACGGATTCCTTGATCTTTTGGCAACCGATGCGCGCTACGTGTCGCAGTGGGTGTTCGAGGAACTCGTCGGTGCGCCGGCGATCGCCGACTATCTGCACAGGAAGATGCGTACGGTTCGTGCGCACGGTATCAACGCGCCTTGGGCGCGTGTCCGGGTTGAGATCGGCCGGATGGCGGTCGGCGGTAACGGGCGGGCCTGCGCTTTCATGACGCAAGGCAGAGACAACGCCGTGCAGGCCGCGGTGGTGTTCGACGTGGCCGATGGACGGATCGTCTGTTACCAACTCTGCATGCCGGAGATCCTGGCGGCCGTACGTACCGGCGTCTTCCCCATCTGACCCTGAGAGTTGACCGCGGGACCGGGCGCGGTGACTCGGGGCCAGGCTGAGCCAGCCCATCGCGCTGGCGGACCCGTCAGCCCCGCGTCGGAGTCACACTCAGCCGTAGCCCAACGGCGCTGAGCACGCTCGTGAGCGTGGCCAGCGTCGGGTTGCCCTCCTCGGCCAGCGACTTGAACAGCGTCTTCTCGCCCAACTCGGCGCGGCGGGCGACCTCGGCCATGCCGTGCGCGCCGGCCACCTGTCGCAGCGCCAGCAGCAGCGCAGCCTGATCGCCCGTCTCGAGCACCGCGTCGATGTACGCCGCGGCCTCGGCAGGGTCCTGCAGCGATTGCAGCAGGGAGTCTTCGTAGCGCTTGTCGCGGGGTGCGGTCATGGTCGGCCTCTGCGCTTCCAGTCTTCGAGATACTCCACGGCCTGCCGGATGGCGCGGTCCTGTTCCGCCTTGTCGCTGGCGCACAGCAGCAGCACCAGCACACTACCCTGGCGGCTCAGGTACACGCGGTAGCCCGGTCCGTGGTCGATTCGCAACTCCTGCACCCCTTCACGCAAGGGCTTGCAGTCGCCCAGGTTGCCGGCCTGCACGCGCGCCAGCCGGGCGCGGATGCGGGCGCGGCCGGTGACGTCGCGCACGGCCGAGAGCCACTCCTCGAAAGGCGCACGGCCATCCACAGTCAGGTAGATGCGAAGTTCCATGATGGTATTCCAAAAGATACCACTTGTGTTCAGTTGCCGATCACAGCCAACGAAGGGCGCCGGGTCTCGACGGCCGCGTCGTAGTCGAAGGCCACGCCGGCCTGCTCGAGCATCCAGCGCTCGATGCGCTCATGGTGCACGCGCAGCAGGTCCAGGGGCCGGCGCTTGTAGTGCTTCTCGGCGGTGGCGCTGGGCTTGTGGCCCTGGATCTGCGCAACGACGCCGACAGGCACCTCGAGCCATTCGGTCAAGCCGGCGAAGCTGCGGCGCAGGCCGTGCAGGGTCAGGTCGTCTATGCCGGCGGCAGCACAGGCTCGGCGGTGCGCAGCCGCTGGCTCAGTGATGCGACCCGATGCACTGGGCTGCGCCAGCGGCGCGGCTTCGATGCCGGCTCGCCCGGCATATTGGGCACGACGCAGAGCGTGCTTCGGATCCAGGCTCACGGCCCGGCCCGACGCGAAGACCCACTCGTTGATGCGGGGCAGGCCCGCCAGCAGGTGAGCGATGTACGGGGTGAGCGGCACCTCACGACCGGCGTCGTCCACCTTGTCGGCCAGCCGCAGGCCCTTCCATTGCCAGTTGATGTCCGTCCAGCGCAAACGCAGCAACTCCTCGCGGCGGGCGCCGGTCAGCAGAAGCACCTGCAGGTAGGCAGCGATGGCGCGGTTGGGCAGCCCGCGCACCTGGGCGAACCACGCGGGCAGTTGCTCCTTGAGCAGCACGTCGTCCTTCGCACGCGCACGGCCGGCGGCCTCGCGGGCCTTGCGGCCCGACGCGGCGGCGGCATCAACGCGGTCGGCGAGTTCGGGCACGGCTGCGGCCCAGCGCAGGAAGGCCTTGAGCATGCGCAGCGCCAGTCGCACGCGGGCGGGGCGCGCCTTAGCCTCCTTTGTGGCCCAGGCGTCCACAACAGCGGGCGTCAGTTCGGCCAGCGGCAGCGTCAGCAAAGGCGCAAGAGGGCCGGGCTGCGTCTGGCCTTCACCGCGCAGCCTGGGGCGTCCCCCTTCCTGCGCGACCTTGAGATGATCGGTGTGGGTGCGCTCGCGCCAGTGCGGTCGGCGCTCGGTCAGGTAGCGCTCCCATGCCGAGCGGGCGGGCTCGGCAGCGATCTGGGCGGCAACCGCCCGGGCTTGAGCATCGGCCTCCAACTGACGTTCCAGCTCGCGGGGGTCGGTGCCCCCGTCGATCATCACGGCCAGCTTCTGCGCTTCCTTCCGGGCCTTGGGGATGTCCCAGTCGCGCACATCACCCAGGGTGCGCCGGATGGTGACGCGGTTCAGCTTGGCCTCGAACACGAAGGACTTCGCGCCAGCGGCCGTCACCCTGACTCGCAAGCTCGGCGCTTCACTGTCGCGCAGGAAAGCTTGCGCTTTCCCTGGCGGGCAGACCAGGCGCTCGATCACCCCCGCCGTGAGGCTGACCCGCTGCGACAAGTCTGGCGCCGCGCCCTTTCTTGGTCTTGGCATGCGCACCTCCTGGAGTCCATGTAGCCGCCATGTAGCCACCATGTAGCCAGAAATGCACTATATCTGCGAATTTGGATCAACACCTGATCTGTACACATACACAGTAAACTTCAATAAACTGTTGATTTTTAATACATTCTGAGCTCAGCTTCAACATCGACAAACACTAGATGGAGAGAATTGAAAATCCGCGTGTCGGTGGTTCGATTCCGTCCTTGGCCACCAGTAAAAACAACGACTTAGCCCGCCCTCAACCGGCGGGCTTTTTCGTTTCTGGGGCGGATGTAAGGGCGGGCGCAAGACGTTTTTCCGCACTCGGCTGCAGCTTTCCCTGCAGCGGGATCGCGCTCATCGCCTTGTGGAGTCGTCAGCAGGCGCGTGCCGTTCATCACGGCAGCGACCGACCCGGGATCCATCTGGGAGCTGCGCGGTCTGGTCACGAGTCCGCGCGTCGTCCTGCAATTCCTGTCGAGCATCGCGCCATGCTCGGACGCCCGCGGACCTCTACCGCTCGACCGTGGCCACTCGTGGCGAGCTCGCGCCATCGATCAGGTCAAGATGACTGCGCGGGCCGTCGTGGCGGCGATCCAGGGCCATGCCTCGCGTGCCGGGCCACCAACGGCTTGACAGCCCCGGGGCATCGGCCCCAGCATCCACGCCGCCATGCCCCGCCTGTATTCCCACCGCGACCGCCCCGTGCACCTGGGCCCGCTGCCGGCCGAGCGGCTGGCGCGCGACCCCGCCGCACGGCCCCTGCCCGCCACCCAGCCCGCAGACCGTGCGCCTGCCGGGCCCGACTCGGTGGCCGCGGCGCTGGCCGAGTACCTGGCCGTGGCCGCAGCGCTGTTCGACGGGCCGGTGGCGCCGGCCACCGCGCCGCTGCCGGCCGACCCGGCGCTGCTGCGCGACCACCTGAAGGCTGCCGCCTGCTTCCTGGACGCCACGCTGGCCGGGGTCTGCCGCCTGGGCGCACAGGAAGGCGAGCGCGAGGTCGCTGAAGTCACCCCGGCCGGCGCCTGCGGCCCCGCTACCCTTGGCCAGACCACCGCCGCCCACACCCACGCCCTGGTCTTCGCCGTCGAGTTCGGCCGCGACGCCGCCGAGGGCGAGCCCGGCGCGGCCTGGGTGCGCGGCACGCACGCCGCGCGCACCGACCTGCGCTGCGCCGAGGTCGCCGCGGTGCTGGCGGGCTACCTGCGCGCGCTCGGCTGGCCGGCCACGGCGCACGTGCACGGCCACACCGCGCTGGACCTGCCCGCGCTCGCCCAGTTCGCCGGGGTGGCGAAGGCGGTGGATGGGGTGCTGGCGCTGCCTTTCTCGCGCCAGGGCTTCCGGCTCGGCGTCGTCACGACCACGCTGGAGATGGCCTGCGACACGCCGATCGCACCCGGCGCCAGCCTGGACTGGCCCGACGTGGCGGCCTGGCTCGGCGTGGGCGGCACGCGACCGGGCTTCGAGGACGACGAGCTCGCGGCGCGCCCGCTGCACCTGGGCCGCCACCCGATGGAGCGCGTGCCGCGCGTGGACGAGCCGACCACGCGCATCGACCGCAGCCGCATCCAGCGCGTGCCCAAGCGCGCTGACCTGTTCACGCGCGCGCTCGCCGGCGACCTGGGCCCGCGCGCGCAGGCCGAGCGCACGCGCTTCGCGGTCAAGCACCCACTGGCCGCGGCCATGGTGCCCTTCATCCGCGCGCTGGTGCCGCTGCAGGGCACGCGCGAGCCGCTCACCCCCACCGGGGCAGGGGGCGCGCTGGCCAACCCGGCACGCAACGCCGACGCCGTCAAGGCGCTGGCCTGTCACCTGGGCGCTGAGCTCGTCGGCCTGTGCGAGGCCGAGCCCTGGATGTGGTACTCCCACGACGAGGTCGAGGGCCGGCCCATCGAGCCCTACCACCGGCACGCCGTGGTGATGCTGATCGACCAGGGCTACGAGACCATGGACGGCGCCTCGGGCGACGACTGGATCTCGGGCGCGCAGTCGATGCGCGCCTACCTGCGCGGCGCGCTGATCGCCGGTGTGATGGGCGCGCACCTGCGGCGCCTGGGCTGGTCGGCGCGCGTGCACTCCAACGCGCACTCCGAGCTGCTGCACCTGCCGGCGGTGCTGATGGCGGGGCTGGGCGAGCTCTCGCGCATCGGTGAGCTGGTGCTCAACCCCTTCATCGGGCCGCGCTCGAAGTCGGTGGTGCTGACGACCGCGCTGCCGCTGGCGCACGACCGCCCCATCGACTTCGGCCTGCAGGACGCCTGCGCGCAGTGCCTGAAGTGCGCGCGCGAATGCCCGTGCAACGCCATCCCCTACGGCCCGAAGATCGAGTTCAACGGCTACGAGATCTGGAAGCCCGACGTCGAGAAGTGCGGCAAGTACCGCCTGACGAACATGAAGGGCTCGGCCTGCGGGCGCTGCATGAAGACCTGCCCCTACGACCGCGAGGACCTGGCCGCCTCGCAGCAACTGCTCTGGCGCGCCATCGCCTCGCCCGAAGGGCGGCGCGAGCTGATCGCGCACGACGAGCGCACCCGCGCGGGCGGACGCAACCCGGTCAAGCGCTGGTGGCTGGACCTGGAGATCGTCGACGGCGTGGCCGTGGCCCCGCGCGCCGGCACGAACGAGCGCGACCTGGAGCCCGGCCGCGAGCAGCGCCTGGCGCCGGTGCAGAAGATCGCGATCTTTCCGCCCGCGCTGCAACCGGCTGGCGGCACGACGCTGGGCACCGTGGTGCCGTTGGACCGCGCGGCGGGGCTGGCGGCGGCCGAGAGGGCGAAGGGGTCGGGGGCTGGGTGAGGCCTGCGATCCAGGACCGCCTCGCAGGGCTTCTCGGCAGGAATTTGCGGCGCCAGGCCGCATCACCTGCAGCGCAGGCTCACCAGTGCACGCGCACCGGGTATCGGGAGATCGCCTGGTCAGGCGTCAGCACCACGAGGCCGTGCGCGATCGCCTGGCAGACAAGCATGCGGTCGAACGGGTCCTTGTGCAAGGCGGGCAGCTTGGGAAGCTGCATGACGGCTTCCTCGTCCAGCGGAAGAGGCTGGATGCCGTGCAGCTCGCGCTGCCGGGTCAGGAAGCGGTCGGCGGGCGCGGGCAGTTCGATGCGGCCCAGACCATGCTTGACAAGGATCTCCCAGGTGGACACCGGGCTCAGATAGACCTCGTTCTCAGGCGCGGTGAACGCAGCCCGCGCCGTGGGTGACAGGGCCGGATCGTCACCCAGCACCCACAGGAAGGTGCAGGTGTCGAGCAGCAGCTTCACTTGCCCGGATCCTCGAACCCGGTGACCACATCCTCGGGCAGCAGCTCGAAGAAGGTGGGGGGTACTTGAACGAGCCCGCGCGCCAACCCGATCGCGCGGGGCTGAGACGACCGCGGTCGCAAGGGGCGGATCTCGGCGACGGGCACGTTGCGCCGGCACAGGGTCACTGTCTCGCCAGCCTCGACACGGGCGAGGTACTCCGACAAGTGGGTCTTGGCTTGCTGCACGTTCACGGTGATCATCAAGTCATGATAAGCCAGGAATCTGGTCAGGTTGGTGGTCTTTTGACCGTGCCCGTCTTCAGCGACAGGCCCTTGCGCTGCAACAGGTCGTTGATTCAGTCGCCAACGACGATGACAGAGATGGCCTGCCGGCCGGCAGCCGAAGGGGCGAGACGGTTTTCAGTGAAGACCGGACGACGAGGCCAACGGCACTCATCCTCACAGCTGACGACGTGGAAATCGCCACCTCATGCGCAAACCGTGGCGGTTCTTGGTGAGCGTTCACGCCACCCGAGCCACTGCCGTGGCTTTGTGTCCGCACAACTTGCCTGAGCGCGGAATCCGACCTATGCTGCAACCTATGCCGCCCCTGTCTATGCCCCCCCGAGCAACTGAGCGCCATGCAGCGTTGTTCCGCAACGGCCGCAACCAGGCGGTCCGGATTCCTCGCGAGCTCGAACTGGAAGGCACCGAGGTCCTGATCCGCAAGGAGGGCGATAGCCTCGTCCTCACCCCCGTCCGCAAGCACAAGTTGCGGGATCTGCTGGCATCCTGGACCCCGATGGACGACCTTCTGCCCGAGGTGGAAGACCTGCCGCCCCAGCCGCGTGATCCCCTGTGATGGCTCGTGCGCCTGATGAGCAGCCCAGGGCGCTGCCCTGCATGCTGGACACCAACGCGCTTTCCGAGCTGATCCGAGACCCCCATGGTCCCCTGGCCGGGAAGCTGAATGCGCTGGAACCCGATGCGGTGTGCACCAGCATCGTGGCAGCATGCGAGCTTCGCTTCGGCGCGCAGCGCAGGGGCTCGGCGCGGCTCACGCAGCGTGTGGAGCAGTTGCTGCAGGCATTGACCGTGCTGCCGCTGGACGCGCCGGCCGACGCGCACTACGCCGACATCCGCGCCACGCTTGAGCGCAGCGGCACCCCGATCGGCAGCCACGACCTGTTCATCGCAGCCCACGCGCGCTCGCGCGGCATGACGCTGGTCACGCGAAAACTGCGCGAGTTCCAGCGGGTGCCGGGCTTGAGCGTCGAGGACTGGCCGACCAGCGCGGTGTGATGGGGCGAGGGGTTCGTGGAGACTCGGAGGATCCGGGACCCCTTCGGCACCTGAAGCCATTGTGACCCTCCGGGACCTCCGCCAGGTCACCCTGCCGGCCGAGGTGGTGGCTGCGGTCGGGCTCGAGACGAACGGCTCGCTCGAGGTACGCGTGGTCGCCGCCAGCATCCTGCTCACGCCCATCCGCTCGATGAGCCCAAACTCATCGAGGCGGGTCACGTCGGTGTGAACGTTCGAGTCGTTGCGCTCTGCGGCCTTAGCCAGCGCATAGACGCTGCAGGGGCCGGCGCGGCGTCATGAGCTACGAGGCCTACCAGGCCTTGTGCGGGCCCTCGGCCTCGGTGGCTGACCTGCTGGCCATGCCGGTGGCCGACGAACTCGACAGCGTGCTGAAGCCCGCGCACGAGCTGGCCCGATCGGCCGAACTGGCATGAGCCTCCTGCTCGACACCCACGTGCTGTCGGAGCTGCGCAAGATCAGGCTCGGCTGTGCGGACCTTCACGTAGCCGCCTGGGCCGAAGGCGTCCACGCCCGGGACCTGCACGTGTCCGTGATCACGCTGCGGGAAATCGAGCAAGGCATCCTTCGATTGCAGCGCCGGGATCCCGTGCAGTCCGCCCCGCTGCGCCACTGGTTCGACGCCCAGGTGCGTCCCCTGCTGGCTCCGCGCACCCTGCCGGTGACTGCCGAGATCGCCCTGCGCTGTGCGCAGCTGAACGTGCCCGACCCGCGGCCCTTTCGTGACGGACTCATCGCCGCCACGGCCTGGATTCACGGCCTGACCGTGGTCACGCGCAACGAGGCTGACTTCGCCGGCACGGGCGTGGCGCTGCTCAACCCCTGGCGCGAGCACCCTTGACGCTGCGGCGCGGCGGCTCCCGAGGAGCGCGATCAGCCGGCACCAGCCGTTCGGCGCGCAGGAACCTGGTATCGCAGTTCGGCCATGCCAGTACCCACCCGCCTCACCGAAACCAGTGCCAGCGGCGGGCTGGTGAGTCGTCGAGGGAACAGGGGCTTGCCTTTGCCCAGCGTGACCGAACCGACTTGAACGATGAGTTCGTCCAGCAAGCCGGCATCGTGGAACTGACCCGCAAGATCGCCCCCGCCGACGATCCAGATGTTCTTGCTCCCGGCCGCGGCGCGCATGGCGGGGTGAACCGCCCGAACATCGCCCCGCGCGAAGTGCAGATTGGCGCCTGGAACCACGGGAAGCGTTCTGGATGTGAAGACCCACGTGGGCTGGGTGTAGGGCCAGGCTGAGTCGATGCCGGCCGTGGCCGCCTGCGCGTGACGCAGCATCCACTCGTACGTGGCCGACCCCATGGCCAAGGCGCCGACCTCGGCGATGAAGGCCGGATAGCTCGTGTCGTTGATGTCGCCAAGGGGGAACAACCAGTCGAGTGAGTCGTCCTCGGTCGCGATGAAGCCGTCGAGGCTCGTGGCGGTGTAGTACTGCGTCTTCATGGGATCTGAGCACGGTCGCGCGTGAGTGTGAGCCGGCTGAAGCGCAGTGTCGCCCGGCGGCTTGGCTGTAGACATGAAGATCGGGCAGTACGGCAGCGTTCGCAAGAATGGCTGCGGGCTGCGGGCTGCGGGCTGCGGGCTGCGGGCTGCGGGCTGCGGGCTGC
>CAZFVH010000139.1:0-11642 GCA_964522465.1 uncultured Rubrivivax sp. | reverse complement strand
GGCGCGCCTTCGGGGTGACGCCGGCCACGGTCGCGGCGCTGGTCGGCCGGGGTCATGCAGGCCTGCAGCCCTGAGCGTGGGCTTGCGGCGATCGAGGCGGCAGCCGCCTCTGGGTCGTCCTCAACGCCGATCGTCGACTGGCTGGCGCGCGCGGCCGAACAGCCCCGCTGCGATCAGCGGGCCCCACGCGGTCCCGCCCAGCCCCTGACGTCGAAAGTCCACAGCGCAGCGACCGCTGCAGCATTTCGCAGGATACGAAGGCTTTGGCCGGCGCGATGTCCCTCAGGCTGCGTTCAGCCGGCGCCGGGAACGTCTCGGGCCGGTCGAAGGGTGAGAGGCGCAGCGGCAGCCTCCTCCGCAGGACAGGCGATTCGTTCAAGACCGCAGGCTGCGTGCGCGGGAACATCGGCCACCGAATGCCACCACGGAGCCTGTCGCGATGAAACCCTCGCTTGCCACCGCCTTCCGCCATGAGATGGAGGCCGCCCGCGTCGCCTGGCGCGCGGGGGACCTCGACGCCGCTTTCGGCTTCCTGGAGCGCGCCCACATCCTCGGCCAGCGCCACCTGTGGCCGCACGTGCTGACCCACCTGTGGATGCTGCGCGTGGGCTGGCGGCGCCGGGACGGGCGCGAGATCGTCGGGCAGATCGTGCGCTTGCTCGCCACGCTGCCCGGCGCGCTGATCGGCTGGGTGCCGGCCGGCAACACCGGCGGTGCCAACGTGTCTGCGCTGCGCCCGATGCCGATACCGGCAGAGTTCGCGCACCACTTCGCCGGCCACAGCATGGGGCGCAGCGTGGTCAGGCGCCTAGCGGTGCTCGTGACCGTCGGCGTGCTGGCGCTGGCGGGCATCGTCGGCGCGATGGAGTGGCGTCGGGCCGCGTTCGATCGGGAGTTGAAGTCCGGCGCCGCCGAGCGCGCCGCGCCGCGCGTGGCGGACCTCGGCAGCACGCGCCGCCTGGAGATCGTCCCGCTGGTGAACTGGCATGCCGCGTCGCCAGACCTGAAGACCGAGCCCGGCGTGGCCTACCTGGTGCGCACCGACCACGCGACCGTCCTGTTCGACCTGGGCTACAACGCCCGCGGTGACGCCACCCCGCCGCTGCTGCACAACATGGCGCGCCTGGGCGTGTCGATGTCCGAGGTGGACGCGGTGTTCATCAGCCACCGCCACCGCGATCACGTCGGCGGCGCCGCGGCCGAGCGCACAGGGGCGATCACGTTCGGCGACCAGCGCCCCGATCTGGCAGGCAAGCCGCTGATGAGCCCGGCAGACGTGAGTTATCCGGGCGCCCGAACGGTGGTGATCGACCGTCCGCGCAAGCTCTTCGAGGGCATGGCCACGACCGGTCCGATCGCCCGGAGCCTGTTCATGGGTCCCATCGACGAACAGGCCTTGGTGGTCAACGTGGAAGGGCGTGGTCTGATCGTGATCGTCGGTTGCGGTCACCAGACGGTGCCCCGCTTGCTCGATCGCCTGGCCGGCGCCTTTTCCGAGCCGCTGTACGGTGTGGTGGGCGATTTCCACTACCCCGTGCCGGAAGGGCGCATGCGGATCGCCGGTCTTGATGCGCAGCGCCTGTTCGCTTCAGGAGACGGGCCCTTCAAGCCGATCACGATGGCCGGGGCGCAGGCCGAGCTCATGCTGCTGGATCACCTGGGCCTGATCGCGCTCGGTGGCCACGACACCAGCGACGAAGTGATCGCGTGGGCGGCGGCGCGCTTCGGCGAACGCTTGCGACACGTCAAGGTGGGGCAGGCGATCGTCATCCAGGGGGAGTGAGCGCGATGGCGCGGGGTGGCGCGCTCCAAGCTCGCCCGCTGACGGGACACCCCAAAACCGCGCCGGTCCATCAGAAAGCAGGTTTCAGTCACCACGGCCTCGCGAGGTGCTCCGGATTGGATCAAAGATCGTGAGGGCCTCCGGCGAAGCATCCGACCAGATCGCCTGCCTGGTCCAGCGCCGACACGAAAGGCTGCTCGACTTCGCGCTGCTGCAGGTAGAGGTCAGCGCCTGCCGAACCTGCGCTGATTGGGGACGGCTACCGTCACCATCCAGGTACCTGCGTGAGATGACATGTCGGTGATCGACAACATCGGATCTCAGCCTGCTTGGCGTCCAAACGTCCTTTTGGTCGAGATTCGCTCAGCCGACGCTTGGGTCGGGCGACGGCGAGGCGGCGAATCGATCAGCTTCCGCGCGCTCTCGCGCAGCGCGGAGGCTCTCGAATTCGGGTTCGAAAGCACGCGCGGCCACCACGGCCGATGGCGGGGTCAACGGTCGAAGGGTGCCGACGGAGTGGCGACCGTGATCCGGGGGGAAGCGTCAGCCACCGTCCGGCGGGCCGATGATCGAGAATCGGTTCCGGCAGAGGGCGCAGCGCAGAGGTTCACCTCGGCAGCGCGCGCATGGCCTGCTCGGTGGCAGCGTCCGCTGCGCAGAGGTGCTCCACACGCAAGGATGCAAGGGTGATGTCCTGCGGGCTGCCGAAGGTGGTGAACATGCTGAAGAAGGCCAGTTGCCCCACGGGGGTGTCGAAGCGCGTGGTCAGCATGGGGGTGGGGCGGGGCAGTTGTTCTGGCGAGTCCAGGACGGCGAGTTGGCCGCGCCCCAGGTGCTGCCGCAGGAAGGCCTCGAGTGCTTCCACCCTTGGCGTCAACGCCGGCAGCGCGCAGGCCTCGTTCCGAAGCTGCAGCCACAGCGCTGGCCCGACCTCCGCCAGGTTCAGGATCCGCCGGCCGAAGCCCTGCGGATGCACCAGCCCGTCGAGCAGGTTGACGACCTGCTGCTCGTCAGGTGTCTCCTCGATGTCGGGCAGCAGCCAGCTCCACAGCCGCTGCGCGCCCTGGTTGCGCTGCAGCACGTTCCAGTGGGCATCGAGCAGCAGGGCCGGCATCGGGTCGTGGGCGCGCAGCAGCTGCTCGAGGGCGGCGCGTGCCAACTGCAGTGCAGGCCCCGCCAGCGTGGCGGCGTGGAAGGCTGGGGCATAGCCCGCCTGGAGCAGCGCCGAGTTGCGCACCGCCAGGGGCGCATCCAGCGCCTGGAGCCAGGCCACCAGCAGGGTCTGGCTGGGACGCGCCCGCCCGGTCTCCACGCAGCTCAGGTGCCGCTGCGACACGCCCACGCGCAGGGCGAGTTCGAGCTGGCTGATGCCCCTTGCCCGACGGGCGGCCTTCAGCGTGGCACACAGCCCGTCTCTGGCTGCATCGGCCGATGGCTGGGGTGGCGCTTCAGCGCCGGTCCGCGCTGCGGGGGTCGACGGGGTGATGGGCATCGAAGGATTTCAGCACGAGCCACCGTCGGCGTGCGGCGTCGCTGCGCCCCTTCATGACCTGCGAGGTCATTGCCACGCCGACGCGGCGCTTCGACACTCGGGCTTGCCGTCGCGCTGGACGGCGCCCCGCATGCAAGAGCCATGACGAATCATCACCCTCCGCCGTGGTCCCGGACGGCGTTCCTGCTCGGTGTCAGCTTGCTGTTCACGCACGAACTCGACGCCATGACGCATGCCGAATGGCGGGTGCTGCCCCTGACGAGTTGGCTGGATCCCGAGGTGGGGCGCATCGTGTTCGTCGTGCTCCACGTGCCCCTGTTCGCCCTGGTGCTCGGCGGGCTGACCAGTCTTGTTCCTGAGCGTGCCGCGAAGGTGCAGTTCTGGGTGTCGGTCTTCCTCGTCGTCCACGCCGGCCTGCACCTGGCGTTCGCCCGCCATCCCGCCTACGAGTTCGAGGGGGTGCTGTCGAACACCCTGATCTTCGGTGCTGCGGTGTTCGGCGCCGTGCATCTGTGGGGTGTCAGGACATCGCTGCGCACCTCACGCGCCTCTTCCAACACGACGCTCCGATGAATGTGTGCGCCGAGATCGCCGTCTTCCGCGACCTGCCGCTGGGGGCCGAAACGCAAGCGCGGGCGGTCGTCAAGTTCGACACGCGCACAGGATGGGTCTGAACCTGGTGCTCGGCAACGCCCGGCGGCGCAGCCCGGCGCGGTGAGCTGGCGGTCCATGCGGGTACTCCGGTTTTTCCGGAAATGCGGGAAATCCCGGGCATCCCGGGCATTTCAAGCCTGGGCTGCGGGTGGTGGACGTTGCCGGGACACTGCCGCGCTTTACAACTTGCTGGAGTGCTGCCGTCATGACCAAGATCCTGCTCGCCCTGCTGCCGCTGGCCATGGTGACCGGCTTCCTGACCTGGGTGATGTTGATGGGGGCCCGAGACCAGGCTCGCTCAGACGCCTGGGCCGAGCAGTGGGCCAAGGACGCCCATCGGGGCGATTGACCATCACGCCACGCGATCGCCCCATCGGTACGGGGTGACCGAGGTCATCGTCTTGCCGCCGCGCCCCGCGTGGACGCGGAGGTTGTGGACCGCGTCAGGGTGCGCGACGACCCGTGCCTTTCGGGACTGTGCATCCGGCGAAAGGGGGTCTCGTTGGAGCCTGGCTTCAGGAATGGCGCCCAAGCCCCACAGCCCTCTACGGATCCGCTATCTGGCGCTGGGGCCGGCCGATGAGGTCCCACAGGTTGCCGTAGACGTCGCGGAAGACGGCCACCGTGCCGTAGGGCTCCCGGGTCGGTCCCCTGACGAACTCGACGCCCCGGGACCGGTATCGGGCGAAGTCGGCGGCGAAGTCGTCCGTCTCGAGGAAGAGGAAGACCCGGCCGCCGGTTTGCTGGCCGATGCGGGCCTGCTGCTCGGCATTGGAGGCCCGCGCCAGAAGCAGGCGCGACTCTTGTGCGTCCGGGGGCGCGACGACGACCCAGCGCTTGTCCTGGTCGGGAAGGGGTGTGTCTTCGACGAGCGTGAAGCCGAGCGTGTCGACGTAGAAGGCGAGCGCTTCGTCGTAGTCGCGGACGAGGACGCTGACGAGGCAGAGGTGTTGGGCCATGGTCTGCGATCGTAGTCCACGGTGCGCTTGGCCCGGCCAGGGTACCGGCCGACGCGTGCGCGCCGGCCCCCCACATGCGCAGCGCACCTCGACCCAACGTTCGGCTGGCGCGGCCCGCCCTTGAGCCAGCCCCGCGCGCGCCCGATGTCATCGATGCCCGCACGCGAGCGCGGCCGAGCACGGATCTACCGTCCAAGGGCTCAGCCCTGGTCGAGCTATGCTCGCATTCGCAACCTTCATCCATCCGAACCGGGGGGCTCATGGACCGATTCCGCACCACTGGCGTTGCGCGCCCGCCGCTGGCCGCGCTGGCCGCAGGTGTGCTCGTGGCGATGAGCTTCCTGTCGGGTTGCGCCAGCCGGTCGGCGGGCCTGTCCCCCGGCGCCGACGGGCCGCCGCGCGGGGGTGAGGCCCGTCTTGTCGACGCGGCCGAAGCGGTGCCCCGGGTCGAGCCCATCCGCGCCGGCGGGCCGAACAAGCCCTACGAGATCGCCGGACGGCGCTATGTGCCGGTGGCCCAGGATGTGCCGATGAGGCAGACCGGGGTCGCCTCCTGGTACGGCCGCAAGTACCACGGCCGACCGACGGCGCTGGGCGAGCCCTTCGACATGCACGCGATGACCGCGGCCCATCCGACCATGCCCCTGCCCAGCTACGCCCGCGTGCGCAACCCCGAGAACGCGCGCGAGATCGTCGTGCGCGTCAACGACCGCGGGCCCTTCGTCGATGGACGGATCATCGACCTGAGCTATGGCGCGGCGATGCGGCTGGGCATCCGCGGCATCGCGCCGGTGGAGGTCGAGCGCCTGACCCATGCGCAGATCCGTGCCGGGGCGGGCGGCGCGCAGGAGGGCGCGCCCGGTGCGCCCGTGGTGGTCGCCGATCTGACGCGACCCGCGCCGCCCTCGCCCGAGGCGGCGGCATCAACCGGCGGGTTCTGGTTGCAACTGGGCGCCTTCCGTCAGGCCGACGGCGCGCAGCGCCTGCGCGACGACGCCAGCGGCCGCCTGCAGGCGATCGCCACCCGTCTGATGGTCGTGCGCGACGGCGATCTGCACCGCGTGCGCGCCGGCCCCTACCCGAGCCGCGAGGCTGCGCAGGCCGAGGCCGAGCGCGTGCACGCTGCCCTGCAGTTGATGCCCCTGGTGGTGGCGCTGGACGACTGAGGGCCGGGCCGGCGACGGCCCACGAGCCTTCGTCCCGCGGTTCGGGTCGCAGGCCCGCAGGCGTGCCGTCGGCTACCCCAAGTGCCGCCCGAAGAAGGCAAAGGTGCGGTCCCAGGCGATCTGCGCCCAGGCGGGGTCGTACTGCGTCATGCCCAGGCGCCGCGGGCCGGCGGCGGTCTCGTTGGCGAAACCGTGCTGCGCCAGGTAGCGGTGGCCGGTGTAGGCCACGCCGGCCTCGGCCAGGCGGGCCTCCAGCGTGTCGACGGTGGCGATCGGGAAGGCCGCGTCCTGCTCGGCCCAGTGCGCCATCAGCGGCGCGCGGATGCGCGAGGCGTCGACGAATTCCAGCGGCGGGTAGCCGTACCAGGCCACACCGGCGTCGGCCTCGGGCGCCATCGTCAGGCTCAGCACCGTCAGCGCGCCGCCCATGCAGAAGCCGGTCACGCCCACCTGGTGTGCGGGCTGCAGCGCCTTCAGGTGCTGCACCGCGCCGCGCACGTCCTGCGAGGCCGCGGCGCCGAAATCCAGCCCGGTCATCAGGTGGTGGGCCTCCTCGGCCTCCACCGTGGACTTGCCGCGGTAGAGGTCGGGCACCAGCGCGGTGTAGCCTGCATGCGCCAGGCGGTCGGCCACGCCCCGGATCTGGTCGTTCAGCCCCCACCACTCCTGGATGACGACGACCGAGGCACGCGCGCCCGCGGCCTGCGCGAGATAGCCGCCGACGGCCTGGCCGTCGGGGCGCTGGAAGGTGATCATCGAGCCCATGGGGATGCCTGCTCCTGGCTGGTGGATGAGACGGGCAGTAGACGGCGAGGGGCGCGGCGCGTCAATCAGGAGATCCCTGTAGCGTGGCGGCCGACGAGCGATGCCGTCCATCGCTTTCCGAAGATCATGGGCATGATGCAAGCCTTCGCCTCCCACCCTGGACCCCATCCCCATGCTCGACCACCTGGAGCGGCCCGCCGGGCCCGCACCGACCCTGCGCCAGGTGCTGGCCGATGCCGGCCCCACCTATCTGGCCAACGGCCTGATCGCCTTCATCTTCGCCGCTACCGGGCCGGTGGCCGTGATCCTGGCGGTGGGCACGGGCGGGGGCCTGTCGCAGGCTGAGCTGGCGTCCTGGGTCTTCGGGGTCTTCTTCATCAACGGCCTGATCACCCTGGCCATGAGCTGGCGCTACCGCACCCCGCTGGGTTTCGGGTGGACGATCCCGGGCACCGTGCTCGTCGGTCCGGCGCTGCAGCACCAGAGCTTCGCCGAGGTGATCGGCGCCTTCTACGTCACCAGCGTCCTGATCCTCGTGCTGGGCGCCAGCGGATGGGTCAAGCGCGTGATGTCGCTGCTGCCCATGCCGGTGGTCATGGGGATGGTGGCCGGGGTCTTCCTGCGTTTCGGGCTGGACTTGGTGCGGGCCTTGCACGCCGACGTGGCGGTGGCCGCGCCGATGGTGCTGGCCTTCATCGCGTTGTCGGCCGTGCCGGCGCTCGGCCGGCGCCTGCCGCCGCTGATCGGCGCGCTGCTGGTGGGCATCGTGACGCTGGCCTTGCTGGGCCGGGTCGACGCCTCAGCCGCCGGCCAGCTGGGCCTGGCCCAGCCGCTGGTGCAGGCGCCGGCCTGGTCGCTGGCGGCCATGGTGGAACTGGTCGTCCCGCTGGCCATCACGGTGCTGGTGGTGCAGAACGGCCAGGGCGTGGCGGTGCTGAAGGCGGCACGGCATGACCCGCCGGTCAACGCCATTGCCTTCGTGTGCGGCCTGGGGGCTGCGGCCAGCGCCGTGGTGGGGGCTGTGAGCACCTGTCTGACGGGGCCCAGCAACGCGATGATGAGCGCCTCGGGCGACCGGCCGCGCCACTACACCGCGGCCCTGACCTTTGGTGCGCTGGCCGTGCTGTTCGGCCTGCTGGCGCCCACCTTCACCGGCCTGATGCTCGCCACGCCCAAGGCCTTCATCATGGTGCTGGGCGGTCTGGCGATGGTGCGGGTGCTGCAGGGGGCCTTCACGTCGGCCTTCGGCGCCGGCCGCTTCACGTTGGGCGCGCTGGTCAGCCTGCTGGTGACCGTGGCCGACCTGAGCCTGCTCAATATCGGCGCGGCCTTCTGGGGTCTGGTGGCCGGCTTCCTGGTGTCGTGGTGGATGGAGCGGCAGGATTTCGCCGCCCGGCCGCCTGCGGGTTGATGGTGAGGGCCCTGCCACAGGCGCAGGGCTTCGACAGGCTCGGCCCGAACGGTTTGTCCGCGAACACCGTACGCCGTCTGAGGTGTCGGACGGGCGGCGGCCCGCCACTCGGGCGCTCTCAGGCCCGAGAGATCACCCCACGATCCGCCCGTCGCAGGCCCCGAACCCGATGCGTCGGGCACCGGGCCGCTGCGCGTAGGCGCGCAGTCCGAGGGTGTCGCCGTCCTCGAGGAAGGTGCGGGTCTGGCCGCCGGGCAGGCTCAGGGGCTGGCGTCCGCCGGCGGTCAGCTCCAGCAGCGAGCCGGCTTGGTCGGGCCGCGGGCCGGACAGGGTGCCGGTGCCCAGCAGGTCCCCGGGCTGCAGGTTGCAGCCGCCCATCGTGTGGTGCGTCAGCAGTTGCGCCAGCGTCCACCAGCCGGCCTCGCGCCAGGCGCCGGCGGCGATGCGCGTGGCCGGCAGGCCCGCGGCGTCCATCGAGGCGGTGCGCAGCCAGAGCTCGAGCTGCAGGTCGATGGCGCCCGCCGCGCGGTTGGGCTCACTTTCCAGGTAGGGCAGGGTGCCGGGGTCGCCGCCCTCGGCGGCCGGGCGCTCGAAGGGGATGCGGAAGGGCGCCAGCGCCTCCATCGTCACGATCCAGGGCGACACCGTGCTGGCGAAGTTCTTGGCCAGGAAGGGCCCCAGCGGCTGGTACTCCCAGGCCTGCACGTCGCGCGCCGACCAGTCGTTGAGCAGGACGAGGCCGAAGAGGTGCTCCTCGGCCTGCGCCAGCGGCACCGGCTCGCCCAGCGCGTTGCCCCGCCCGACCACGGCGCCGAGCTCGAGCTCACAGTCCAGCCGCCGGCTCGGCCCGACGACGGGCGCGTCCGCCGTGGGGGGCTTGAGCTGGCCCATGGGGCGACGCACCGGGGTGCCGCTGACGACGATGGACGAGGCCCGGCCGTGGTAGCCGATGGGCACCCACTTGTAGTTGGGCAGCAGCGGGTTGTCGGGGCGGAACAGGCGTCCCACCGTGGTGGCGTGGTGGATGCCGCTGTAGAAGTCGGTGTAGTCGCCGATGTGGCAGGGCAGCACCATGGCGCAGTCGGCGGCCGCACGCTGCGCCGGCGCCAGCGCGGCCTGCAGCGCCGAGCCCTCGGTCAGCGCATCGCTCAGCCACTGGCGCAGGCCGCGCCGCGCCGCCGGCCCCTGCGTCATGAAGGCGTTCAGGTCCCCGGCGGCCAGTGGTGCCAGCCAGGTGGGCAGGTCTGCGGGTGGGGCAGCCTCACCGGCCAGCCGGCCGGCCCGGCAGAGGGCATCGACGACGCGCAGGTCCAGCACCGCGTCGCCGATGGCGATGCCCACGCGCACGGCGGCGTCGTCGACGGTGTGGAAGCGTCCGAAGGGCAGGTTCTGGATGGGGAAGTCGCAGTCCTCGGCCTGGGCCGAGGCGACCCAGCTGCGTCGCTGGGGGTCGTGGGTGGCGTCGAGGGCGGGGGTCATCGGGTCGTGCTCAGGCGCTGGCGGGCGTCGCCTCGGGGGTGAACTCGCGGCGGTGGAAGAACTCGGCGTGCTTGGGCGCAGTCTTGGTGCGTGACCAGTCCTCCAGCATCTTCCACTTGACCTCGTCCATGCGGGCGAGCATGCCGGCCTCGTCCGGGTCGGGGCAGGCCAGTTCCAACCGGTGGCCGTTGGGATCGAAGAAGTAGATGGAGTGGAAGGCGCCGTGGTCGGTGGGGCCGAGCACCTCCACCCCTTGCGCCTCCAGGTGCGCCTTGTACGCGAGCAGCGTCTGCCGGTCCTGGACCCGGAAGGCGATGTGCTGCACCCAGGCCGGGGTGTTCTCGTCGCGGCCCATCGGCGCGCGCGTGGGCAGCTCGAAGAAGGCCAGGGTGTTGCCGCCGCCGGCGTCGAGGAAGATGTGCATGTACGGGTCCGGCTCCTTCGTCGAGGGCACGCGGTCCTCGGCGATGGCGAGCTGGAAGTCCATCTTCAGCATGCGGCCGTACCACTCGACGGTTTCCTTCGCGTCGCGGCAGCGGTAGGCCACGTGGTGGATGCGCTCGATCTGCATGGGGTGTGTCCTCCTCTGGGTGTTCAGGTGTCGGGTGCCGGCCTGACCGGCGCTGGGCCGCTCACAGCCCCTGGCGGGCCGCGGCGAACGCCTCGCGCAGCACGCGCAGGTCACCGATGTGATTCGACAGCAGCAGCACCAGACGCGCGTTCAGGCGCTGGCTCGCCTCGTCGTCCAGACCGTCGTGCGCGGCGATCAGCATCTCGTAGAAGGTGTCGCCCGGGGTGTAGGCGCGCAGGGGGCGCTGGCCGGGGATGCCCAGGTGGGGCTGGGTGTGCAGGTGCTCGAACGCCATCGTCGGCTCCGTTGTTCAGGGGGCGGTGGCGGGGGCGGTGGCGGAGTTGCCAGCGGTGTGACCCAGCGCGCGGGCCAGTGCCGCGCGCAGCGCCGGCGCATCGGCGCGCCGCCAGCGCGCGGCCACGTGCTGATCGGGACGGATCAGGTAGACCGTGCCGGGGCGGCCGTCCAGGCGCCTGGCGACCAGGCCCTGCACGTCCTCGACCTCGGTGGGTGCGAACGTGGCCGTGGCGGGGCCGGCGCCGGCCGGGGTCGCTGGGCATGTCGGCGGTGTGGTCGGTGCGGTTTGGATGGTCTGGGCGGTGGGGGCGGTCGAGCCTGCCGAGCCCGCCGGCCGCACGCGCAGCCGCCGCAGCGGCACCGGCAGGTCGGCGAGTTCCGCACCGTCCACGCCCGTCGGGCCGAAGCACAGCAGCGTGAAGCCGTCGATCTGGCGCAGCAGCCAGCCGTCGCGGCCGGCCACCCGCACGGGCGCATCGTCCAGCGGCGCGCCCGGGGCCATCCAGCCGGCGAAGGCGTCGTCGCCGGCGTCGGCGTCAGGCGTGTTCAGCGGCGAGTCGTCCAGGTGCGTGGCCACCGACAGCCGCCCGGAGTTGACCAGCGCGCGCGCGAAGGGAAAGTCGCGCGCCATCTCCAGCACCGCGTTGCGGAATCGGCGCGACATCGCCGTCTTCGGCGTGATGAAGTCGGTGGAGCGCGTGGAGTTCAGGATGTTCTCGTCGGCCGCGACGGTGCGCTCGGCGTCGTAGCTGTCGAGCAGCGCCTCGGGGGCGCGGCCGTCGATCACCAGGTGCAGCTTCCAGCCCAGGTTGTCCACGTCCTGGATGCCGGAGTTGGCGCCGCGCGCGCCGAAGGGCGAGACCTGGTGCGCCGCGTCGCCGACGAAGAGCACGCGGCCGTGGCGGAAGCGCTTCATCCGGCGACACTGGAAGGTGTAGACGCTGACCCACTCGAGCGCGAACGCGCGCTCGGGCCCGAGCATGGCCTGGATGCGCGGGATCACCTTCTCGGGCCGCTTCTCGGCCTCCGGGTCGGCGTCCCAGCCGAGCTGGAAGTCGATGCGCC
>CAZFVH010000138.1:0-11679 GCA_964522465.1 uncultured Rubrivivax sp. | reverse complement strand
CTGTATCGGCGCCGTGAACGCATACCCCACGCGGTGCACGGTGTCCAGCGGCAGCTCGTAGCCCAGCGTCTCCCGCGCCTTGACGCGCAGGCGACGGATCAGGATCTCCATGCGGCGCGGGTCGTACAGATCCGGGTTCTCGCCGATGGCCTGGACCAGGGTGTTGCGTTCCACGGGAAGGCCCGGGCTCTGCACGAGTCGGTCCATGACCAGGGACTCGGTGTGCGTGAGCTTGATCGACGGGCCGTCGGGCGACTGCAGTGTCCAGGTCAGGCGGTGGAGCAACCAGGTGGGCCGGGTGTTGGCGCGCAGGCGGCGCACGAGGTTGCCGATCAGCGAGGCCAGCTCGTCGAGCGCGACGGGCTTGACCAGATAGGCGTCGGCGCCGCCGCGGATGCCGCGCAGGCGGTCCTCCTTCTCGCCGCGGGCCGTGGTCACCACCACGCCGGCGGCGCGCAGCTCGGGGTGCTGCTGCAGCCAGTCCAGCCCGTCGCCGTCCGGCAGGCCCAGGTCGATGACCAGCACGTCGATGCGGTGCGTGCGCAGCCACTGCGTGGCCGCGCGCAGGCTGCCCACGCCGTCGGCCACGTAGCCTTCCATGTTGAGATAGGTGACGAGCGCTTCCTGCAGGTCGGTCTCGTCCTCCAGGACGAGGATGTTCGCGCGGATCGTCGAGTCGGTGTTCATGCGCTGACAGGGTGGGTGGTCGTGGCGGTGGCGGTGGCGGTGGCCGAGGCCGCCGCGGAGACGGCACCGGCGTGTGCAGTAGGCATCCACAGGCGGAACTCGCTGCCCTGACCGGGTTCGCTGAGCAGTTCGATCGTCCAGCCGTGCGCCTGCGCGATCCGGCGCACGAAGTTCAGGCCCAGTCCCATGCCGTGGGTCTGGTCTTCGGGGCGGGCGCGGAAATAGGGTTCGAACACCTTGTCATGGTGCTCGGGCTGGATACCGATCCCACGGTCGATGACGGCCAGCGCGACGAGGGCGTCCGAACGCCAGGCCCGGATCGTCACCGTGGTGCCGTGGGCAGCGTAGGCGCAGGCGTTGCCGACGAGGTTGCCCAGGGCCACGTCCAGCAGGTGCTCGTCAGCGACAATGTCGAGCGGGCCCTCGTCGCACCGCAGCTCGAGGCGGTGATCCGTCGCGAACTCCGGGTGGGCCTGGACGAACTCGCGCAGCCAGGCTTCCAGGGGCACGGGGCGTGGGTCGATGGCTTCGATCGACGTCCGAAGGCGGTCGTTCTGCATCCAGCGTTCGAACAGGCGCCTCAGGCGGGTGGTGGCGCTGGCGATCGCGGTCAGGCGCCTGTCCAGATTGAGCAGGCCCAGGGGCTGCTCGCGTCGCATCAGCGTGATCTGCCCGTCCACGACCGCCAGCGGGTTGCGGAACTCGTGCGACACCAGCGCCGCCAGGCGCAGGTGGCTGGCCAGGGCCCGCTGCTCCTTGTCCAGCGCCCGCTGCAACTGTTCGGTCCGTTCGCCCACGGCGCGCTCCAGGCGCTCTTCGCTGGAGGACAGGATCCGCACGGCCTCGGCCTGCGCTCGCAGGGCCGCGTCCTGTGCCTGTTCGCGGGTTTCGCGCTCGATGCGGATCGTGTCGGCCAAGGCCAGGGCCAGCAGCAGCATCTCGAAGGACGAGGCGATCTGCAGCGCATGCGCGGTGACGACGTTGGTGGGCAGCCAGCCCAGGGCGCGCGCGGTGGACACGAAGGCGCCCAGCCACAGGATGCCCCAGGCCAGCAGGAACAACCAGGTGCTGCGCCGGCGGTGTCGCAACTCGCGGATCGCCGCGCCCAGAATCATGACGCCTATGGCGGGTGCCCCGGCCACCAGCAGCAGGTTCGATGCTTGCTGCAAGGACGGCAGCCAGATCGACACCAGCAGCAGGGCCGCCGCGCCGAACATGAAGGCCTCGATCGCATCCATGACGCGGTTCAGGGCGCCCTGCCGGGCCCGGCCGAACAGGAATTCGCGGCTGAACATCGACGCCAGAGCCGTCGCCAGCGCGAGCCAGAAGCTCTGCGCCACGGCGTTGAAGCCCGGCGCCTGCGGCCACAGCAGCAGGCCGGCATACCCGTTGCCGGCGAACATGCCCATCCCGAAACTGATCGCGAACAGCGCGTAGAGCAGGAAGCGCCGGTCCCCCAGGGAGGCGAAGATCAGCAGGTTGTACAGGGCCAGTGCCGCCACCGCCCCCTGGTACAGGATGTGCAGCATCTGGGCCTGGAGCGTGTGCGCGGCCAGCGCCGGTGGCGACCAGATCCGGATCGGCACCGTCAGGGCGTAGCGCGAGCGCACGCGCAGGTAGACGTCCGCCGGCGCGGTGGCGAGCTCGAGCGGGAAGACGAAGAAGCGGTCGGGGAAGGGCCGGCTCGACACAGGGTGCGCGCTGCCCGTGCGCACCACGGGCTGGCCAGGTGCGTGGAACTCGATGTCGTCGATGGATAGGTAAGGGATCTGCAGCATCCAGCGCGCGTCGGCGTCGGCGCTGCGCGCCAGGCGGATGCGCACCCAGTGCACCGAGTCGGTGAAGCCGAGGTTCAGGTCGCCGTTCGCGGCGGGCCAGGGCCGGAAGCGGGCGGCCAGGGCCGGGCCGGCGACCTCGTCCACGGTGAGCGCACCGCTGCGATCCTCGAGCCATGCCAGCGTGACGCCCGATGCCAGGAACGGTGTCTGGCCCGTCAGGACCACCGTATCGCCCGTCTGGGCCCAGCCCACAGGCGCCCATCCGGTGATCAGCCCGAGGAGGAGGGCGGCGACCCACGCCGCCCGGATGCAGCGCCGCGCCAGGATGGCCAGCGCGACGCCGAATCCCGGGCCGGTCATGGAGATGTTCACTGCAGCATTATCTGCACTGCATCTTTGATGAATCCGTGAAGACCGTTTGAATCAGTGTCATCGATCTGCGCTCACCCGCGGTATGACGCCGATCGTGGACGGATGCGCCCGCGCGGTCCGGCACGGGCTGGCGCAGACGTGCGGTCGAAAGTCCGATCCGGCCTCCGGATCCCAGCCGCTCAACCCACCACGTGCGGCTGCAGCGCCTGCTCGTCGACCCGGATCCCGAGCCCGGGCTCGTCCGGGGCCTCGAAGCCGTGCGGGCCCAGTTGCCAGCCGGTGCGCAGCGCCGGGCCGAGACGGTGGGCCAGGCCGGCCTGGAACTCGCACGGCAGGTCGGCGTCGGCCCAGGCCGCGGCGAAGTTCAGCGTGGCGGCGTGCATCACGTCCAGCGAGCTGCCCATGTGCGGCGTGACCGCGATGCCACGGTCCTGCGCGGCCTGCCGCATGCGCCGGCCCATGACGAAGCCGGTGCGGCCGATGTCGGGCTGCAGCACCTGCAGCGCGCCCGACGCCACCCAGTCGCGCACCTGCAGATCGGTGCGGAAGTGTTCGCCCAGCGCGATCGGGCAGCCCGGCGTCTGCTGCAGGCTGCGGTGGCCGGCGAGGTCCTCGGGCAGCATCGGGCATTCGAGCCAGCGCGCGCCGAGCGCGGCGAAGCCTTCGCGCGCCCGTGCCGCGGTGGCCGCATCGTCGTAGCTCCACAACGCGTCCACCGCCCACCAGCCGATCTGCGGCACCGCGGCGCGCAGCGCCGCGAGTTCCTCCAGATCCTCGTCGAGCCGGCCGCGCAGGAAGAGCTTGACCGCCGTCGATCCGCCCTCGGCCCACTGATGCAGCAGCGCGATGCGCTCCGCGCGCGTGGCGGCGCGGGCGCCCGACAGGTAGCAGGGCAGCGTGTGCCGCGCCTGGGCGGACAGCACCTGGCGCAGCGGCAGGCGCGCGCGCCGCGCCAGTGCATCGTGCAGCGCGATGTCGAGCGCGGCCGCTGCGTCCTGCAGGTGCCCGGCCTGGTAGCCGCGGCAGCGCTGTGCGTCGTACAGCAGGTCGACGAGGGCGTCGACGCTGTCGAAGGCACGGTCGCGCACGATCTCGGCGACGAAGCCGTTGAGCAGCAGCGTCACCACCTCCGGGGCGATCGGACAGGTCGCCTCGCCCCAGCCGACGCTGCCGTCGCCCAGGCGCACGCGCACCAGCGCCGACTCCACGGCACGCGCGTAGACCGTGCGCCATGGCGGCGTGAACTGGAACCGCGCCGACGCCGCGCCCGCGCTGTCGCTGCCGTAGCCGCGCCAGTAGTCGGGCCCCGGGGCGCGCACGGTCACTGCGCGCAGGTCGGCGATGGTGAAGGCGGTGTCGATGTCCATGGGGTCACCCCGGCGCGGCTCGGAAGTCGGTCTCATGCCCGGACAGACGTGCCCCAAGCCCGTGGGCCGGGGATGGGGCGCAGATCGTCAGGGCTCGGACCGGATGCTCAGGCGCTCACACCTTGGCGGCGACGTAGCGCGCGCCCAGGTAGTAGCGCTTCGGGTCCACCACCTCGGGCACGCGGCCGAAGGTCTTGAACAGCTCGTTCATGCCGCGCAGCCAGTTGTCGACCGTGCCGTCCTCGGTGAACTTCGCCAGCTCCGCGCTGCTGAAGTACTGGGCGTAGCCGGCCTCGGTCTCGAGGTTGGCGCGCGGCGCGCCGATCATCGCGGCGGTCAGGTCGATGGCCTGCGGCAGGTTCTTCATGCGCCAGTCGCTGGCCTCCTTGATGACGCGGATCATCGCGTCGACCATGCCGGCGTGGGCCGCGCCCTCGAGCTCGTTGCGCATGATGAAGGAGCTCGGGAAGCTGTTCTTCGGCATCGCGTCCTTGTTGCTGTAGAGCTCCACCAGCGCCGGCTTGCGCGTCTTCAGCGTGGCCACGTGCGGGTACCAGATGCCGGCGGCGTCGACCTGCCCGGAGGCGAAGGCGGTGACGATGGTCGAGGGGTCCATCGTCACGCGCTTGACGTCGTCGAGCTTCATGCCGTTGGCCTGCAGCGCCAGTCGCAGCAGCATGTCGCCCGAGGTGCCCTCGGGCACAGCCACGGTGCGGCCCTTGAGCGCCTGGATGGAGGTGATCCCGGGCTGGGCAACCACGCGGTCGGAGTAGCCGACGACGTTCATCGCGATCAGCTTGGCGCGGCCGGTGATGGGCAGCCACAGCGCGCCCGGGCCGATGTAGCCGAAGTCCAGATCACCGGCGCCCAGCGCCTGGATCTGGATCGGGCCGTTGGTGAAGGACTTGACGTCCGCGGTCAGGCCGTGCTTCTTCCACAGCTCGAGCTTGTTGGCCACGGCCACCATGGAGGCGCCGTGGAAGTCGGCGATGTAGCCCACGCGCACGCGCTGCGCCTGGGCGCGGGCGGGCAGGGCGGCCAGGCCGGCGACGCCGGCGGCCAGGCCGAGCGTGACCTGGCGGCGTGTGGCGCCGGCGCTGTGGGGCTGGTGGGCTGTGCGGGGAGCGCGGGGGGTGTCGTTCACGGGTGTCTCCTTTTTCTTCAGGGGTGGGGGGAATCGGGCGCGCCGGTCGGCGGGCGGTCCTGGTGGTAGACCGCGGTCCAGACCTCGTTGCGCAGTTGCTGGAAGGCCGGCGACAGGCGCATGGCCTCGGTGCGGGGGTAGGGCAGGCCGACCGGCACGACATGGTGGATGCGCCCGGGCCGCGCGGCCATCACCACCACGCGGTGCGCGAGGTAGACGGCCTCGTCCACGTCGTGGGTGATGAACAGGATGGTGCGCCGGTCGCGCGACCAGGTCTGCAGCAACTGGTCCTGCATGTGCACGCGGGTCAGGGCGTCCAGCGCGCCGAAGGGCTCGTCCATCAGCAGCACCTTCGGGTTGACGGCGTAGGCGCGGGCGATGGCACAGCGCTGCTTCATCCCGCCCGACAGCGTCTTGGGCAGGGCGTCGGCGAAGGCGCTCAGGCCCACCAGGTCGAGGCAGCGCGCCACCGTGCGCTCGCGCTCTGCCCGGGGCACGCCGGCGATCTCCAGGCCGAAGGCGACGTTCTCGCGCACCGTCAGCCAGGGGAACAGGGCGTACTGCTGGAAGATCACCCCGCGCTCGGGGCCGGGGCCGTGGACCGGCTGGCCGTCGACGCGCACGCGCCCGGCGCTCGGGTCGAGCAGGCCGGCGACCATGTTCATCAGCGTGGACTTGCCGCAGCCCGAGGGCCCGACGAGGGTCACGATCTCGCCATCGGCGATCGACAGGTCGACCTCGCGCACGGCGTGGAAGGGTTCGCCCTGCAGGTCGAAGACGCAGGACACGCGCTCGAACGCGATCTTGGGGGCGGCGTTCGGGCTCATCGGCGCTCCTGCCAGCGGGTGAGGCGGCCGTCCAGCCACAGCAGCAGGCGGTCCATCAACAGGCCCATGACGCCGATGGTGATCAGCGCGACGAAGATGGTCGACAGGTCATAGTAGATCTGTGCCTGCTGCATCCGGTGGCCCAACCCCTCCTGCGCGGCGATCAGCTCGGCGGCCACCAGCGTTGACCAGGCCGCGCCCAGCCCGGTGCGCATGCCCACCAGGATGAAGGGCGTCGACGCCGGGATCACCACGCGGCGGAAGACCGCGGCGTCGCCCGCGCCGAGCACGCGCGCGGCGTTGATGAGCACGCGGTCGACGTTGACCACGCCCTGGTAGGTGGAGATCACCGACACGAGGAAGGCCGCCAGCGTGATGACGAAGACCTTGGGCACCTCGCCGATGCCGAGGAACACGATGGCCAGCGGGATCATCGCCAGCGGCGGGATGGTGCGGAAGAACTGCACGTAGGGCTCGAGCAGCCCGCGCGCGACCGTGTACCAGCCCATCAGGAAGCCCACCGGGATGGCCAGCAGCGTACCGATGGCAAAGCCCAGCAGCACACGCTGCAGCGAGGCGGCGGCGTCCTTGAACAACTGGCCGTTGGCGACCAGTTCGATCGCGCGGGCGCCGACATCGCGCGGGCCGGGCAGGCCGGCCAGGTCCAGCCAGGCGAAGAAGCCCCACAGGCCCAGACCGAGCACGGCCGAGACCAGGTTCAGGCCCAGCAGCCGTCGGCGCGTGCGTCGCTGGCGCTGCTGCTCGCGCTGCGCCTGGCTGCGCGCGGCCTGGCGCGCGGTGGCGGCATCGGCGGCCGTGCCGTCTGCGTGGGCCTGCGTTGGGTGGGTGTCGGTCATGGGGGCGTGGGGCGTCACTGCGGGCGTTCAATCGCCGCGGAAGGTGGCCGGATCGGCCAGCAGGTGGTCCAGTCCCACCAGGGCGGCGCCCTGCAGCGCGCCCTGCAACCCCAGCGCGCTGCGCCGCACCGACAGGCCGCGCAGCAGTTCGGCCTGGGCGCGTCCGGCCAGGCGGGCCTTCAAATCGTCGGCGAAGCCTTCCGAGGCCATCGCGTAGATGCCGCCGAGCACGATGGTGCGCGGGCACAGGATGTCCACTGCGATGCCCAGGCCGGTGGCCAGGTTGTCCAGGGTCTGCGTGTACAGCGTGCAGGCGGTCGGGTCGCCGGCGGCGCGCCGTGCCTCCAGCAGGGGCAGCACGGGCTCTCCCGCGGCGGGGATGCCGAGCACCGCGCACAGATAGGCTTCGTTCGTCACGCTCACCAGCCGGCGGTCGGTGGGCACCTGCGACGCGAAGGCGTTCAGCCCCAGCGGGATGTGGCCGAGATCGCTGGCGCCGAAGTGCCCGTGGCGGCTGGCGCGTGCGCTGTTGACCATGGCCGCGCCCAAGCCGAAACGCGCCTGCACGAACAGCATCGGCTGTTCCTCGTCCAGGGCGAGGTGGCGGAACTCGGCGAAGGCCATCGCGCGGGTGTTGTTGTGCACGAGCACCGGCAGCCCGGTGCGCGACTCGAGCGCGTCGGCCAGCGCCAGGTCGTGCCAGCCGATCTGGTCGGAGCGCAGCAAGGTGCGCAGCCGCGTGTCGGTCAGCCCGGGAAGCGCCACGGACACGGCGCGCAGGGGCGCACGCCCGGCGGCGCGCTCGGCCCGCTGGGCGTCGTGGATGGCCCGGGCGATGCGGTCCAGCGAGGCGCTGACTGCCGGCTGCACGCGACCCGCGGGCGGGGCGGCTTCCAGCTTGCCGTGGGCCATGGCCGGGACGGGCTGCGACGGCTCGGTGTGGGCCTGCGAGAACGCCACCGGGGCGCTGTGGATCGGGTCGAGCCGCGCGTCCAGCCCGGCCACGCCGATGTGGAGCGCATCGGGCTCGACCACCACGCTGGCCAGCCGGCAGGCCTGCGGCACCAGGGCCAGGGCCGTGTGCGGACGGCCGACGTCGCGTTGGCGGCGCACCTCGCCTTCGGTCAGCCAGCCGCCGCCGAGCAGCTCGGCGACCAGCTTGCTCAGCGTGGTCGAGGACAAACCCAGGGTTTCGCACAGCTCGGTGCGGGACTGTGCGCCGTGGTCGCGCAGGCTGCGCAGCACCTCGCCAAGGTGGCGGATGCGCAGGTGCGCCACCGGCGAGGCCCGGCGCGCAGCGGGCAGCGTGTATTGCGCGCGCGTCGACCGTCGGCCCGGGCGGGGCGAAACGGTGGTGGCGGCGGTGGCGATCTGCGGCGACGGCATCGCTTCGGTTGGGGAACGGCGAGAGGCGAACGGCGGGAGGCGCTTCGAGCGGGCTAATTTTTCCCTCGTGGGGATTAAATCGGTAAACTTGCGCGGTGTCAACCCATGGCCCGCGACATCGCGTCGGCCACGGCTGCTTCGGAGCCTGCGCATGAATGCCCCTGCCGACGTCCCCATGACCGCCGTCAAGCGCCCGAACATCCTGTTCATCATGGCCGACGACCACGCCGCGCGTGCGATCGGCTGCTACGGCCACGGCATCAACCGCACGCCGCACATCGACCGCATCGCCGCCGAGGGCGTGCGCCTGGACCACTGCTACGTCAGCAACTCGATCTGCACGCCCAGCCGTGCGGCCATCCTGACCGGCACTTACAACCACGTCAACGGCGTCATGACGCTGGACGACGGCATCGACAACCGCCTGCCCCACGTGGCCAAGCACCTGCGCTCGGCCGGCTACCAGACCGCCATCGTCGGCAAGTGGCACCTGGGCGAGGGGCCGATGCACTGCCCGACGGGCTTCGACCACTGGTCGGTCGTGCCGGGGCAGGGGGACTACTTCGACCCCGTCTTCCACGAGGCCGGCGGTGCGGTGCAGCGCCCGGGCTACGTCACCGACGTCATCACCGACCAGTGCCTGCAGTGGCTGGACGCGCGCGATGCGTCGCGCCCGTTCTTCCTGATGTGCCACCACAAGGCGCCGCACCGCTCCTGGGAGAACCACCCGAAGTACGAGCACCTGCACACCGAGGACGTGCAGGTGCCGGCGAGCTTCGACGACGACTACCGGCACCGCGCCGCGGCGGCTGCCGCGGCGAAGATGCGCATCGCCGACGACCTGACCTACCTCGACCTCGGCCTGGTGCAGCCCGAGGGCGGCCGCGAGGTCGGCGAGCCGCTGCTGCCCGGGATGTCGGTGCGCAAGCTGCCCCGGCCGGCCGACGAGGCCGCGCTGCGCCGGCTGCGTCTGGTCGACCGCCGCACCGGCGAGGTCTTCCGCTTCGACAGCGAGCGCGACTACACGCACTTCAAGTACCAGCGCTATCTCAAGCGCTACCTGCGCACCATCGCCTCCATCGACGAGAGCGTGGGCCGGCTGCTGGACTGGCTGGACGCGCATGGCCTGGCCGAGGACACGCTGGTCATCTACACCTCGGACCAGGGCTTCTTCCTCGGCGAGCACGGCTGGTACGACAAGCGCTTCATGTACGAGCAGTCCTTCCAGATGCCCTTCGTGGCCCGCTACCCGCGCGAGATCGCGCCCGGCGGCGTGCGCACCGCGATCGCCTCCAACGTCGACTTCGCGCCCACTTTCCTCGATCTGGCGGGCACGACGGTGCCGAGCTACATGCAGGGGCGCAGTCTGCGCGGCCTGCTGCGCGGCGAGCTGCCCGCCGACTGGCCGCAGGTGGCTTATCACCGCTACTGGATGCACCAGGACGAGTACCACAACGCCTACGCCCACTACGGCATCCGCGACCACCGCTACAAGCTCATCTACTGGTACAACCAGGGCCTGGGCGCGCGTGGCTCACAGCCCGGCGGGCAGCCGCCGGAGTGGGAGCTGTTCGACTGCGAGAAGGACCCGCTGGAGCTGTTCAACTGCTGGGCAGAGCCGGCCTACCAGGACGTGGTGCGCCGCATGACCGGGCTGCTCGAGCAGAAGATGCTCGAGATCGGGGACACGCCGGCGCACCGCTGAGGGCGCGGGCCCCGGCGTCGCCTGGACCGGCTGACCCGCAGCGCCTTCGCGCCTCAGAAGAAACAAAACCAGTCCGCGTACCCACACCTCCGTTCGCGCTGAGCCCTTCGACTGCGCTCAGGGCAGGCCCGTCGAATCGCCTGCGCAGGGCTTCGACAGGCTCAGCCCGAACGGTTTCTTCCCGAACGCCGGGCGCCGATACATGGTGTGGGAGGCTCTCAGGCCTCCAGGCCCCCCGCGGCCATCACGTCCCAGCACGCGCCCATCGTGTGGTAATCCACCTTGCCCGGGGGCGACTTGGTGTCCTCGAGCTTGCGGCCGTCGGCGCCAACGATGCGAAACCAGCCGCCGTGGCGGTGGTCGATCATGTGCTGCCAGCTGAAGCGCCAGATCTCGCGGTACTGGCGGAGGAACTCCGGCTCCCCGGTGGCGCGCCACAGCCGCCACGCGCTGGCGAAGGACTCGGCCTGGACCCAGAAGTACTTGTCGCTGTCGCAAGGGCTGCGGTCGGGCGCGAAGCCGTAGATCAGGCCGCCGTGCGCAGCGTCCCAGCCATGCGCCCAGGCGGCCTGGTGCAGCGCGGCGGCGCGGTCCACCCAGCGCCGCTGCGGCCGGTGGCCGTGCGCGATCAGCAGCAGCTTGGCCCACTCGGTCTGGTGCCCGGTCTGGAATCCCCAGGGCTTGAAGATGTTGCCGGGGTTGTCACGGTTGTAGTCCCAGTCGACCGACCAGTCCTCGGTGTAGTGCTCCCACACCAGCCCGCCCGCGGCGTCGGCCAGTTCGAAGGCGAAGCGCTCGATCAGCGCCTCGGCACGGTCGAGGTAGCGCACCTGGCCCGTGGCCTCGTAGGCGGCCAGGCAGGCCTCGCACTGGTGCATGTTGGCGTTCTGGCCGCGGTAGGCGATGAGCTCGCCCGCGGGCGTGATCTCGTCCGCGTAGGCCCGGTCGGCCGCACGCCAGAAGGCGGCGTCCATGCGGTCGAAGGCGTCCGCCACCCCCGCGGCGTCCACCAGCCCCACGCGCGCCGCGTGGCTGCGCGCCAGCAGCACGAAGGCCTGACCGTAGGCCATCGCGCTCGCGTTGTCCAGGCGCGCGCCGTCCAGCGTCCAGCCGTACAGCCCGTCGGGCCGGCGGAAGGTCTCGAGGTGGGCGAGCGCGTGCCGCGCCCACGCCAGGTAGGGCGCGCGGCCGGTGTGCCGGTGCGCCATCGCCCAGTTGAAGACGAAGCGCGTGGCGCTGACGAGGTGGCGCGTGCGCCGGTCGTAGACCGTGCCGTCGTCGAGGAAGCAGTGGAAGAAGCCGCCTGCGGGGTCGAACGCGTTCGGGGCGTAGAAGCGCAGGATGGAGTCGACGTGATCGCGCAGGAAGCCCAGGCGGTCGGGCTCGAGAAGCCCCGGGGCGGTGGGATCGGTCATCACAATGGGGCGCCGCTCAGGACGCCGGTAGACGCGGAGCGCAGATTGTGGCGCGTGCCGCAGGCCGAGGTTGCCGCGCGACGCGGTGGCCCCCCCGACAGGAATCGAACCTGTATCTAGCGCTTAGGAGGCGCTCGTTCT
>CAZFVH010000137.1:0-11771 GCA_964522465.1 uncultured Rubrivivax sp. | reverse complement strand
CACAACTCACTTCGTGGCGGCCCACTTGTTCCAGCGCTCGGTCAGGCGGTCGATGTTGTCGATCCAGAACCGCACGTCCTCCTGGAAGGCGACGTTCAGGTTGGCCGGGTTGGTGGGCAGTTCGGCCATCAGCGAGGCATCGACCTTGCCCGCGGCCTCGCGGTTGGTGACGCCGTAGCGCACATAGGCGGGCAGTTTGGCCTGCTGTTCGGCGCGGCCCATGAACTCCAGCACCCGCTCGGCCGCGGCCTTGTTCGGCGTGCCCTTCATGATGACCCAGCTGTCCATCGTGTAGGGCGTGTCCTTCCAGACCATGCGGAAGTTCTTCTTGTCCTTCTCGTTGGCCGCGGTGATGCGGCCGTTGTAGGCCGTGGTCATCACCACGTCGCCGGCGGCCAGCATCTGCGGCGGCTGCGCGCCGCTCTTCCAGAAGATCAGGTCGGGCTTGATGCTGTCGAGCTTGCGGAAGGCGCGGTCGACTCCGGCCGGCGTGGCGAGCACCTTGTAGACGTCGGCGCGCGGCACGCCGTCGGCGATCAGCGCGATCTCCAGGTTCCACTTCGCGCCGTTGCGCAGCGCGCGCTTGCCCGGGATCTTCTTCGTGTCGAAGAAGTCGCCCCAGCCGCTCGGCGCCGACTTCAGCTTGTCGCCGTCGTAGGCCAGCACCAGGTTGTAGATGATGGCACCCACGCCGCAGGCGTGTACGGTGCCGGGCAGGTAGCGGTTGGCGCCGCCGATCTTGGCCACGTCGAGCTTCTCGTACAGGCCCTCGTCGCAGCCGACCTCGAGCTCGTCGGCCTCGACCTGGACCACGTCCCAGGTGTTGGCGCCGCCCTTGATCTTGGTGCGCAGCACGCCCAGCCCGCCGTCCCAGGCTTCGTCGGTCATCTTCACGCCGGTGGCGGCGGTGAAGGGCTTGAAGTAGACCTCCTTCTGGCCGTCCTGGTAGGCGCCGCCCCAGGAGACGACGTTGAGGTCGCGCGCCTGCACGGCGAGCGAGGTGGCGCCCAGCGCGGCGGTGACGGCCGCGCACAGCGCGATGCGGGGGATGTTCATGGTTCGGTGTCTCCTCTGTCAGGGGTTGGAACGCAGGGGATCAGGGATCCGGGCCGTAAGCCCAGGCATCGCCGGGGCGCAGGCCCAGACGAATCGGGTGGCCCGCCGCCAGCCCGTCAGGCAGGGCGGTGGGGGGCAGCTTGACGAGCCAGGGCTCGGCTTGCGGCGCGACCGCCGCGTCCAGCCGCGCGATCACGCGCCAGTGGTCGCCCTGGTGGATGCAGTCGGCCACCTGGGCCGGCAGCCAGGCGAGGTCCGGGTCGTGGTCCGGTCCCTGGGGGTGGCCAGGGCCCTGCAGCACCAGACGCTCCGGGCGCACGCACAGCAGTGCCGTGGCAGGGGCCGGTCCGGCGTCCAGCGCCTGTGCCAGGCTCGGGCCGCAGCGCGCCGACAGCGCTGGGGCGGCCGGGCCCGGCAGGCGCAGCCGGGCCCGGCCCGTGGCGGCGTCGCGCCCGGCCAGCGTGCACTGCAGGCGGTTGTTGTCGCCCACGAAGCCGGCGACGAAGGGGGTGGCCGGGGCGTCGTACAGGGCCTGCGGCGCGCCGATCTGCTCGATGCGGCCGTGGTTGAAGACGGCGATGCGGTCCGACAGCGTCATCGCCTCGCGCTGGTCGTGGGTGACGAAGACCATGGTCACGCCGAGTTCGCGGTGCAGGCGGCGGATCTCGAGCTGCAGTTCCTCGCGCAGGCGTTTGTCGAGGGCGGCCAGCGGCTCGTCCATCAGCACCAGGCGCGGCTCGAACACCAGCGCCCGCGCCAGCGCCACGCGCTGCTGCTGCCCGCCGGAGAGCTGCTGCGGGCGGCGCTGCGCGTAGTCGGACAGGCGCACGCGCTCCAGCGCCTGCCCCACGCGCTGGGCCCGCGCCGCGGCGTCGACCCCGCGCACCTTCAGTGGGAAGCCGATGTTCTCGGCCACCGTCATGTGCGGGAACAGCGAGTAGCTCTGGAACACCACGCCCATGCCGCGCCGGTGCGCGGGCAGGCGCTCGATGGGCTGGCCGTCCAGGCGGATCGTGCCCTCGGACACCGGCTCGAAGCCGGCCAGCATCATCAGCGTGGTCGTCTTGCCCGAACCCGAGGGCCCGAGCAGGGTCAGGAACTCGCCGGCCTCGATCTGCAGGTCGAGCCGGTCCACCGCCGGCGCGGCCGCGCCGGGGTAGCGCTTGACGACGCGGTCGAACTCGATCAGGGCCATGCGGGTGGGTGCGAGGACGGGGACGGGGACGGAGACGGAGACGGGTGCGGTGACGCGACGGTGGGTCGGGGCTGTGGGGTGCGAGGTCCCGCGGCCCAGCCTCCCAGGTGCTCAGCGTCTCACCACGACGCCACCCAGGCCTCGGTGTCCTTCAGCGCGAGGTCGAACTTCGCCAGCAGCTCGTCGATCTCGCCCTCGGTGATGACCAGCGGCGGCGAGAAGGCGACGATGTCGCCAGCCATCGCGCGCAGGATCAGGCCGTGCGCCTGCGCGCGCCGCACCAGGTAGGGGCCGACACCGCGCGCCGGCTCGAAGGGCTTGCGCCGCGCCGGGTCGGCGGCGAGCTCGACGGCGCCGATCAGCCCCAGGCCGCGCACATCGCCCACCATTGGATGGCCGCGGTAGCGCGCCAGGCCCGCCTGCAGGCGCGGGCCCACGCGCGCCACGTGCTCGACGACGTGGTCGCTCTCGTAGATGCGCAGCGTCTCCAGCGCCACGGCGCAGGCCAGCGGGTGGCCGCTGTAGGTGTAGCCGTGGCCGAAGACGCCGATCTCGGCGCTGGCGTCGGCAATGGTCTGATAGACGTGGTCGGCCACGTACAGCGCCGACATCGGCACATAGGCCGAGGTCATCATCTTGGCCACCGTGATGAAGTCGGGCTGCAGCTTGTAGACCTGGGTGCCGAAGGGCTGCCCGAGGCGGCCGAAGCCGGTGATGACCTCATCGGCGATGAAGAGGATGTCGTACTTCTTCAGGAGAGGCTGGATCAGGTCGAAGTAGCCCGGCGGCGGCACGATCACGCCGCCGGCGCCCTGCACCGGCTCGGCGATGAACGCGGCCACGGTCTCGGGGCCCTCGCGCACGATGGTGTCTTCCAGCTCCTGCGCCAGGCGCGCGGCGAAGGCCTCGGGCGACTCGCCGTCGTGCGCGAACTGGTAGGCGTGCGGGCAGCCCACGCGCACCACGCCCTCCATCGGCAGGTCGAAGTGCTTGTGCATCGTCGGGATGCCCGACAGCGAGGCCGCGGCCACGGTCACCCCGTGGTAGCCCTTGACGCGGGCCAGGATCTTCTTCTTGTGCGGCCGGCCGCGCGCGTTGTTGTAGTAACGCACCAGCTTGACCGCGGTGTCGTTGGACTCCGAGCCCGAGTTCGCGAACAGCACGCGCGTCATCGGCACCGGCGCCCAGCGCACCAGCGCCCGCACGAGTTCGGTCACCGGCCCCGGCACCTTGCCCGAGAACGAGTGGTAATAGGGCAGGGTCTGCATCTGGCGCGCGGCGGCGTCGGCCAGGCGCCGCTCGGAAAAGCCCAGCGAGGCGCACCACAGGCCGGCCATGCCCTCCAGGTAGCGCTGACCGTGCTCGTCGAGCACGTGCACGCCGTCGCCGCGCACGATGACCAGCGGGCCCTCCTGCTCGAGCTGGCGCAGCTGGGTGTAGGGGTGAAGGTGGTGGCGCGTGTCGGCCAGCGCGGCGGGGGTCAGGCTCATCGTCGTCTGGGCCGCCTCAGCGGACGTGCCCTCAGGTCCAGGGAGTGACCGTGGATTGTGCAGACCGGATCGGCTGCCGTTGAGCCGAGCAAACCCGAATAGCGCCCGTTCGTCGGGGCGGTCCGCCGGTGGAGTGTGCGTCCGCCGCGACACCGCGGCCGCTGGGGACGATTTCGCGCAGCAGATCAGAAATGGGTTTCAGGGGGGGCTGTAAGTGCTTGCGGCAGATGGTTATTTTCTTCAGGATGGGTTCTGGGGCTGAGACTTAAGCGACTGATTCATATGGGTTTTCCTCCGGCGTCGCGGGGTGGCGGGATCGGCGGGATGAGATAAAGTGTCGTGAAGTGCAGGAAAGTGGGTTTTTGTGTCGTCATTTGGCTTCAAGGGCGGTCCGGTGCTCACGCTGGACGGGAAGGGGCGCATCACCGTCCCGTCCCGTTGGCGCGACGTGCTGATGTCCGCCGTGTCGGGTCAGATGATGGTCAGCAAGAGCCATGTGCGCTGTTTGTCCTTGTTCCCGCGCCCCGTGTGGGACCAGTTCGAGGATCGGCTGAACGCGCTGCCGGCCTCGGCCGACGGGCTGCGGCGCTTGTACATCGGCAGTGCGACCGAGGTCGTTATCGACGGCGCCTCGCGCGTGCTGCTGCCGCCCGAGCTGCGTGCCTGGGCCGGGCTGGAGCGCGAGGTCGTGTTCATGGGGCTGGGCAATCGCTTCGAGCTGTGGGACAAGACCCGCTACGACGCGCACGAAGCCGCTGTCCTCGAGCAGGACATGAGCGGCCAGCTCGACACCTTGTTCATCGGGTGAGCGCTTTGGATGCTCCCGCGCCGGCCTGGCTGCACACCACCGTCCTGCCCGCCGAGGCCGTCGAGGCATTGGTGTGGCGTGCCGACGGCGTGTACGTGGACGGGACCTTCGGCCGGGGCGGGCATTCGCGCGCCATCCTGCAACGTCTGGGGCCCGACGGGCGCCTCGTGGCCTTCGATCGCGACCCGGAAGCCCTGGTCGCTGGCGCCGTCCTGGAAGACCCGCGGCTGCGCCTGGTGCATGCCAACTTCGCGCAGATGCGCGACGAGCTGGCCGATCTGGGCATCGACGCGGTCGACGGCGTGCTGCTCGATCTGGGCGTCAGCAGTCCCCAGATCGACAACCCGGCGCGTGGCTTCAGCTTCCGCTTCGATGCGCCACTGGACATGCGCATGGACACGACCCGCGGCGAGACCGCCGCAGACTTCCTGGCGCGGGCTGACGAGCGCCAGATCGCACAGGTGATCCGAGACCATGGCGAAGAACGGTTTGCTCTTCAGATTGCAAAGGCGCTTGTCGCTCGCCGCGCAGCTGGCCGGCCCGTCGTCACCACCGGGCAGCTCGCCCAGGTCGTGGCTGGTGCGGTCCGCACCCGCGAAGCCGGTCAGGACCCGGCCACCCGTACCTTTCAGGCTCTTCGGATTCACGTCAACGCCGAACTCGATGCGCTGCAGCAAGGGCTCGACGCGGCGCTCGCGCTGATGCGGCCCGGCGCGCGGCTGGCGGTCATCAGCTTCCATTCCCTGGAGGATCGGATCGTCAAGGGCTTCATCGCGCGCGAGAGCCGCGACGAGGTCGACCGACGCGCGCCCTTCGCCCCGTCGCGGCCGCTGCGTCTGCGGGCGCTGGGGCGGGTGCGGCCCGGGACCGCCGAGGTCGCCGCCAATCCGCGCGCGCGCTCGGCCATCCTGCGCGTGGCCGAGCGCACCGGAGTGGTGGCGTGACGGACGCGATCGGGCGTCGCCCGGCCTGGGTGGCCGGTGTGCTGGGCGCGGCGCTGATGGCCAGCGGGCTCGTCCTGGTGCAGACCTCCTACGAGACCCGGCGTCTGTTCTCGAGCCTGGAGCGCGAGCGCGCGCAGGCGCGGCAGCTCGAGCGGGAGCACCGACGGCTGGATGCCGAACGTCGCGCCCAATCCACCAGCACCCGTGTGGAGACGCTGGCCCGGCAGCGGCTGGCCATGCGGCCTGTCGATCCTTCGGTGATGCACCGGGTCGTCGACGGTGCGGCACCGGTTGAGACCGATCTGGCGCGCGACGCCGGCCGCAGCCCCGATGTGGCACCGGGAGCCGCCCGATGAAGCGCGCACCTGCGTCCTCGGTCAAGGGCGTCCACTACGCCACCAGCCCGCTGTTGGCGAGCAAGACGCCGCCCTGGCGCTCGCGCCTGGCGGTGGTGATGCTCGCCGCCGGGTCGCTGGTCCTGCTGGGCCGTGCCGTGCAGGTCCAGTGGCTCGATGCCGACTTCTACGTCGCCGAGGGCGAGAAGCGCTACGCCGCCACGCAGACGCTGCCGGCCATGCGCGGCCGCATCCTCGACCGCCAGGGCACGCCGCTGGCGGTGAGCGTGCCGGCGCATTCCGTGGCGGTGTCACCGAAGACCTTTGCCGCCGACACGGCGCAGCGCAAGGCACTGGCCGCCGCGCTGGGCATGAGCGTGGCCGATCTCGCCGAGCGCACTGCTGGCGATGGTGAATTCGCCTGGCTCAGGCGACAGGTCGACGCCGAGGTGTGGGAGCGCGTCCGGGCCATGCGCATCCCCGGTGTCTTCGACCGGCCCGAGTACCGTCGGCGCTATCCCGAGGGCGCGGCGGCAGCGCACGTGGTCGGCTTCGCCAACATCGAGGAAGTGGGCCAGGAAGGGGTCGAGCTCGCCTTCGAGCGCCAACTGCAGGGCGCCGACGGCTCGCGCCGGGTCGTTCGAGACCGTCTGGGCCGCCACGTCGAGGATCTGGGGGTCCTTGACGAGCCGTCGCACGGGCGCGACGTCCAACTGTCGATCGACGCGAAGATCCAGTCCTTCGCCTGGCAGCGGCTGGGCGAGGCGATCGAGCGCCACCAGGCGCGTGCCGGCAGCGTCGTCGTGCTGGACGCCCGCAGCGGCGAGCTGCTGGCGCTGGCCAACCTGCCCAGCTACGACGTCAACCTGCGCCGCAGCCTCAGTGGCGAGCAGTTGCGCAACCGTGCGCTGACCGACATCTTCGAACCCGGCTCCACGATGAAGCCCTTCATCGCCGCCTGGGCCCTCGAGACCGGTCGTGTCCGGCCCGAGACGCAGATCGACACCAGCCCCGGCATCATGTACATGGGCCGTCACCCCATCCGGGATCACAAGCCCTACGGTGTGCTCAGCGTCGCGGAGGTGATCAAGAAGTCCAGCAACGTCGGCACCGTCAAGCTGGCGATGCAGATGCCCCCGCAGGAGATGTGGGAGTTGTACGCGCAGGTCGGCATGGGTCAGCGCCCCCAGATCGAGTTCCCGGGCGTGGTCAGCGGCAAGTTGCGGCCCTGGAAGACCTGGCGCCCGATCGAGCAGGCGACGATGAGCTACGGCTACGGCGTGTCGGTGTCGCTGCTGCAGCTGGCACGGGCCTACACCGTCTTCGCGCGCGAGGGCGAGCTGATCCCGCTGACCCTGCTGCGCCGCGACGAGCCCGCGCGCGGGGTGCGCGTGCTGTCTGCGCAGACAGCACGACAGGTGCGCGAGATGCTGCGCGCGGCCACCGGCCCCGAAGGCACCGCGCCGAAGGCGCAGACGATCGGCTACTCGGTCGGCGGCAAGACCGGTACGGCTGTCAAGCAGACCGGGCGCCAGTACACCAGCGGCCGCTACCGGTCGTGGTTCGTCGGCATTGCCCCGATCTCCGATCCGCGCATCGTCGTGGCCGTCATGGTCGACGAGCCGACCAAGGGCGGGTTTTACGGCGGCGAGGTTGCCGCACCGGTGTTCAGTCAGGTGGTGCAACAGGCCTTGCGCGTGCTGGACGTCCCCACCGATCTCGAGGTGATGCCGCAGATCGTCGTCAAGCCGGAAGCGGCCGTGATGGAGAGCTTCTGATGGCGGCGCTGCACCTGCACACCCCCGCCGAGGCCGCCGCCTGGTTGCACGCCCGGCAGGCACGGGCCCTGCGCACCGACCACCGGCGCGTTGGCCCCGGCGACGCCTTCCTGGCCTGGCCGGGCCGGCGACACGACGCGCGCAGCCACTGGCGTGCCGCCCAGCGCGCCGGGGCGGTGGCCTGCCTGGCGCAGGCCGAGGGCGCGCAGACCCTGGACTGGGGTTGGGATCGCGACGAGGCCGCGGGCGGCGTAGCCACGATGTCCGGCCTGCGCGAACGCGCCGGCCTCGTGGCCGACGCCTTCCACGGCGCGCCGAGCGCGCGCATGGATGTCGTCGCCGTGACCGGCACGAACGGCAAGACCTCCTGCACCTGGTGGGTGGCGCAGGCCCTGCACCTGCTCGGGCGTCGTTGTGGCGTCATCGGCACCCTCGGCGTCGGTGAGCCACCGACCCTGCAATCCTCCGGTCTGACCACCCCGGACGCCGTGGCCTTGCACGCCACCTTCGCCGATCTTCTGGGGGCCGGGGTCGACGCGTGTGCCATCGAGGCCTCGTCGATCGGGCTGGCCGAGCACCGTCTGGCCGGTGCGCGGCTGGCCGTGGCGGCCTTCACCAACCTCACGCTCGACCATCTGGATTACCACGGCACGATGGACGCCTACTGGGCGGCCAAGCGCGCGCTCTTCGACTGGCCCGGGCTGCGCAGCGCGGTCATCAATGTCGACGACGCGCGCGGCGCGGCGCTGGCAGCCGAACTCGGCGCGAGGCCGGGTGGGCCGGCACTCTGGACGGTGTCGGCGGCGCCGACGATGGCTGGACCGGTCGTCGCGAACGGCGCACCGGGTGCGCGCCTGCGCGCGCAGCACGTGCACACCTCGCCGCAGGGGCTCGCCTTCGATCTGGTCGAGGGCGATCAGGTCGTGCCGGTGCGCACCGCGCTGCTGGGCGACTACAACGTGCATAACTTGTTGGTGGTGGCCGGCTGTCTGCGGTCGCTCGGCCAGCCGCTTCAGGCGATCGCGCCCGTGCTCGGCACCCTGACGCCGGTGCCCGGCCGCATGGAGCGGGTGCATGCGGACGAGGGTTTCGGGGCGGCGCCGGCCGGCCCCGAGGTGCTGGTGGACTACGCGCACACGCCCGACGCGCTGGCGCAGGCCCTCGGGGCGCTGCGCGGGCTGGCGCAGGCGCGCGGCGGCGCCTTGTGGGTCGTCTTCGGCTGTGGCGGGGACCGCGACGCCTCCAAGCGGCCGCTGATGGGCGCCGTGGCCGCGCGCGCGGCGCATCATGTGGTCGTCACGAGCGACAACCCGCGCAGCGAGTCGCCCGGGCGCATCGTCGGCGAGGTGCTGGCCGGCGCACGGGCCGAGGTCGGGAGCGCGTCCTCCGGCCCGCGCGTGTGGGGCATCGAGGACCGTCGCGAAGCCATCGCCCGGGCCCTGCGCGAGGCCGCGGAGGCCGACGTGGTGCTGATCGCCGGCAAGGGCCACGAGGACACGCAGGAGATCGGCGACGAGCGCCTGCCCTTCTCCGACGTCGAGGAGGCCCGGCGCGGCCTGCGCCTGCGTGGCGTTGGCCACCCGAGCGACCCGGCGCGGCGCACCGATGCGGTTCATGCCGCGGTGGGGGCGCGCGCATGATGACGCTTGGCCAGGCCCTGGCTTTGCTGCCCGAGGCTCGGCTCGTCGGCGATCCGGCGCTTGCCTTCACGCGCGTGCACACCGACACCCGCACGCTGCAGCCGGGCGACCTGTTCGTCGCGCTGCCCGGGGAGCGCTTTGACGCGCACGACTTCCTGGCCGGCGCACGCGAGGCCGGCGCCGTGGCGGCGCTGGCCGAACGAGGTCTGGCCGAGGCCGCCTTGCCCGGATTGGAGGTGCCCGACACGCTGGTGGCGCTGCAGCGCCTGGCGCAGGGCTGGCGGCAGCGCTGGTCCGGACCGGTGGTCGCGGTGGCCGGCAGCAACGGCAAGACCACCGTCACGCAGATGGTCGGCGCCATCCTGCGCGCCGCGCATGGCGACGCGGCGCTGGTCACCCAGGGCAATCTCAACAACCACCTCGGCGTGCCCTTGACGCTGCTGCGCCTGCGCCTGGACGGGCCGCAGGCCCACCGCGCGGCGGTCGTCGAGATCGGCATGAACCATCCCGGCGAGATCGCGCCGCTGGCAGCCATCGCCGCGCCCACCGTGGCGCTGGTCAACAACGCGCAGCGCGAGCATCAGGAGTTCATGGACGGCGTCGAGGCCGTGGCGCGCGAGAACGGCGCCGTGCTCGAGGCGCTGCCGGCCGACGGCGTGGCCGTGTTCCCGGCCGACGATCCGATGGCGCCGTTGTGGCGTGCGCAGGCCGGATCGCGGCAGGTGTGGACCTTCGGGCTGTCGCCCGCGCCCGGTGCCGCCGATGCGGGGGTCACCGCGCCGACGGCGCTGGACGCCGACCTGACCGCGCAAGGCCGCTGGGACGGCGCATCCCTGGCGTGGTGGCTGACGCTGCACACCCCGGCCGGCACCCGCACCTGCCGGCTGCGCCTGCCGGGCGCGCACAACGTGCGCAATGCGCTGGCCGCCGCGGGCTGCGCGCTGGCGGCGGGCTGCACGCTCGACGACGTCGTCCGCGGCCTGGAAGCGTTCGAGCCGGTCAGCGGCCGCTCGCAGATCGCCACCCTGCGCTGGGCCGGACGCGAGCTGACGCTGGTCGACGACAGCTACAACGCCAATCCGGACTCGGTGCTGGCTGCGCTGGCCGTGCTGGCCGGCTTGCCGGCACCGCGCTGGGCGGTGCTGGGCGACATGGCCGAGGTGGGCACGCAGGGGCCGGCCTTCCACGCCGAGGTCGGCGAGCGGGCCCGCTCGCTGGGCATCGAGCACCTCTGGGCCGTGGGTGAACTGGGCGCGCACACCACGGCCGCCGCGGCCGGCCCCGGTACCGCGGCCCGCCACTTCGGGAGCATCGAGGCGCTGCTGCAGGCGCTGCATGCGGCGCCACCCGCCGCCGGTGCCGTCCTCGTCAAGGGTTCGCGCGCCGCGCGCATGGAGCGCGTCGTGCGGGCCTTGCACGAGGCGGCGCCGCATCCGTCCGCACCGCACGGCGCTCCCCGCCGACAGGAGGCCCCATGCTGCTGAGCCTGAGCCAGTGGCTGCTCGCCCTCTATCCACAGGAGCTCGGCTTCCTGCGCGTGTTCCAGTACTTGACGCTGCGCGCGGTCATGGCGGCGATGACGGCCCTGCTGATCGGCCTGGCCTTCGGGCCCTGGGTCATCCGGCGCCTGACCGCGCTGAAGATCGGCCAACCCATCCGTGCCTATGGCGTGGCCTCGCATCTGGGCAAGCGCGGCACGCCAACGATGGGGGGCGTGCTCATCCTCATCGGCATCGGCGTGTCGACCTTCCTGTGGTTCGACTGGACCAACCGCTTCTGCTGGGCGGTGATGTTGGTGACCTTCGGCTTCGGCGCCATCGGCTGGGCCGACGACTGGCGCAAGGTCGTGCGCAAGGACCCCGAGGGCATGCCCTCGCGCGAGAAGTTCCTGTGGCAGTCGCTGATCGGGCTGGTGGCCGCGACCTATCTCGCCTTCAGCGTGTCGGCCACCTCCAACGTGAGCGCGTTCGAGGCGATCGTGCGCTGGGCCGGCAGCGGCTTTTCCATCGAGATGTCGCCCAGGGCCGACCTGATGGTGCCCTTTTTCAAGAGCATCAGCTACCCCCTGGGCGTCTACGGCTTCATCGCGATGAGCTGGTTCGTCATCGTCGGCGCGAGCAACGCGGTGAACTTCACCGACGGCCTGGACGGGCTGGCCATCATGCCGGTGGTGCTGGTGGGTTCGGCGCTGGGCATCTTCGCCTATGTCACGGGCAATGCGGTGTACTCGCGTTACCTCCTGTTCCCCCACATCCCGGGCGCCGGCGAGCTGCTGATCTTCTGCGGCGCGCTGGCCGGCGCGGGGCTGGCTTTCCTGTGGTTCAACGCCAACCCGGCCCAGGTCTTCATGGGCGACGTCGGCGCGCTGGCGCTGGGCGGCGCGCTCGGCACCATTGCCGTGATCACACGTCAGGAGATCGTGCTGGCCATCATGGGCGGCATCTTCGTGGCCGAGGCGCTGAGCGTGATCGTCCAGGTCGGCTGGTTCAAGTACACCAAGCGCCGTTTCGGTCAGGGCCGTCGGC
>CAZFVH010000136.1:0-11814 GCA_964522465.1 uncultured Rubrivivax sp. | reverse complement strand
GATGCTGTTCGTGCTGGCCGATGGCTGGAACCTGCTGCTGGGCTCGCTGGCAGCGAGTTTCGCGACCTGAGGCGCAGGCGGTCCTGGCCAGGCGCGCGTACGGCTGTACGACACCGAACACCGCATCACCCCGTCCGGCCACCGCAGATCACCGTCACGCCCCGGACACACCCGACACACCCAGACAACCACCGGAACTGCCATGACCCCGCAACAAGTCTTCGCCATGGGCCAGAACGGCCTGTACCACCTGCTGATCGTCGCCGCCCCGCTGCTGGGCGTGGCGCTGGTGGTGGGCCTGGTGGTCAGCATCTTCCAGGCCGCCACGCAGATCAACGAGACGACGCTGAGCTTCGTGCCCAAGATCGTGGCCGCGGTGGTGGTGCTGGCGATCTTCGGGCCGTGGATGATGACCACGCTGGTGGAATACATGCGCCGCACCCTGCTGGCCATCCCGGGCGCGGTGCTGTAGGCGCCGGCAGCCCGCTCCGGCGCGCCGAGTCACTCGCGCCTCACGCAGGCGACGCGTCGCCAGGGCCACCGAAGCTGCCCGGTCCGCCACGCTCCCATACCCCTCAGCACCGTTCGCCGGCCCGCCACGACTGCCATGATCAGCTTCACCGAAGCCCAGATCCAGGCCTGGCTCGCGCCCTTCCTGTGGCCCTTCCTGCGCGTGCTCGCGGTGTTCTCCGCGATGCCCATCTTCAACCGGCAGAACGTGCCGCTGCGGCTGCGCATCGCGCTGGCCGCCTTCATCACCGTGGCCGCGCAGCCGGCGCTGCCGCCGATGCCCGCCATCGCCCTGGACTCGTCCACGGCCGTGCTGGTCGTCGTCCAGCAGGTGCTCATCGGCCTGACCATCGGCTTCGCGGTGCGGGTGGTGTTCGCCGCCGTCGAATACGCCGGCGAACTGATCGGCCTGCAGATGGGCCTGAACTTCGCCGGCTTCTTCGACCCCGTCACCGCCTCGCAGGGCACCGCCGTGTCGAGCCTCTTCGCCACGCTGGTGGCCTGGGCCTTCATCGCGCTGAACGGCCACCTCATCGTCGTGGCCGCGCTCACCCAGAGCTTCCAGGCCTTCCCCGTCGGCCCCGAGCCCTTCGCCTTCCTGAAGACCGCGCAGCCCCACCGCTGGGGCGCCGAGATCTTCGCCACCGGCCTGTGGATCGCCCTGCCGCTGGTGGCCATGCTGCTGTTCGTCAACCTGGTGCTGGGCTTCATCTCCCGCGTGGCCCCGCAGATCCAGATCTTCGCCGTCGGCTTCCCCATCACCCTGGGCCTGGGCCTGATCGCCCTGCTGTTCATCGTCCCGGCGATGGAGCTGCCCTTCACGCTGGCGTTGGAGCGGGTGTTCTCGACGCTGAGGTGAGGCGGGGGACATCGGAGATGCGGCGAATGCAGGGAACTGGCGCCGTCGTCGTCCTCTGTTCGCCGCATGGGCGACGCCCTGGATCCCTAGGATCGGATGTCATCTTGTGCCTGGAGGGCTCGACATGTACACGTCCGTCACGCACCGCAAACCCAAGACCGCCACCCTCACGCGCCCAGCGCGAGCTGGCAGGAAGGCCCCGATGACGCTGCCGGAACTGATGACGCTGCCGGAACTGATGGAGCAGGCGCAACGCCTGCAGGCCACCGGGCAGGCCGAGGCCGCCGAGAAACTGTACGCCGACTGGATCGAGCACGATGCGACCCTGCTGCGCTGCCCTGCCCTATTCAACCGCGGCAGTCTGCTCGGGCAGCTGGGCCGAGCAGCCGAAGCCGCGGACTGCTACATCCAGGCCTTGAAGATCAAGCCCGACTTCGCGCCCGCCTGGCTGAATCTGGGCCACCACCGTGAACGCGACGGCCGCAACGACGACGCGCTGACCTGCTGGAAGGAGGTCTACGACGGCATCGCCTCGGGCCCCGCCACAGCGCTCGAGCACCGGCTGCACGGGATGAACCAGGCCGCCCGGCTGCTGGAGCAGCTCAAGCGGCTGGCCGAGGCAGAAGCCCTGATGCGACGCAGCCTGGAGTTGCAGCCCGAGCAGCTCGACGTCATCCAGCACTACGTCAGCGTGCGGCAGAAACAGTGCCAGTGGCCGGCGCAGCGCCCGCCGGGCCAGGTCACCCCCAACCTGATGCTGCTGGGCACCTCGGCGATGTCGACCATGGGGCTGCACGACGACCCGGCGCTGCAACTGCTGGCGGCCATGCGCTTCGTCCACGCCCGCGTGCCCAAGGCCGCTGCGGTGCCCATGCACACGCTGACGCCGCCGCGCAGCGGCCGCATCCGCATCGGCTACCTCTCGGGCGATCTGCACCACCACGCGGTCGGCCTGCTGACGGCGGAGCTGTTCGAGCTGCACGACCGCAGCCGCTTCGAGATCCACGGCTTCTGCTGGACGCCGGACGGCGCCTCACCGCAACGGCAGCGCATCCTGAAGGCGCTGGACCAGCACACGCGTCTGGCCGGCGTCGACGACCACACGGCGGCGCGCCTGATCGCGCAGGCGGGCATCGACGTGCTGGTGGACCTGCAGGGCCTGACCAGCGGCGCCCGGCCGGCCATCCTGGGGCACCGCGCCGCACCGGTGCAGGTGGCCTGGCTGGGCCTGCCCGGCACCTCGGCCGTCCCCGGCGTGGACTGGATGCTGGCCGACCGCTACGTGATGCCGCCCGAACTGCTGCCCTACTGCACCGAGCAGCCGGTCTACCTGCCCCACTGCTACCAGATCAGCGACCGCCAGCGCGAGGTCGGCGCCACGCCCGACCGGCAGGCCTGCGGGCTGCCCGAGGACGCCTTCGTCTACTGCTCCTTCAACAACAACCACAAGTTCACCCCGGACGTGTTCGACGCCTGGATGCGCGTGCTGGCCCAGGTGCCGCGCAGCGTGCTGTGGCTGCTGGCCGACAACGTCACGGCGCGCGAGAACATGCTGGCTCGGGCCGATGCGCACGGCGTGGCGCGCGAGCGGCTGGTGTTCGCCTCGCGCGTCAGCGCCGCCGACTACCTGGCGCGCTTCCGCCTGGCGGACCTGGTGCTCGACACCTTCCCGTACAACGCCGGGACGACGGCCAACGACGTGCTGTGGGTGGGCACGCCGATCCTGACGCTGTCGGGCCGGACCTACATCTCGCGCATGGCCGGCAGCCTGCTGACCTCCGTCGGCCTGCCCGACCTGATCACGCACAGCCTGGCCGAGTACGAGCAGCGCGCCATCGACCTCGGCCGGCAGCCGCTGCGCATCGCGTCGTACAAGCGCTACCTGGTCGAACACGGGCGGCAGTCGCCGCTGTTCGACATCCCGCAGCGGGTGCGCGACATCGAGGACGCCTTCGAACGACTGGCGCTCGCGCACCGCACGGCCGCGGGCTCGGATCGGAAAAGGGATGACGGCCAGGCATGATCCTCGCGAAAATAGCCTTGTCCACATTGATCTCGATTGGCGAATGACCGACGGGTGATCGGCAACCATCGCCGCACTTCGCGCATCTGGCGCCCCACCTGTTCCAAACCCGCACCGCATGGCCCGTCCCCCACCCCCCACCGTCGTCCGGTCCGCCAGCGCGGCCGGGCCGGCGCCGCCGCGCGCGGGCGCGGCCGTGGGGGAGGATCCGCTGGCCTACGCCATCTCGTGGATCACGCGGCATCACGGGCGCGACCGCTCGCCGGCGTCGCTGCTGGCCGAACTGCCCGCGGTGGACCGGCTGGACCCGCTGCTGGCGATCCGCGCGCTGCAGGACGCCGGCTTCCACGCCGGGCTGATGGAGCGCCGCATCGGCGACATCAGCAGCCTGCTGCTGCCGGCCGTGCTGCTGCTGGACGATGGCGACGCCTGCATCCTGGTGGCGCGGCGCGCCGACGGCGTGACCTACGACGTGGTCATGCCCGGCCCGCTCGACCACAGCTGCACGGCCACCGAGAGTGACCTGTCGCCGCACTACAGCGGCACGGCACTGGTGGCCACGCCGCAGGTGCGCCACCAGGCCCACGCCGAGGATGCGGCGCTGCTGGCCGACCCGTCGCAGCACTGGTTCTGGGGCACGCTGCGGCGCTTCACGCCGTACTACCGCTCGGCCCTGCTGGCGGCGCTGCTGAGCAACGTGCTGATGCTCGCCACCGGGCTGACCACCGCCATCATCTACGACAAGGTGATCCCGCACCAGGCCTTCGTCACGCTGTGGGCGCTGGCCATCGGCGCGGGCATCGCCATCGGCTTCGACCTGCTGTCGCGGCAGTTGCGCGCCTACCTGATCGACATGGCCGGGCGCAAGGTGGACCTGCTGGTGGGCGTGCGGCTGTTCCGGCAGTCGCTGTCCATCCGCATGGAGCAGCGCCCGCAGTCGGCCGGCGCCTTCGCGCACCAGGTCTCGCAGATCGAGACGGTGCGCGACTTCTTTGCCTCGGCCACGCTGTCGGCGTTGTCCGACCTGCCCTTCATCGTGATCTTCGTCGCGATGACCTTCGTCATCGGCGGCCCGCTGGGCTGGGTGCCGCTGCTGGCGATCCCGGTGCTGGTGGGGGTGTCGGTGCTGATCCAGGGCGCGCTGCGCCGGGCGATGACCTCGCAGATGCAGCAGCACGGCGACCTGCACGGCCTGCTGGTGGAGGCTGTGGACGGCATCGAGGACCTGAAGGCCGCAGGCGCGCAGGGCCGCTTCCTGCGCCAGTACGAGGAGTCGAGCGTGGCCGCCACCGAGGCCACGCTGAGGTCGCGCCGCATCACCGCCTTCACCACCAACCTGTCGATGGTGGCGCAGCAGATCGTCACGTTGATCATGCTGGTGTGGGGGGTGCACCTGATCGACGCCAAGGTGATCACTGGTGGCGTGCTGTTCGGCTCGATCATGTTCGCCACGCGGGCGCTGGCGCCGCTGTCGCAGGTGGTGTCGCTGGCCACCCGCTACCAGGGCGCGCGCGCGGCGATGCGCAACCTGGACCGCATGATGGCGCAGCCCACTGACCGCGAGGCCGGCAAGCGCTACGTCAGCCGCCCCGACGTCACCGGGCGCATCGCGCTGCGTGAGGTGTCCTTCGCCTACCCCGGCGACGGCACCGACGAATCCCCCACGGTGCTCAAGGGCGTGAACCTCGCCTTCGAGCCCGGCGAGCGCGTGGCCGTGCTCGGGCGCATCGGCTCGGGCAAGTCCACGGTACTGAGGCTGCTGGCCGGGCTGTACCAGCCGGGCGAGGGCATGGTGGAGGTCGACGGCATCGACCTGCGGCAGATCGACCCGGCCGACTACCGCGCGCGCGTGGGCTTCCTGGCGCAGGACCCGCGCCTGTTCAAGGGCACGCTGCGCGACAACGTGCTGCTCGAACGCGCCGCCGCCGACCCCACGCGGCTGAGCGAGGTGGCACGCCTGACCGGCCTGGACCGCGTGGTGGCCGCCCACCCCAAGGGCTGGGACCTGCCGGTGGGCGAAGCCGGCAGCCTGCTGTCGGGCGGCCAGCGGCAACTGGTGGCGCTGGCGCGCTGCCTGCTGACGCGACCACGCATCCTGCTGATGGACGAGCCGACGAGCTCGATGGACGCGCAGTCCGAAGTCGCCTTCCTGCGCCAGTTGAAGGCCTCGGCCGGCACCTGCACGCTGGTGATGGTGACGCACCGGCCGGCGGTGCTGGAACTGGTCGACCGCGTCGTCGTCGTCGACGCCGGGCGCATCGTGATGGACGGCCCCAAGGCCAAGGTGCTGGCCGCGCTGTCCGGCGCCAAGCCGGCGGCAGCCGCCGCGGCGCCGGCCCCGGCCGCCCGCACCGGGACGGCCGACGCCCTGCCCGCCAACGTGCACCGCCACCCCGCCACGCAGCCGCTGCAGCGCGGCGCGGCGGTCTGACGGCCACCGCCACAGGGCGCGTTCCCCAGCACCATGGCCAGCCGATCCGCCGCCCAGGCCATCGCCCAGCTCAAGCGGGGCGACTCGGCCTATCTGTCGGCCGTGCGCGGCGCGCACGTGGTGGAGGCCGCGCCGGCGGCGATGTACGCCGTGTACCTGCTGCTGGCGCTGCTGGTGGTGGCGGTGGTGTGGGCCTCGCTGGCGCAGGTGGACATCGTCGCGCGCGCGCCGGCCCGCGTGGTGCCCGACGGGCGCGAGCAGATCATCGCCAGCCTGGAGGGCGGCCTCCTGCGCGAGCTCTACGTCAAGGAGGGCCAGCAGGTGCGCGAAGGCGAGCGCCTAGCGCAGATCGACCCCACCCGCTTCGAGGCCCAGCAGGCCGAGGGGCAGTCGCGCCGGCTGGCGCTGCGCGGCGCGGTAGCCCGGCTGGAGGCAGAGGCCACGGGCCGGCCCCTGGCCTTCCCCGACGAGGTGCGCGAGGCCGACGAGGTGGTGGAAGGCGAGACCGCCGCCTACCGCGCACGACAGTTCGCGCTGCAGGAGGCGCTGCAACTGACCGAGCGCAACGCCGCGCTGCTGCAGCGCGAGCTGCGCGTGGCCGAGTCGATGTCGGCCAAGGGCCTGATGAGCGAGGTGGAGGTGATGCGCCTGCGCCGCCAGGTCAACGAACTGCAGATGGCCACGCGCGAGCGCATCAACCGCTTCCGCCAGGACGCGAGCACCGAGCTCGTCAAGGTGCGCAATGAACTCACGCTGCTGGAGCAGCAGCGCGTGGTGCGCGAGGACGCGCTGCGGCGCACCGAGCTCGTCTCGCCGGTGCGCGGCGTGGTGCGGGCGATCCGCGCCAACACCGTGGGCGGCGTCATCGCCCCCGGCGCGCCGGTGATGGAGATCATGCCCGTGGGCTCGCGCGTGCTGGTGGAGGCGCGCATCCACCCGCGCGACATCGGCTTCGTCAAGGTGGGGCAGGACGTGGTCGTCAAGCTCAGCGCCTACGAATACACCGTCTACGGCGGCCTGAAGGGCACGGTGCAGTCGATCAGCCCCGACGCGCTGACCGACGAGCGCGGCGGCCTTCCCGGCGGCGAGGGCACCTATTACCGCGCGCTGGTGCGCGCCGATCGCGCCAGCCTGAACCCGGGGCCGACGGCGCGCCGGCTGGACGTCCTGCCCGGCATGACCGGCATGGCCGACATCCGCACGGGCGAACGCTCGGTGCTGAGCTTCGTGCTGCGGCCCATGCTCAAGAGCCAGGAAGCCTTCCGCGAGCGATGAAGGCACGCGCAGGCCCGGCGTCGCGCGGTATCAGAACGGGCAGCGGGTGGCATCACGCGCCCGGCCATGCGCCGCGGATCGCACCGCCGATTGCCCCGCCGATTGCCCCGCCGATTGCCCCGCCGATTGCCCCGCCGATTGCATCGCCGATCGCGTTGCAGATTGCACTGCCGATCGCACCACAGATTGCACCGCGAATTGCGCCGCCCGCCGAGGTTTGTTCGCCGCATCACCCCGCAGCCGCTCTGGAAAGAATCCACGCATGAACATGCTGCGTCTGTCCCTCCTGCCGGCCGCTCTGGTAGCGCTGCAGTCGACACTGCCCGGAGCCGCTTCGGCCCAGGTCAAATGCGTCGACGAAACGACGCTGGCCACCCCCGCCGACACCGATCGCGCCGACGCCACCGCCCTGCCGCCCCCGCGCGAGCGACTGGCGGCGATGGTGCAGACCGCGCTGACCCGCAGCAACGCCGTGGGCGCGTCCAGCCTGCTGGCCGACGCCGCGCAGAGCGACCTGGCCGAGGCCCGCACCGCGCTGGACCCGTCGATCAGCATCGAAGCGCGGCTGGGGCCCTTCGGCAACAAGGACGGCAACACCACGGTCAACAACACCTTCCAGGCCGAGGGCACGATCTCCTTCACGCAACGGCTGTACGACGCCGGCCGTGCACGACGCGTGATCGACTGGCGCCAGCATCTGGCCGACGCTGCGCTCCACAGCCACATCAGCGCGCAGGAACAGGTTGCGGCGCTGACCGTGGGCCTGGCGCTCGAGCACAGCCGCTTTCGGCAGCATGTGCAGGTCTACGGCCAGTACGTGCGCAAGATGGCCTGCCTGGCGGAGGCGCTGGAGACCATCGTCGCCGCCGACCGCGGCCGCGCCAGCGAGTGGGTGCAGGCGCAGAAGTCCCTGGAGCAGGCGCAGTTGTCACAGACCCAGGCCCAGGCGCAGATGCGCCAGGTGGAGACCCGCCTGCGCAAACTGCTGGGCCAGGACCTGCCATCGACCGAAGGGCTGTCTACCGCCGTGCTGGTGGTGCCCGAGCGCGACGAGACGCTGGCCGCGGCGCTGGACAACCCGCTGCTGCGCCAACTTTCGGCGCAGGCCCTGGCCGCCGAGCGCTATGCACGCAGCGTCGAAGCCTCGGCCTGGCCGCAAGTGGATTTCACCGCCAAGGGCGGCGGCGAGCACAGCCTGGGCGAAGGCGCCGGACCCAACATACGCAAGAAGTCCGGCAACGCCGGTCTGAGCATCCGCATCCCGATCACCACCCGCGGCACCGCCCACGCCACCGACGCCGCGCAACTGCGCGCCCGCGCCGCCTTCCTGCAACGCGACGAGGCCCTGGAGAACCAACGCGCACGCATCGACGAAGTCCACGACCAGGCCCTGGCCGCCTTCGACCGCGCCCGCCGCATCGGCTCCGTGCTGCGCAACAGCGAGATGCTGCGCAACTTCACCCTGCAACAGTGGCAACAACTCGGCCGCCGATCACTCTTCGACGTGATGAGCACCGAAGCCGAGCACTTCAACCTGCGCGTGCAATACGTCAACGCCCTGCACGACGGGCAACAGTTGAACGTGGTGATGCTGTCGCTGGGACGGGGGGTGGGGGGGTGGTTGAGGTGAGCAAGCGCGCAACCAAGAGACTGGCACAGAAGCGCCGACCCATGGGACATGTCCATGCCAAGCCGCGCGAACGCCTCATCGCCACGAGCGCAGCGAGAGGGTGATTCCCCTGACAAAGTTCAGCCTATTCGCAAACCCCATCCCGGAGCCGATTCCATGCTACGGATCTACGCCATCAACCTCGACCATCGCACCGACCGCTGGCAGGCGCTGCAGGCCAACGCGCTGGCGCATGGCCTGTCGCCGGCGGCCATCCTGCGCTGGAGCGCCGTACGTGACGCCGACTTCGGTGCGCTGGGCTGTGCCAAGAGCCACGTCGCCGCGCTGACGCATTTCCTTACGGCCGACGACTCGGCGTATGCGCTGGTGCTGGAGGACGACTTCGAGTTCCTGCGCCCCTTCGGCGAGTTGCTGCAGTCCGTGAACGCGCTCAACGCGCAGCGTTTGGACTGGGACGTGCTGCTGCCCATGGGCACCGCGGTCATGGCGATGGCACCGCTGCCGGGGGGCGTGGCGCGGGTGGTGGAGAGCCAGTCCACCGCCGCCTACTTGGCGCCACGGCGCTACGCGCCGGCACTGCTGGGCTGCTTCGCCGAAAGCATCGGGCACATGGAGACGCTGCGCTACGCACCCGTGCGGCAGCTCGTCGTACACCGACATTCGATCGACCAAGCCTGGAAGCCGCTCCAAAGGCGCGACCGCTGGTACATCTTCAACCCCGCCTTCGGACAGCAGCGCGCGGGCTACTCCGACATCGAGCAGCGCGACATCGACTACGCCGCGCTGACCTACGGACTGCCGGCTGCACAGCCCGCCGCGCAACCCGCCCTACAGCCAGCCGCACCCTGAGCCGAGCCGGATCCGGGCCCCAGCGCATGACGACCGAACTCCTCAACGACCCGGCCGCGACGGCCAGCAACCCTGGGCCGGAAGCCGCGCCCGCCCCATGCACACTGGTGCAGCGGCTGCAGGGCGGTATCGGCAACCAGCTGTTCCAGGTGCTGCACGCGCAGCGGCTGGCGCGGCTGGCCGGCCTGCCGCTGGCCTTCGACCTCTCGGCCTACGGCCCGCGCGAGGCCTACGGGCGCAGCGCCGTGCTGCAGCGCCTGTGGCCCGAGGCCGCCGTGCTGGACGCCGCGGTGCCGGTGGAGACGGCGCGCGCGCTGCGCGAGTCCGACCTCCCGCTGCCGGCCAGCGGCCCGCTGCCGGCGCTGCCGGCGCTGCCACCGGGGTTGTCGCACCTGGTGCTGGAGGGCTACTGGCAGGACCACCGGGTGGCCGAGCCCGCCGCCGTGGCCGAGCTGCGCCAGCGCCTGGAGCGCGCCGTGCCCGCCGTGGTGCAGGCGCTGGGCCGGCGCATCGCCGGCGCGGCGCACCCGGTGGCGGTGCACATCCGCCGCCGCGACTACAAGCACCACGGGCTGGCGGCCGAGGGCTACTACGTCGAGGCCCTGCGCTGGCTGGCCGCCCGCGGCGGCGGCGCCGACGTGTTCGTGTTCAGCGACGAGCCCAACTACAGCGCCCACTTCCTGGGCCGCGCCGGCATCCGCGCGCAGATGGTGGCCACGGGCGACGACCTGTCGGACCTGTTCCTGATGGCGCAGTGCCGCCGCCACGTCATCGCCAATTCCACGTTCTCCTGGTGGGGCGCGGTGCTGTCCGGCATCAGCGAAGTCATCTGGCCCGACCCCTGGAGCCTGGCGCACCAGCCCAGCGCGCAGCTGTGCCCGCCGCACTGGCTGCGCGTGGCCGGCGCGGTGGAGGCGCCGCCGTCGTTCGACGGCCCGGCAGTCGCCCGGGCAGCCACGGCACTGCCGGCATCGGCCGCCGCGCCGGCGCCCACCCTGGAGCGCTATGCCGACACGCTGCAGGCCGAGCAGTTCCGCCGCGACCGCGACGCCTTCTTCGCCCAGGCGCCGCTGCCGCCGGGCTGGCAGGTGCAGCTACGCCCCTGCCCCGGCGATGACACCGCCACCACCCAGTACGACGCGCACTACGTTTACCACACCGCCTGGGCGGCGCGGCGACTGCTGGCGCACCCGGTGGCGCAGCACGTGGACATCGGCAGCGACCACCGCTTCACCACCATCGCCTCGGCCTTCCAGCCGATGCGCTTCCTGGACTGGCGGCCGGCGCCGATCGCGTTGTCGAACCTGGAGTGCGACCACGGCAACCTGCTGGCGCTGGACCTGCCCGACCGCAGCCTGGCCAGCCTGTCGTGCATGCATGTGGTCGAGCACATCGGCCTGGGGCGATACGGCGACCCGCTGAACTTCCACGGTGCCGATATCGCCATGCGCGAGCTGCAGCGCGTGCTCGAACCGGGCGGGCTGCTGTACTTCGTGGTGCCGGTGGGCCAGCCGACGATCGTCTTCCACGCCCACCGCATCTTCCGCGCCCGCGACATCGTGGCCGCGTTCGGCGAGCTGGAGCTGCTGGAGTTCTCGCTCGTGCTGGACGACGGCCGCTTTGTCGAACTCGTCGACCCGGCCCTGGCAGACACGCAGCGCTACGGCTGCGGCTGCTTCCTGTTGCGCCGGCAGGGCTGAACCGCTGCGCCATGCCGCCCCCAGGCAGCGTGGCCATGGCGGCCGGACGCGCCGTTCAGGCCGGCAGCCGCGTGTTCACGGCGATGAAGTTGGTCGTCGAGTAGAACTCGTCGTGCTCGTGGGGGGTCGGCGAACAGCGTGGCCTACCCGTCGTGGTGCGACAGCGCGCAGCCATTGACGACCACGCCTGGCTCGGCGCCGAAGCGCTGCGCCAGCAGCGACTGGTTGGTGGCCGCAGGCTCGAACAGGTGCGCCGGCAGGACTGGCCAGCGCGCGCGCAGCGCCGCGGTGTACTCGCCGACGTTGCCGCCGACGTCCACCGCCAGCCGCGGCGGTTGCGGCAGGAAGCGCGCCAGGCTGGCCACCTCCGCCGCGATAGTGACGTTGCCGTAGCCCTGGCCGCGCAGGAAGGCCAGCGCGTTCTGTGCCGCGGCCAGCTGGCGGAAGTACTCCTCCTCGAACGCACCGGTGCCGGCGTCGGACTAGGTGTCGGGTCCCGGATGATTAACCACCCTTTTCTTAAACAGGTGAGGGTGT
>CAZFVH010000135.1:0-12112 GCA_964522465.1 uncultured Rubrivivax sp. | reverse complement strand
TGGCCATCTGCTTGCGCTGCACCAGGTGGTCGACGGCGAAGGTCAGCACCGCTGGTGCCAGCAGCAGCAGCGCGACCACGGCGCCGCGCTGGAAGTCCTGCTGTCCGATGACGAGCTTGAAGACGTCGGTGGCGAGCACGTTGAAGTTGCCGCCGATGACCTTGGGGATGCCGAAGTCGGTGATGACGAGGGTGAAGACCACCAGGCTCGCACTGATCAGGCCGTACTTGGCCCCGGGCAGCGTGATGGTGAAGAACTTGCGCGCGGCCGAGGTACCCATCGCATCGGCGGCCTCGTACAGGCGGGCGTCTGCCGCCGTCAGCGCCGTCACCAGGATCATCAGCGCGTGCGGGAAGACAGCGAAGATCTCTGCCAGCACGATGCCCGGCGCGCCGTAGATCTGCTGGATGCCGAAGAACTGCAGCCACTCCTTGAGCACGCCCTGGTTGCCGAACCAGTAGATCAGCGAGATCGCCGACAGCAGCGTGGGTGCCAGCAGCGGGATCAGCGTGATGCCGCGCAGCAGGGCCTTGCCCGGCATGCAGCTGCGCGTGAGCGCGTAGGCGAACGCGAAGGCCGCCGGCACGACGACGAGCGTGACCACGGCCGAGACCCACAGGCTGTTCCACAGCGACTGCCACAACGAGGGGTTCCTGGCGTAGCTGGCGAAGTTGGCCAGTCCGACGAAGCCGCCCTGAGGGTCTTGCACCGCCTTGACCAGCAGGGCCAGCAGCGGGGCGGCCAGGAAGGCCAGCAGCAGCAGGGCCACCGCACCGAGCGCGATCCAGGCAATGCGCTCGCTGGCCGTGGTGCGCAGCCGCAGTGGAGGATGGGCGCCGGCGGACGCGATGGCGCTCGTCATGTGCAGGGCTCCCGGCACGCACGCATCGGCGGTCCTGCCTGTAGAAACCTCGGGGCGGCCGGGCGCGTTCTCATGAGGCCTGCGCCGCGGAGAACAGGCGCAGCCGCTCAGGTCGCAGCTGCAGCGCCAGCATGTGGCCGTGCGAAAGCGCGTGCTCGGCCATGAAGTGCGGGCTGATCACCGCAGTCAAGCCCTCTTCGCCCAGACCTGCGCCCGACAGCCGCGCCAGGCAGTAGGCGCCGAGGAACTCGACTTTCTCGAGCCGTGCCTCAAGCACATTGCGGGCGCCCTGCCCGAAGTGGTCCCGGTTCGGGGCGACGACGACGTCCTCCGGCCGCAGGTAAACCTGCACCGACTGCCCTGCGGTGACCCGTAGCGCCTGCGGCCCATCGCCGAGCGCGACCTCCGTGGCGCCGATGTGCAGCCGCCCTCCGTGGCCGGCACGGGCCTCGAAGACGTTGACGCGGCCGACGAAGTCGGCGACGAAGGGCGTCGCCGGCTCGCAGTAGACCTCCTCCGGGCGGCCGATCTGATCGATCACACCGTGGTTCATGACCACGATTCGATCGGCTACCGACAGCGCCTCTTCCTGGTCGTGCGTGACCATGATGGTCGTCACGCCGAGCTTGCGCTGCAGGCTGCGTATCTCCTGGCGCAGGTGCACGCGCACGATGGCATCCAGCGCCGACAGCGGCTCGTCCAGCAGCAGCAGCCCGGGCGAGGTGGCCAGCGCTCGTGCCAGCGCGATCCGCTGCTGCTGGCCGCCGGACAACTGCGCCGGGTACTTTTCCTGGGTGCCCGGCAGACCGACGAGCTGCAGCAGCTCGGCCACGCGTGCCTGCGCCTGTGCCTTGGGCGTACGCCGGTTCACCAGACCGTAGGCGACGTTGTCGGCCACCGACAGGTTGGGGAACAGCGCGTACGACTGGAAGACGATCCCATAGTCGCGCTGCGCCGGCGGCAGGCGCGAGATGTCGCGCCCGGCCTGCTCGATGCGCCCGGCGGTCTGTGTCTCGAGCCCGGCGATGATCCGCAGCAAGGTGGTCTTGCCGCAGCCCGACGGGCCCAGGAAACAGACGAACTCACCGGCCTGGATGGACAGGTCGATGCTCTGCAGCGCCGTGAAGCTGCCGAAGCGCTTCGTGATGCCCTGCAGGCGCAGGAAGTCCGTCACTTGCGCGGCTCGGACTTGCCGTCGTAGCGGCGCGTCCACTCGGCGAGGATGCGCTCACGGTTGTCGGCGGCCCAGGCGAAGTCCATCTTCACCAGACGCTGCTCGTAGTCGGCAGGGATGTTGGCCAGCGGCTGCGCCACGCCCGGCATCGCGGTGATGGCGAAGTTCTTGCCGTAGAGTTCCATCGCCTCACGGCTCGAGGCCCAGTCCGCGAGCTTCTTCGCTGCGTCCAGCTTCTTCGTGCCCTTGTGGATGGCGAAGGCTTCCAGGTCCCAGCCGAGGCCTTCCTTGGGGAAGACCAGGTCGATCGGCGCGCCCTTGGCCTTGTTGGCGTTGGCGCGGTACTCGAAGGAGATGCCGACGACGAACTCACCACTGGCAGCCATGTTGCAGGGCTTCGAGCCCGAGTGCGTGTACTGCGCGATGTTCTGGTGCAGGGCGTCCATGTACTTCCAGCCGCCGCCCTTGCCGTTGTCGTCGCCCCACAGGGTCAGCCAGGCGGTGACGTCGAAGTAGCCGGTGCCCGAGGAGGCCGGGTTGGGCATCACGACCTGGCCCTTGTATGCGGGCTTGGTCAGGTCCTGCCAGGTCTCGGGCTTGGGGATGCCGCGCTTGGCGGCCTCCACCGTGTTGAAGCACACCGTGGCGCCCCACACGTCCATGCCGAACCAGGCCGGCGGGTTCTTCTTGTCCTTGTATTGCGCCGAGATGGCGGCGAGGTTCTTCGGGGCGTAGGCCTCGAGCATGCCGTTGCTGTCGAGCAGCGCGAGGCTGGAGGCGGCCACACCCATCACCACGTCGGCCTGCGGATTGGCCTTCTCGGCGAGCAGCTTGGCTGTGATGACGCCGGTGGAGTCGCGCACCCACTTGATCTCGATGTTGGGCTCGACCTTGTTGAAGCCCTGCTGGTAGGCGCGGAGCTGGTCGGTCTCGAGCGCGGTGTAGACCAGCAACTGGGTCTTCTGTGCCAGCACGCCGCTGGCAGCCAGGGCGAGCACGGCGCCCGTGATGAAGGACAGACGGGAGATGCGCATGGGGGCTCCTCGGACAGGGAAAGTGGTGGGCGGCGCCCTGCGGGGGCGCCTGAGACGGCACAACCGTCATCCGCCGGCCTGCCTGCAGGCACGCCCCCGGACGACCCCCCGCCAAGCCGCCCCAGCGGGAAGAGTCGCGATCCTGCATCGGACGCTGATCGATGTCAACGGTCTTCTGTAGATTGTTGACAATCTGGCGGGTGCGCGCTCCAATCGGGTGCATGGGTATCCAGGACTCGACCACCGACGCCGTGCAAGAGAGCAGGGCAGCCGGCGGGCCGCGCCCCACGATCGCGCTGCTGCAGTCCAGCTCGCTCACCGGTCTGGTGCAGGCCGAGCTGGAGCGACTGATCCTGTCCGGCGAGCTTGCGCCGGGCGAGCGCCTGCCGGAAGTGGCGCTTGCGGCGCGCCTGGGGGTGTCGCGCGGGCCGCTGCGCGAGGCCTTCCGCATGCTCGAGGAAGCCGGCTTGGTGCGCACCGAGAAGAACCGCGGTGTGCAGGTGCGCGACGTGCCACTGGACGAGGCCATCGAGATCTTCGACCTGCGCGCGGCGATGGACGAGCTGGTGGGGCGCCAGCTCGCGCAGTCGATCACGGGGGCGCAGCTCGAGGCGATCGGCGCACAGGTCGACGCGATGGAGCGCGCCGTCGCGCAGGGCGACACCCGCGGCTACCACCTCCTGAACCTGAAGTTCCACGATCATCTGGTGGAACTCGCCGGCAACCGCAAGCTCGCGGCCATCTACCGCAAGCTGATCAAGGAGCTGAGCCTGTTCCGCCGCATGAACCTGGCGCATCTGGCGGACGGTGGGATGCTGCCGCTGTCGGCCGGCGAGCACCGCGCCATCGTCGCCGCGATCGCCTCGCGTCAGCCCGAGGCGGCCGGTCGCGCGATGTTCGAGCATGCGATGGAGAGCAAGCAGCGCATGCTCAGTCAGCACGCCCCGTGCCCCACGTCGGCGTGGGCTGCGTCCCGGTCCTAGCGCTGGCGCGCCTCCGTCCCGCCCCCAGACGCCGCACGCCGACATCCCCGTCCATCGATCGCCTCCGGAGTTCACATTGGCTGCATCCCACGCACCCGCACCCGCCGCCGACCTCGAAGTCAACGGCCGCCGCTACCGCCTGCCGTCGGCCCCGACGGTCGTCGTCTGCGTCGACGGCTGTGAGCCCGACTACCTGGCGCAGGCCACCTTCGCCGGCCACATGCCCTGGATGAAGCGCGTGTTGGCCGAAGGGACTGCGCTCGTGGCCGACTGCGTCGTGCCGAGCTTCACGAACCCGAACAACCTCAGCATCGTCACCGGCGCGCCGCCCAGCGTGCACGGCATCTGCGGCAACTATCTGTACGACAGCGCCAGCGGCACCGAGGTCATGATGAACGACCCGAAGTGGCTGCGCGCGCCCACGATCCTGGCCGCGCTGTCCGGCGCCGGCCGCGCCTGCGCCGTCGTCACCGCCAAGGACAAGCTGCGGCGCCTGCTCGGCCATGGCATGCAGGGCGTGTGCTTCTCGTCCGAGAAGGCCGATGCCGCCACCGTGGCGGAGAACGGCATCGACGGCGTGCTCGACCTGGTGGGCATGCCGGTGCCCGATGTGTACAGCGCGGCGCTGTCGGAGTTCGTCTTCGCCGCCGGGGTGCAGCTGATGAAGACGCGCCGCCCCGACGTGATGTACCTCAGCACAACCGACTACATCCAGCACAAGCACGCCCCGGGCGACGACGGCGCGAACGCCTTCTACGCGATGATGGACGGCTATCTCGGCCAGCTCGACGCGATGGGTTGCGTGATCGCGCTGACGGCCGACCACGGCATGAACGCCAAGGTGCGCATGGACGCCCAGCCGGACGTGGTCTACCTGCAGGACGTGCTCGATGGCTGGCTCGGCGCGGCCGTCGCGCGCGTGATCCTGCCCATCACCGATCCCTATGTCGTGCACCACGGCGCGCTCGGTTCCTTTGCCACGGTCTACCTGCCGGCTGGCACGGACGCAGCGGCGCTGGCCGCGCGTATTGGCGCGCTGCGCGGCATCGAGTGCGTGGTGACGCGCGCGCAGGCGGCGCAGCGCTTCGAGCTGCCGGCCGACCGCATCGGCGACCTGGTGGTCGTCTCCGAGCGTTCGGTCGTCCTCGGCACTGCCGCCGCGCGCCACGACCTGAGCGCGCTGGAGGTGCCGCTGCGCTCGCACGGCGGCATCTCCGAGCAGCGCGTGCCGCTGGTGCTGAACCGTCGCATCGAGGGCCTGGACGCACAGCGCCGCTGGCGCAACTTCGATGCCTTCGACCTGGTGCTGAACCACGCGCAGTGAGCGGCGCGGACGTTCTCGACCCCGGGTTCACCCGACGCACACCTGACACGGCATCCCTTCCATGATCCACGAATCCCTGCGCATCGCCGGCCAGAAAGTGGCCTGTGACCGCCACATCGACGTCCGCAACCCTTACACCGGCGAGGTCGTGGGCACGGTGCCCAAGGCCAGCCTGTCGCAGGTGCGCGAGGCCTTCGCCATTGCCCAGGCCTACAAGGCGCGTCTGAGCCGCTTCGACCGCGCCAACATCCTGAACAAGGCTGCCGCCCTGGTGCGCGAGCGCGTGGCGCAGATCGCCGCGCTGATCACCGCCGAGAGTGGCCTGTGCCTGAAGGACAGCACCTACGAAGCCGGCCGCGTGGCCGACGTGCTGATGTTCGGCGCCAACGAGTGCCTGCGCGACGACGGGCAGACCTTCTCCTGCGACATCACCCCGCACGGCCGCCGCCGCCGCGTCCACACCCAGCGTGACCCGCTGTTGGGCGTGATCAGCGCGATCACGCCCTTCAACCACCCGATGAACCAGGTGGCGCACAAGGTCGTGCCCTCGGTGGCGACGAACAACCGCATGGTGCTCAAGCCGTCCGAGAAGGTGCCGCTGTCGGCCTACCTCTTCGCCGACATCCTCTACGAGGCCGGGCTGCCGGGCGAGATGCTCAGCGTCGTCACAGGCGACCCGGCGGAGATCGCTGACGAGCTGATCACGAACCCGGCAGTCGATCTCGTCACCTTCACCGGGGGCGTGCCCATCGGCAAATACATCGCCGCCAAGGCCGGCTACCGCCGCATCGTGCTCGAGCTCGGCGGCAACGACCCCATCATCGTGATGGAGGACGCCGATCTCGACGAGGCCTCGACGCTGGCGGTGCAGGGCTCGTACAAGAACTCGGGCCAGCGCTGCACCGCGGTCAAGCGCATGCTGGTGCACGAGTCGGTGGCGCAGCGCTTCACCGACCTGGTCGTCGACAAGACCCGGGCCTGGCGCTATGGCAACCCGGCCGACCCCAAGGTGGAGATGGGCACCGTCATCGACGAGGCCGCGGCGCGTCTGTTCGAGCAGCGCGTGGACGAGGCCATCGCGCAGGGTGCGCGCCTGCTGGCAGGCCACCGACGCGAGGGCGCGTTGTTCGCGCCCACGGTGATCGACCGCGTGCGCCCGGAGATGACGGTGGTGCGCGAGGAGACCTTCGGCCCGGTCTCGCCCATCGTCACCTTCGGCAGCATCGACGAGGCCATCCGCATCAGCAACGGCACGGCCTATGGCCTGTCGTCGGCCGTCTGCACCAACCGCATGGACTACATCACCCGCTTCGTCAGCGAGCTCCACGTCGGCACGGTGAACGTGCGCGAGGTGCCGGGTTATCGGCTGGAGCTCACGCCCTTCGGCGGCATCAAGGACTCGGGCCTGGGCTACAAGGAAGGCGTGCAGGAGGCGATGAAGAGCTTCACCAACCTCAAGACCTACTCGCTGCCCTGGGGCTGATCGCCGTCCACCATGCTGCACCTGCTGAACCTGCTCGCTGCCATCGCCTTGCTGGTGTGGGGCACGCACATCGTGCGCACGGGGGTGCTGCGGGTACTGGGCGAGAACCTGCGGCTGGTGCTGTCGCGCAGCTTCGACCACCCCGCCAAGGCGCTGCTGGCGGGCATCGGTGTGACGAGCCTGGTGCAGTCCAGCACCGCCACCTGCCTGATCCTGACGTCCTTCGCTGCCAAGGGGCTGGTGGCCACCGGTGCGGCACTGACGGTCATGCTGGGTGCCGACGTCGGCACCGCGCTCATGGTGGCGGTGTACTCCTTCGACCTGTCGTGGTTGTCGCCCTTGTTGATCTTTCTCGGCGTGGTGATGTTCGTCTCGCGCGAGAACACCACCGCCGGTCGGGTGGGCCGCGTGCTGATCGGGCTGGGGCTCATCACGCTGGCGCTGCAGTTGATCGTCGGGGCGACCAAGCCCTTGACCGAGGCGCCGGCCGTGAGGGTGCTGCTGGCCTCGCTGCCCAACGAGGTCCTGCTCGACATCGCCGTCGGCGCCGCCCTGACGGTCGTGGCCTACTCCAGCCTGGCGATCGTGCTGCTGACCGCCACGCTGGCGGCGGCCGAGGTGCTTCCGCTTTCGGTGGCGCTGGGTCTGGTGATCGGGGCCAACGTGGGCAGCGCGGTCCTGGCCTTCCTGGTCACCGCGCGGTCTGCGCCCGAGGCCCGGCGACTGCCGCTGGGCCATCTGCTGTTCAAGCTGGCGGGTGCGGTCGTCGCGATCCCCTTTCTGCCGCACGTGCAGGCGCAGTTGGTTCAGTGGGTGCCTGGTGTGCACCATCAGGTCGTCGTCTATCACCTGCTGTTCAACCTGTGCCTGGTCGGCCTGTGCCTGGGCCTGACGGGTTTCGTCGCCCGGTGGGTCGAACGCTGGATGGCCCCGCCTGCGATGGAGGTCGGTGAGCGGCCCCGCCACCTGGATCCGGTGGCCTTGGCCACACCCTCGCTGGCCATCAGCTGCGCCGCGCGCGAGGCCTTGCACCAAGCCGACGTGATCGAGACCATGCTGCGAGGCATGCTCACGGTGATCCGCACCAACGACCTCGAACTCGCCGGGCGCCTGAGGGCGATGGACGACAGGGTCGACGAGATCTACTCGGCCATCAAGTTCTACCTGACGCAGATCTCGCGGGCCGCGCTGAACGAGCGCGAGGGCCGGCGCTGGACCGACATCGTCTCGTTCACGATCAACATGGAGCAGGTGGGAGATGCCATCGAGCGCGTTCTGCAGGACGTGGAGGACAAGAAGATCCGCAAGGCGCGCAGCTTCTCCGAGGCCGGGATGGCCGAGATCAGCCACCTGCACGAGCGGTTGATGTCGAACCTGCGGTTGGCGATGAGCGTGTTCCTCGACGGTCATGTGCGCGACGCGCAGAAACTGTTGGAGGAGAAGGCGCGCTTCCGTGAGCTCGAGCACGAGTACGCCGCGCACCACATCGCGCGCCTGCAGGACCACACCCCGCAAAGCATCGAGACCAGTTCCCTGCATCTGGACCTGCTCAGCGAGCTCAAGCGCATCAACTCGCACCTGTGCTCGATCGCCTATCCCATTCTGGAGACCGCCGGTGTGCTGGCGGCCACACGGCTGCGTCAACCGATGTTGTCGGGGCTGGAAGCGCCGGAGCCTGTGCCGGTGACGCTTCGTCCCGATGCGATCGTCGCCCCGACCCGCGAGCCCGCAGCATCCGCGACCCGGGCCGCCATCGATCCCACCCTCGGCGGGGCCGCCCGTCTGGAGACCTGAACATGTTGCGCATCGACGACATCGAGATCGTCTTCGCCCGCCGCGGCGCCGAGCAGTACAGCGGCGAGCCCGTGACCCAGCTCGAGCACGCACTGCAGTCGGCCGCGCTGGCCGAGGCCGAGGGCGCCGACGACGAGCTCGTCACAGCCGCTCTGCTGCACGACCTGGGCCACCTGCTTCAGGACCTCGGCGAGACGCCGAGCCTGCGTGGTGTCGACGACGTGCACCAGTACGCCGCGCTGCCCTTCCTGCGCGGGCTGTTCGGCGAACGGGTGCTCGGCGGCATCCGCCTGCACGTGGACGCCAAGCGCTATCTCTGCGCCACCCGCCCGGAGTACCACGACGCCCTGTCGGAGGACTCCAAGCGCAGCCTCAAGCTCCAGGGCGGCGTCTTCGACGCCGTGCAGGCGCAGGCCTTCATCGCACAGCCCGGCGCGCCCGATGCGGTGCGGCTGCGCCTGTGGGATGACCGCGCCAAGGTGGCGGGCCTTCCCACGCCGCCGCTGGCGCACTACCTCGAGCGGGCGCGGCGCTGCGCGCTGGCGGCTTGAACGGATGGCTGGCGTCGCGGTGAGCGTCTGTCGAGAAAAGCGCCCAACGTCTGCAGCTTGTCCTGACGCCGGCGGGGCGCGGGTGGGCCGCGGCCCGGCGAAGAAAGCACTCGGGGGCCGTTCGCCCGGCGTCCGCCGGAGCCATCCCTCGGGGCTTCCCCACTGGGGTACGTCATCGACATGACCCTGACCTGGCCCGTCGTGCTGGCCGTGCTGTGCGGCGCGCTGCTGCACGCCGGCTGGAACGCGCTCGTCAAGTCCTCGGGCGACAAGCCCGTCGACACCGCGTTGGTGCACGGGCTGGGTGCGGTGCTGGCGCTGCCGGCAGCACTGTGGGTCGGGTTGCCCCCGGCGGAGTGCTGGCCCTACATGGCCGCGTCGCTGTTCATCCATGTCGGCTACTACATCGCGCTGGCCGGTGCCTACCAGAACGGAGAGTTCGGGCTGACCTACCCGATCATGCGAGGCTTCGCCCCGCTGATCGTCGCGCTGGGCAGCACGGCGGTGCTGGGTGAGTCACTGTCGCTCGCGGCCTGGGCCGGTGTCGTGGGCATCACCTTCGGCGTGGCGCTGGTCGGCCTGGCGCACCCGGGGCAGGCCTTGCACCACGGCAAGGCGCTGGCCTTCGCCTTCGCCAACGCCGGCATCATCGCCGCCTACACCTTCGTCGACGGCCTGGGCGTGCGCCTGGCCGGGCCGACCCTGCCCGAGGTGCTGAGCTACGTGCTCTGGCTCTTCGTCCTGGATGGCCTGCCCTACCCGCTGCTGGTGTGGTGGCGCCGCGGGCCCGAGGGCCGGGCGCAGATCCTGCGCTACGCGCGTGGCCGCTGGCCCGTGGCGACGATGGGGGGTGCTGCCTCGATCGGCTCATACTCGATCGCGCTGTGGGCGATGACGCGCGCACCCGTGGCCAGCGTGGCCGCGCTGCGCGAGACCTCGGTGCTGTTCGCCACCGTGCTGGGCACCCTGCTGCTGAAGGAGCGCTTCGGCCTTCAACGCGCCGTGGGTGCGGTCGTCATCGTCGCCGGCGTGATGGCGCTGCGCCTGGGGTGAGCGCGCGCTCGCCTTCGACCTGTCTTTCCCACCCACGACCCGGAGCCTCGAGATGACGCTGCCCACCCATGCCCAGGTCCTCATCGTCGGTGGCGGCATCGCCGGCTGCTCCACCGCCTACCACCTGACCAAGCTCGGCATCACCGACGTGCTGCTGCTCGAGCAGGGCCAGCTCACCAGCGGCACGACCTGGCACGCCGCGGGGCTGATCGGGCAGATGCGCCCGAACCGCAACATGACGCGCATGAGCAAGTACGGCATCGGGCTGTACTCGACGCTCGAGCAGGAGACGGGGCTGGCTACGGGCTGGAAGCAATGCGGCAGCGTCAACGTGGCGCGCACCCCCGAGCGCATGCAGGTGCTGCGCAAGCAGGCGGCGCTGGCGCGCAGCTTCGGCGTCGAGGTGGAGCTGATCTCGCCGCAGCGGGCAGGGGAGCTCTACCCCGTGATGCGCACTGACGACCTGCAGGGCGCGATCTGGATCCCCGGTGACGGCAAGGCCAACCCGGCCGACCTGTGCATGTCGCTGGCCAAGGGCGCGCGCCAGCGCGGCGCCCGCATCGTCGAGGGCGTCGAGGTCGTCGGTGTGCTGGTCGAGGATGGTCCTGTCGGCGGTGCCGGGGCAGGCGCCGCAGGCCGCGCTGGCTCGGTGGGCCCGCGCGCTGTGGGTGTGCGCGTGCGCCAGGGCGATGAGATCGTCGAGATCCGCTGCGAGACGCTGGTCAACTGCGCCGGGCAGTGGGCGCGGCAGTTCGGCGCGCTGGCCGGCGTGACCGTGCCGCTGTACCCGGCCGAGCACTTCTACATCGTCACCGACAAGATCGAGGGCGTGCACCCCATGCTGCCCGTGATGCGCGACCCCGACGGCTACATTTACTACAAGGAGGAGGTCGGCGGCCTGCTGATGGGCGGCTTCGAGCCCGTGGCCAAGCCCTGGACGGTGGACCCGATCCCCAGCAGCTTCCAGTTCCAGCTGCTGGGCGAGGACTGGGACCAGTTCGAGATCCTGATGCGCAACGCCATCCACCGCACGCCCTGCTTGGAGACGGCCAAGGTCAAGATGCTGTTGAACGGGCCCGAGAGCTTCACGCCCGACGGCAACTTCATCCTCGGCGAGGCGCCGGAGCTGCGCGGCTACTTCGTCTGCGCCGGCTTCAACTCCGCCGGCATCGCCAACTCCGGTGGCGCGGGGCAGCTGATGGCGCAGTGGATCGCCGCCGGCGAGCCGCCGGGCGACCTGTGGGACGTGGACATCCGCCGCTTCGGCCCGCACCTGGCCAACCGCCGGGCGCTGGCCGAGCGCACCGGCGAGACCCTGGGCCTGCACTACGCGATGCGCTGGCCGCGCCAGGAACTGCAGACCACGCGCCCGCTGCGCACCAGCCCGCTGTACGACCTGCTGGCCGGCAGCACCCGCCCCGGGCCGCACGGCACGCGCGAGGCCGAGTTCGGCAGCAAGAACGGCTGGGAGCGCGCGAACTACTTCCGCCCCGCCGGCACGCCGCGCCCGGCCGACACGCTGGGCCGCCCGGGCTGGCTGGACTGGGTGATCGAGGAGCAGCGCGCCACGCGCGAGGCCGTGGCCGTCTACGACCAGAGCTCCTTCGGCAAGCTGCTGCTGCAGGGGCGCGACGCGCGCGCGGTGCTGCAGCGGCTGTGCGCCAAGGACATCGGGGTGCCGGCCGGGGCAGGTGGGGCGCCGGGGCCGGGGGCGGGTGGGGCGGCAGCCGCAGCCGGCGCCATGCCCCCACGCCTGGCCGCCGGCCTGGGCGAGCGCACGCCCATGGTCTACACCGCGATGCTCAACGAGCGCGGCGGCTTCGAGAGCGACCTCACCGTCATCACCCTGCCGCC
>CAZFVH010000134.1:0-12174 GCA_964522465.1 uncultured Rubrivivax sp. | reverse complement strand
GGGCGGCAAGGTGGGCCTGTTCGGCGGCGCCGGCGTCGGCAAGACCGTCAACATGATGGAGCTGATCAACAACATCGCCAAGGCGCACTCGGGCTTGTCGGTGTTCGCCGGCGTGGGTGAGCGCACCCGCGAGGGCAACGACTTCTATCACGAGATGGCCGAGTCGGGCGTTGTCAAGCTCGACAACCTGCCCGAGTCCAAGGTGTCCATGGTCTACGGCCAGATGAACGAGCCGCCGGGCAACCGCCTGCGCGTGGCGTTGACCGGCCTGACGATCGCCGAGTCCTTCCGCGACGAAGGCCGCGACGTGCTGTTCTTCGTCGACAACATCTACCGCTACACGCTGGCCGGTACCGAAGTGTCCGCGCTGCTGGGCCGCATGCCTTCGGCGGTGGGCTACCAGCCGACGCTGGCCGAGGAGATGGGTCGCCTGCAGGAGCGCATCACCTCCACCAAGGTGGGATCGATCACCTCGATCCAGGCCGTGTACGTGCCCGCGGACGACCTGACCGACCCGTCGCCTGCGACCACCTTTGCCCACCTGGACGCCACCGTCGTGCTGTCGCGCGACATCGCCGCGCTCGGCATCTACCCCGCGGTGGATCCGCTGGACTCCACCAGTCGCCAGATCGACCCCAACGTCGTCGGCGAGGAGCACTACAGCACCACCCGCGCCGTGCAGGCCACGCTGCAGCGCTACAAGGAGCTGCGCGACATCATCGCCATCCTGGGCATGGACGAGCTCTCGCCCGAGGACAAGCTGGCCGTGGCGCGCGCGCGCAAGATCCAGCGCTTCCTGTCGCAGCCCTTCCACGTCGCCGAGGTCTTCACCGGCTCGCCGGGCAAGTACGTGCCGCTGAAGGAGACGATCCGAGGCTTCAAGATGATCGTCAACGGCGAGTGCGATCACTTGCCGGAGCAGGCCTTCTACATGGTCGGTACGATCGACGACGCTTTCGAGAAGGCGAAGAAGATCCAGTGACCGGGGCACATGGGCGCCAAGGGTCGTTGCGCGCCTCGCCGCACGGGAAGGACGCGCACTCCGGCTCGTTGACGCTCGCGACCCCCCGAAGAAGCCGCCCGCCAGCGGACCGGCACCGCCGGGTCGGTGGTTGGGGCTTGACTCGTACAGCACAACGCTGAAGGATCATCCAGATGGCCACCATCCAAGTCGACGTCGTCTCTGCCGAGGAAAGCATCTTCTCGGGCGAGGCAAAGTTCGTCGCGCTGCCGGGCGAGAACGGCGAGCTCGGCATCCTGCCGCGCCACACCCCGCTGATCACCCGGATCAAGCCGGGCGCGGTACGCATCGAGCGGGCCGACAACGGCGATGAGGAATTCGTTTTCGTGGCTGGTGGCATCCTGGAAGTGCAGCCCGGCACCGTGACGGTGCTGGCAGACACCGCCATCCGTGGGCGTGACCTGGACGAAGCCAAGGCAGCCGAGGCCAAGAAGGCGGCAGCCGAAGCCATGAAGAACGCCAAGAGCGACATCGATTTCGCGGCGGCGCAGAGCGAGTTCGCGATGATGGCTGCGCAATTGGCTGCGATCTCCAAGCTGCGCAAGAAGTGAATCGCCTTGCCGGCAGGATTGCCGGCATCGATGCGCCCGTCTGGCTGTCGCAGCCACGCGGGCGTTTTCATTGGCACAGCAGAGGGCCCGAGGGCGCGACCGCGGCGTCTGGGGCCCTTTCGGCGGCGTCACGCGTGTCCCGATAATCAGCACCGAGGAAAGGGGGCGGACCATGGAAGTCAAGCTCGACAAGCGCTACGAGGTGGCCGCTGGCGTCGAACAGGCCTGGACGGTGTTGTCGGACATCCGCGCCGTCGGCGCCTGCATGCCCGGCGCGCAGATCACCGATCAGGTCGACGACACGCACTACAAGGGCACGGTCAAGACCCGGATCGGCCCGGCGTCGATGCAGTTCAACGGTGACATCGAGGTCCTCGGTCTGGACGCCGCGACGCGCTCGCTCCAGATGCTGGGCAAGGGCGCCGATCGGGGCGGATCTTCGGCATCGATGAAGCTCAGCGCACACATCGAGGCCGGGCAGACGGCAGACACCTGCGTGCTGGTCGGTCAGGCCACGGTCACCGTGAGTGGCAAGCTTGCGCAGTTCGGCAGCCGGTTGCTGGTGCCGGTGTCCGATGCGATGCTCGCGCAGTTTGCCGATCAGTTCCGGGCGGCCGCTGCGGCGGTGGCGGTGCCGCCTTCGCCGGCGGCAACCCCGGCAGGTGCAGTGGACCCCACTTCGCTTGTCGACGGGCCTGTTGTCGACCCGGCACCCCATTCCCCGGGCGCTGAGGTGGCCGGCTCGGATGCGGGCCCCGGAGCGGACGCCCGCCCCCCCGCGCCGGCTCCCACCGCCGCGCCGCAGACGCCGAAGCCGCCGCCCGCCCAGCCGACCGAGCTGAACGCGCTGGCCCTGATGTGGACCGTGCTCAAGGGCTGGCTGGCAGGCCTGTTCGGGCGTCGTTGAGGCGACCCTCACGCGGTGTGGCAGTCGTCATGATCCAGTCGACCGGGGATCCGGTGCCGGCCCCGGTCGGACCGCGGCACCAGGAAGCGAACAGAAGGAGACCTAGCAGATGAGTGTGGTACCGATTCGTGGCGCCGACCTCGACGCCGCCGAAGTGGCGTGGTTCGCCCCGCTGTGTTCCGACGACTACCGCTACCTCGGTGTCCCCGACGGCAGCCTGCGCAGTAGCTGGGAGAACACCAGCCGCATCGTGCGGCGTGCCGACGAGTTGGGCTTTCGTAACATCTTGTGCCCCTCGTCCTACCAGGTCGGCCAGGACACGATGACCTTTGCCGCTGCGGTGGCGCCGCTGACCGAGCGCATCAACCTGCTGGCGGCCATCCGCTGCGGCGAGTTGCACCCCATCATGCTCGCGCGCACGGTGGCCACGCTCGACCACATCCTGCGCGGCCGGCTGACGCTGAACGTGATCTCGTCGGATTTCCCCGGCGAGAAGGCCGACACCGAGTACCGCTACCGACGCTCCTGGGAGGTGGTGGAGATCCTCAAGCAGGCGTGGACCCGCGACACCATCGACTACCAGGGTCAGGTCTATCAGTTCAGTGGCCTGACGACCGACCCAGCGCGTCCCTATCAGACCAATGGCGGGCCGCTGCTGTACTTTGGCGGCTACACCCCGCCCGCGCTGGACCTGTGCGGCGCCCACTGCGACACCTACCTGATGTGGCCCGAGGCCAAGCCGGCACTGGCCGACCGCATGCGCGCCGCGCATGCCGCGGCCGAGCGGCATGGCCGCGTGCTCGACTACGGCCTGCGCATCCACATGATCGTGCGCGACACGCAGGCCGAGGCGCGCGAGTACGCGGCCGAACTCGTCTCGCGTCTGGACGACGACAAGGGCCGCGAGATCCGCAACCGCGCACTCGACGCCACCAGCATGGGCGTGTCCATCCAGGCCGGCAACCGCGCGCTGGCCGACGACGAGGGCTACATCGAGCCCCACCTGTGGACCGGCATCGGCCGCGCGCGCAGTGGCTGTGGCGCGGCCATCGTTGGCGACGTCGACCAGGTGATCAGCGAGATCCACGACTACATGAAGATGGGCATCCGCGCCTTCATCTTCTCGGGCTACCCGCATCTGGACGAGTGCGAGATCTTCGGCACCAAGGTGTTGCCTCACCTGAAGACCTGTTCGCTCGCCCACACCTACGGCCGCGTGCCGGCACAGACCCCGGCGACGCCGCTGGGCAACGGCCCGCGCCGCTGAGTCAGCCGTCACGACCGCTGGCCACCGCCGGCCGTCTGCCCGACCCAGGGGGTCTGAGCCCCTGGGTCGGGCAGCACCGCAGCGGTGGCTGCCATTCAACCCCGCTCCCTGCACCCCGCCATGCCCCAGACCCCTGTTCCCCGCATCGAACTCGCTCCCGGCCTCGTCTTCAGCCGCATCGTCTGGGGCGCCTGGCGCCTGGCCGAAGCCGCCGACCACTCGCCGGCTGCCGTGGCCGCGCGCATCCAGGCCTGCCTCGACCAGGGCATCACGACCTTCGACCACGCCGACATCTACGGCGACTACCGCTGCGAGACCTTGTTCGGCGACGCGCTGCGCGCCCAGCCAGGGCTGAAGGCCGGGATGCAGATCGTTACCAAGACCGACATCATGCTGCTGTCCAAGGCCTGGCCCGGCACCCGGGTCAAGCACTACGACACGACCCCGGGGCACGTCAGCGCGAGCGTCGATCGTTCGCTGCAGCGCCTGGACATGGAGGCGATCGACGTGCTGCTGATCCACCGCCCGGACCCGTTGATGGACGCGCAGGCGCTGGGCGCCTGTCTCGACGGCTTGATCGACGCCGGCAAGATCCGCGCCGCTGGCGTGTCCAACTTCATGCCCTGGGACGTGGACCTGCTGCAGTCGGCGATGCGCCACCGCCTCGTCACCAACCAGCTCGAGATCCACCCGCTGCACCTGGCGCCCTTCACCAACGGCCAGCTCGCGCACGCGCAGCAGCACCGCATGCCGGTGATGGCGTGGTCGCCGCTGGCCGGTGGACGCCTGTTCAGTGACGTGCCCGACGCCGCGCGCGTGCGCGGGGTGCTGGCGCGCATCGCCGCGACGGCTGGGGTCGATGTCAGTGCTGCGGCGCTGGCCTGGCTGATGCACCACCCGGCGCACATCCTGCCCGTCGTCGGCACCAACGACCTCGGCCGGATCGGCACCCTCCACCAAGCCCTGACCGTGCCGATGGATCGGCAGACCTGGTTCGAGGTCTACGAGGCGGGGCTGGGGCGTGGGGTGCCCTGACCGGGCCCCGAGATCCTCAGAACGCCAGCACCTCCCGCACCGCGTCCTGCGCGGAGGGCAGCGAGCTCGGCGCCGGTGCGGCCACCGGGATGTGGGCGCCAGCGCGCGCGAACAGCGGCAGCTTCTCCAGCGGTGCCGGCACGGAGTGCCACGCGCCGGACGCGTAGGCCTCGCGCGTGTCGAAGTCGAACCAGCTGCCGCCCTGCGGCAGCGCCGGCAACCAGACACGGCGTTCGCGCTGCCCGTTCTCGATCACCGGGGCCACCAGCAGGTCGGGGCCGAGCATGAAGTCGTCGCTGTCCTCGAGGCACTGTGGGTCCTCGGGGAAGTCGAAGAAGGTCGGGCGGATGATGGGTTCGTGCTGCGCGGCCGCGCGCTCGAACAACTGCCACAGGTAAGGCAGCAGGCGGTAGCGCAGCTCGATCGCCGCCCGCACGATGTCGGTGACCTCGGGGTGCATCCATGGCAGGTTGACGACGTTGCCGGCCTTCCAGGAGTTCATCACCATGCGCGGGTTCAGGCAGCAGGCCTGGACCCAGCGCGCGAACAGCTCGGGCTCGGGGACCGGCCCGTGGAAGCCGCCGACGTCGTGGCCGATGTTGAACATCCCCGACAGGCTCATCTGCAGCCCGGTGCGGATGTTCCACTTCAGCGTGCGCCAGCTCGTGCCGTTGTCGCCGGTCCAGGTCTGCGCGTAGCGCTGGATGCCGGGCGGGCCGGCTCGGGTGACGGTGTAGACCGGCTCGCCCGGGGCGGCGCGTTCGCGCTGGGTTTCCCAGGTGGCGCGTGTCATCAGCAGCGCGTGCAGCGGGCGGCTGCGGTGGATGGGCATCGGCGAGCCGAAACCGTGCGACAGGGCGCTCTCCTCCTGCACCGCGTGCTCGTTGTTGTCGTTCCAGCCGGCGTCGATGCCCATGTCGAGGATCTGGCGCCGCAGGCCCTCCTGCCACCAGCGCAGGGAGGCGGGGTGCGTGAAATCGAGGAAGGCCGCCTGCCCGTCCCAGTAGGGCTCGACCACGGGCCGGCCTTGGCCATCGACGACGAAGCCGCCGTCGCGCGCCAGCGTCTCGAAAGCCGGGTGGTCGTCCAGCAGGCAGGGCTTGATATTGGCCACGACGTGCAGCCCCGCCTCGTGGAAGCGCGCGTTCAGCGCCTGCGGCTCGGGGAACTTGTCGCGGTTCCAGGTGTAGACGTAGCGGCGCGGCCCGCGCATCGAGTAGCCTGAACCGTAATGGAAGGCCGACACCGGCATGCGGTGCTGTGCGATCTCGTCGATGAAGGCGTGCAGCCGCGCCTGCGCGTCGGGCGCGTCGGCCAGACCCATCGCCGTCTGTGCGTAGCCCAGTGTCCAGCGCGGCGGCAGCGCCGTGCCGCCGATCAGGCGCACGAACTGCGCGATGACCTCGCCGGGCGTGGTGCCGGCCATCAGGTACAGGTCCAGGTCGCCGTCGTCGATCTCGACGTGGCGGTACAGACCGTGGTAATTGTCGTGCTCGCAGCCCAGGTCGAAGGTGCAGGCGGCCAGCGTGTCGTAGTACAGGCCGAGCCAGCGGCCTTCGGGCGTGCGGCTGAGCACGAAGGGCCAGTGCTTGTACAGCGGATCGCCGTGCTCGGGGTCGTAGCCCAGCGAGTCCATCGCCAGCGTGCGCAGGCGCCGGCCGTGCAGGTTCAGCGGCCCGGTCTTGTCGCCCAGGCCGTGGTAGCGCTCGGCCGGGTCGCGCTGCAGGTAATGGCGCACGGCGCCGGTGCGCGCGCTGCGCAGGTAGGCCGTCGTGCGGCGGTCCTCGGCCAGCAGCGGGCCGCCGCGCCCGGCGGTCCAGCGCAGGCGCAGCGGGGCGTGCTGCAGCGTCACCGCCAGCGCGCCGGCATCCAGGCCCGGGATGCCTTCGGCGTCGAAGACCTGCAGCGGTGGGGGCGCGAAGCCGCTGGCGTCATCGCGCGCGCGGCCCTCCCAGGGCACGTCGCGCCCGGGCTCGGGCGCGATCGCCCAGGTGCGCGACTCGCGCCAGCCCGTGGCCGGGCGCAGCGACAGCCGCGCCATCGACGGCGAGAGAAAGCGCAGGCGCATCGTCGCGCCGTCGTCCAGCGTGGTGTGGGCGCCCTCGGGGTCAAGGCGCCAAGGGGTCGCGGTCCAGGGGGTCATGCCTTCGTGCCTTCCGGCGTGTCAAGTCCAGACGATCGAGGTGGCGCTGGTGCGGGTTTTCCGCGTTCCGGTCCGTGGGCGATCTCTTCGCTGCCGACGTACACGCATAAGCCGATCCATCCGCGACGGGCAACGGCCTCGGGGGTGCACTCAGCCTCTCAGCTCGGGGTTTCGGCCACCCGCACGCCGCCCTCTCCGAACGGGTGCAGCCGACGGACATTCGCCTGCAGCCACAGGGTGCTGCCCGGGCCCGGGAGGTCCTGGGCGTCGATCAGGGCTTCCAGGCGCTCGCCGCCGTTGGCCAGGGTGCCGCGCACCAGGCCTTGGGCGCCGAGGTATTCGGTCGCTTCCACCGTGAGCGCCAAGCCCTGCCCCTGCGGTGCGCGGCTCAGGTCCTCGGGGCGGATGCCCACGTCCTGCGTGCCGGCGGGCAGCGCGTCGCCCAGGCCGGGCTGCGCAGCCAGCCGGGCCACGGGGACGAAGTTCATGCGTGGGCTGCCGATGAAGCCGGCGACGAAGGTGTTGGCCGGGCGCTCGTAGAGCTCGCGCGGGCTGCCCGTCTGCTCGATGCGGCCGTCGCGCAGCACGACGATGCGGTCGGCCAGCGTCATGGCCTCGACCTGGTCGTGGGTGACGTAGACCATCGTCGCGCCCAGACGCCGGTGCAGCTCGCGCAGCTCGGCGCGCATCGACACGCGCAGCTCGGCGTCGAGGTTGGACAGCGGCTCGTCGAAGAGGAAGATCTTCGGGTCGCGCACGATGGCGCGGCCGATGGCCACGCGCTGGCGCTGCCCGCCCGACAGCTGCGTGGGCTTGCGCTCGAGCAGGCCGTCCAGGCGCAGCATCTGCGCGGCCTGGTCGACCAGGCGGCGGATCTCGTGCTTGTCCACGCCCGCGTTCTCCAGGCCGAAGGCCATGTTGGCGTAGACCGTCATGTGCGGGTACAGCGCATAAGACTGGAAGACCATCGCGCAGCCGCGGTCGGCCGCGCCGATGTCGTTGACGCGTGCGCCTTCGATCAGCACGTCGCCGGTCGTGGCCGATTCCAGCCCGGCAATGATGCGCAGCAGCGTGGACTTGCCGCAGCCCGAGGGGCCGACCAGGACGACGAAGTCGCCGTGCGCGGCCTGCAGGTCGACACCGCGGATGACCGTGGTGCGATCGAAGGACTTGGCGATGGAGCGGAGTTCGAGCGTGGCCACGGCGGGATCGTTTCGGTGTGTCGGGTGCTTGGGGGGAAGGGCTGTCGGACGCTCAAGACCGGAGGGCGGGCCCGGGCGGCGTCACACCCGCGGCCACAGGGCGCAGACCGTCTGCCGTCGTTCTCACTTGACCCCCGCGCTGGCGATGCCGGTGGTGATGTAGCGCTGCAGGAAGGCGAAGACCAGCGTCACCGGCACCAGCGTGATCACCGTCATCGCCAAGAGGTAATGCCACTGCGTGTTCAGCTCGCCCTGGAAGGCGTTCAGCGCCAGCTGCAGCGTGAAGACCTCGCTCTTGGACAGCACGATCAACGGCAGCAGGAAGTCGTTCCAGCGCCACATCACCGAGAAGATCGCCAGCACGGCGAGTGCGGGGGCCGCCAACGGCAGGATGATGCGCCAGTAGATGCGCCATTCGCTGGCGTGGTCCATGCGCGCGGCCTCGAGCAGCTCGTCGGGGATGGTCAGCATGTACTGCCGCAGCAGGAACACCCCGGTGGGCGTGGCGATCGCCGGCAGGATCACGCCCCACAGGTTGTTCAGCAGCCCCACCGAGTTGATCACCAGGAAGACCGGCACCAGGCTGATCGTCGGCGGGATCATCAGCGTGGCGATGATCAGCAGGAAGACGGTCTTCTGGCCGGTGAAGCGGTACTTGGACAGCGCGAAGGCGGCCATCGAGTTGACCAGCAGCGTCAGCGCCGTGGCCACCACGGTGATGAAGACGCTGTTCCAGAGGTAGCGGCCGAAGGTGAACTTCTCGAACAGGTCGGTGTAGTTGGAGGTCGCGAAGCGGATCTCCTGCACCGGGGTACGCTGCCGGATGTTGACCTGCAGCGTCTGCGACGGGTCGGCCGGGTCCACCATCGTGGCCATGATGCCGATGCGGCTGACCTGTGCCATCTCGCGTTCACGGCCCTGCGGGTCGGTGATGCGGAACAGTGGCAGCGGTTTGTCGTGACCGGCGACGACGACCTGCTTCTGTGTGTACGGCAGGAAGGTGGGCGGGTACTGGCCGATGGCCGACTCGGTCTTCAGCGACGACATCACCAGCCAGACGATGGGCGCAAACATCGTGAACAGCCCGATCACCAGGTACAGGTAGCTCAGACCATCGGTCCAGTCCAGCCGGCCGCGGCCCCGGGTGCGGGTCAGGAAAGTGAGCAGGCGTGTCATCGGCGGGTCCCCATCGTGCCGTCAGCGCGCCCGCTCGCCGGCCTGGCTGGCGCGCGTGGCCTTCAGTTGCAGCAGTGTCAGCACGATCAGCGCCACGGCCAGCGTCAACGACGCGGCCGCGGCCAACCCGTACAGATGGATCTGCTCGGCAAAACCCGTCTGGTAGATGAACTGCACGATGAAGGTCGTCGCTGAGCCCGGCCCGCCCCCGGTGAGCACGAAGACCTCGTCGAAAACCTGCACGGCGCGGATCATCGCCAGCACCAGCACGACGATCAGGTTGGGCAGCAGCAGCGGCAGCGTGATGCGCGTGAGCGTGCGCCAGGGCGTGGCGCGGTCCATCTCGGCCGCCTCGTACAGGTCCTTGGGGATGGCCTGCAGGCCGGCCAGCAGGATCAGCGTGTAGAAGCCCATGTGGGCCCAGATCGAGACGAAGACCGCCCAGAAGAAGGCCCAGCCGGCGTCGGTCAGCCATTCCACCGGGGGGGCGCCCAGCGCCGCCAGACCGGCGTTGAACACGCCTTGGCTCTGCAGCAGCCACTTCCAGATCAGCGCCACCACCACCGGCGACAGCAGCACCGGGTAGAAGAACACGCCGCGCCAGAAGCCGCGGCCGAGGATCTTCCGGTTGAGCACCAGCGCCGTCACGAGCGACAGCAGCACCATCAGCCCGACCTGGATCAGGCTGAACTTCGCGGTGTTCCACAGCGCGCGCCAGAACACGTCCTTGCGGCAGGTCGACAGGTCGAGGTAGTTGCCGCACTCGAACAGGATCCGGAAGTTCTCCAGGCCCGTGTACGGCCGCTCCAGCGGCATCAGCTTCACCCCGCCGGTCAGCGCATAGGCGATGTTGATGAGGATGGGCAGGAAGGTGAAGACCCCGAAGATCAGCAGGTTGGGCCCGACGAACAGCCAGGCCAGACGCGACGTGCCCAGCCAGCGCTGTGCCAGGCGGAAAGGCCACTCGAGCAGGTTGAACAAGGGAGCGAGGGCGCGCACGGGACGACTGGGGATCTGGGGTCTGGGAACTGGAGCCTGAGGGTCGGACCGGTCGACAGGTATCGGAGGAGGCCCGGTCGTACCGGACGCCCCTCCACAAAGCGAAGCCGGGCAGCACCCGCAGGCGCTGCCCGGCCCGGCCGCGCGTCGACGCGCAGCCGGCAAAGACCCTGGTCGCTTACTTCTGGGCTTGCTTGACGGCGTCGGCCATGTCGGTGGCGATGCGGTTCATCGCGTCATCGACCGACATCTCCCCGACGATGGCCTGCGTCACCCGGGCGACCGTGGGCAGCATGATGGCGCGGTTGAACTTGTAGCCCTGGAACTGGTAGGCCACTGGCGAGAGGTTGGCCACCCCGCTGCTGAACACGCCCAACGCTGCCTTGGCGCCCGGCAGCGCGCCGGCGTAGTCGACGCCCTTGCGCGCCAGACCGGCGTGCGCCGGAATGTTGTTGGTGCGCGCGGTGAACTCGGCGTAGCTGGGTTCGGACGCCAGGAACTCGAGGAAGGCGGCGGTTTCCTTGGGCGCTTTGCTGGTCTTCAGGGCCACCCAGGCCGCGCCACCCGGGATACCGGTGCACGCCGCCGGGCCGCAGGGGTTGGGTACAGCGGCCCAGTCGAACTTGTTGCCGACGTCGCGTTGCAGGCGATTGATCTGCCAGGAGCCGGACAGCACCATGACGACGTTGCCGTTGATGAACTCGCCGATCGAGTCGGCGTAGGTCGACCCACCCGAGCCGGCCCAGACCTCGCGCAGCACGGTGCCGTCCTTGTGCCAGCCGACGAACTTGTCGACCGCCGCACGGTAGCCCGCGTCCATCGTCAACTGGCCGGAGGCGTCGAAGATCTTCGCGCCGTAGCTGATCGCCGGGCCGGCGAAACGGTGGCCCGAACGGTCCCAAGCCATCGCGGCCTTGGTCTCGGTGGCCTTGGCGACCTGACGCGCCGCAGCGGCCCACTCGTCCCAGGTGGCCTTCGGGCCGGGCAGCGCAACCTTGGCCTGCTCGAACAGCGTCTTGTTGACGAAGGGACCGGTCATCGTCAGCTGCGACATGAAGCCGTAGATGCCCTTGTCGCCCGGCGTCGGTGCCAGCCAGGGCGCGGTGGCGCCGAAGTTGGCGTCCATCGCCCTGCGGTCCTTCAGGTGCGGGGCGATGTCCAGGTAGTGCTTCGACAGGCCGCCCAGGTCGGTGACCCGAGCGATGTCGGGGCCCTGACCGGCCGCCAGCTGCACCGGCAGCTGCTCCACGATGGTCTTGTAGGGCACGGTGTCGACGACCACCTTGACGCCGGGGTTGCGGGCCTCGAACTTGCGCGCGAGCTCGTTCGTGACCTGGCACTCGATGCCGTCCTGGTAGCACATCACGCGAATCTCTGCTGCCTGTGCCGTGGCCGTGGCGCCGACGGCCGACAGCGCAGCGGCGGCCAACAGGTGGCGGCGCAGGGTCAAGGGGAGATGTTTCATGGGGGAGCCTCCTCGAAATCGGATGCAGGGAACTGTACGGGATGGGTCCGCGGCGCCACACTAGCGTTTTCACGCATCCTGATGCCCCGTCATGGCGTTTGCGGGGGGCTTTGAAGGGGGCATCGCCCGCGCCGGTCGCGGTGCGGGAACGGACCAGGCATGGATCGACATCTCTTCCCCGGCAGACGCTGCCGGCCCCTCGGCGCGCAGGTGACGCCATGAGCGCTTCGTCAGCCCTCACGCGGGCCCTGATCGACGCTGTCCACGGCGGGACGGTGCAGGCCGCGGCCGGTTTGCACGACGGCGCCGCGTGGCCGGTCGATGCCGTGCGCCTGCACGACTGGCGCCCCGCACACTGGCCGGGCGCGGCACTGCAGAGCTGGCGGGTGTCGGTCGGGGCGCCGGCCT
>CAZFVH010000133.1:0-12364 GCA_964522465.1 uncultured Rubrivivax sp. | reverse complement strand
CTCTCTCTCTCTCTCTCTCTCTCTCTCTCTCTCTCTCTCTCTCTCTCTCTCTCTGCACTTGGCTCGCCGTCGCTCGGCGGTGGCGTCATGGGCGCGATCGCTTCGACGACCGTGCCGCCCTGCGAGGCGGCGCGCACGTCCAGACGGCCGCCGTGCGCCGCCAGGCGCTCCTGCATGCCCAGGATGCCCAGGCTGTTGTTCTTGCAGAGGTCTCGGGCCGACACGCCGACGCCGTCGTCGTGGATGGTCAGTCGCACCTGCCCCGCGTCGTCGCGGTCGAACCGCATCTCCACGGCGCGTGCATTGGCGTGCTTGTGGATGTTGGTCAAGGCCTCCTGTGCCACCCGGTACAACGATGTCGCGAGGTCGCTGTCCAGGGCGCTGTCGGCAGCGCCGCTGGCCTGATCGTTCCCCGCATCACCCTGACCGGCGAAGCGGCAATCGATGCCCGTGCGCTCGCCGAATCCCTCGAGCAGGCCGCGCAGCGCCGTGACCAGGCCCTGACCATCCAGGACGCGCGGGCGCAGGTCCTGCAGGATGCGACGCACCGATTCCAGGGCTTCGCCGGTCATGTCGTGCGCACGGCGCATCAATGCGGCCAGGTCGGCGGGGTCGGTGGTCCAGCCGCTCAAGGCCATCGCGAGTTCGATCCGGATCGCCGCCAGATGTTGCTGCAGGTCGTCGTGCAGATCCTGCGCGATGCGGCGTCGCTCCTTCTCGGTGGCGCGGTGCTGGACCGCCAGCAGCCGGCGCAGGCGGGTGCGCGAGGCCTCGAGGTCGCGCTGCAACCGGAAATGCTCGGTGACGTCCTGGCTCGTGACGACGGCGCCGCAGATGTGGCCGTCGATGTCGGACAGGATCGGCGCGTAGCTGCAGGACATGATCCGCGTGCGGCCGGTGTCGCAGCGTCGGACCTCGAAGACTTGCGACGACGCCGATTCGCCGCGCAGGGCGCGCGCGCCGGGCCATTGCTTGCAGTCCAGCACCTCTCCTTCTGGCGGACGCAGCTGGAAGAGCTTGAAGTACTCGTCCAGTGGCAGGCGTCCGCTGTACTCGTCCGGGAAGCCGTGCGTCCTGAGGAACGCGTCGTTGACACGAAGCGTCTGCCCGCTCGCGTCGGCGATCCAGATGGCGTCGCTCATGCTGGCGAAGGCTGCGTCCATCTCGGCCCGGATGCGGTGCAGTCCGGGATCTGTCGCGGGTGCCCCGGCTGCCGCCGTGGCAGCACCCGCGGCAGGGGATGGGCCGTGTCGATCCGTCGGGTGGGGGTCTGCCAAGGTTCCTCTCCTCGGCGCGGCATCCTCGCCGTACGAGCGCCGCGCGTGTGGTCAGCTCCGTTTCGGCAAATGTATGCGCGGGAAATCCACGCGTCCAGTCTTCGGCCTGCTGCCTGCGGGCTTTTCGCGGTGCTCGCAAGGCGAGCCGGATCGCCCCAGCCCCGGAACGACCTTGATCGGCCCGGGTGCTGTCCGGCGCTGTCCGGGTGTGCGGCTCAGCCTCTCAGGGTCGCGCGTCGGGCAGGGCGCCGGACGGCGTGCCCCCGTCGCGCGTCGCTGGCCTGGCGGTGCCGTCCGGGTCGGCGGTTGCGGCGCCCGGCCGCGTCCGATCGAACTGCCAGGTCCAGATCAGGTCCACCGAACGTTCCTGCCCGCTTTGCGCGCGCAGCGTGAAGCGCTGCGCGATCCGGTAGACCAGTTGCCAAGTGCCGGCGGTGGCGTTGACGCTGCGTTCGTAGCCGGCGTACCAGTTGCGGCTGAGCTGCTTGCCCAGGGTGACCACGGTGTCGCGCACTTCGCCGCTGGACTGGCTGAAGGTCAGCTCGTCCAGGCCGATGGTGCGCATCAGCGCGTCGGTGGGCACCTCGACGTCGCCGGCCAGCAGGGCCAGCGCCGCGCGCTGCAGCACCGTGGTGTCGGTGCGGCCCAAGCCCTCGGCGCCGCGGCCGAGCACCAGCCACGACAGCTTGTCGGTCTCGCCCATGTCGGGCTCGCTGTACAGGCGTACCCGGGGTGACAGCGGCGTGCCGGTGATCGACACGCCCACGCGCATGTCGGTGTTGGGCCGCAGCGCCAGCACGTCCAGACGCGGGTTCTCCGGCGGGCCGCTGAACACCAGCACGCCGCGCTCGATCTCGAGTTTCTGGCCGTAGGCCAGGTAGCTGCCTCGTTCTGCGCGCACCGTGCCGTCGATGTTCAGCCGGCCGGCAGGCGTCGACAACTTCAGGTCACCCTTGAGGAGGGTGTCGAGCCCCCGGCCGCGCAGGCGCAATTGGTCCCCCAGCGACAGCTCGAGCGCGAGCGTCACGCGTTGCCATGGGCTGGCCACAGGGAGGCTGCCCCTAAGCGGCGTCTGCGTCGGGGAAGCGGCCGGCGGGGAGGATGAGGTGGCGGTGGCGGTGGCGGAACGCGCCACACGCACATCGGTGTCGAGTGTGGGCGCGTCGCGCGCCGCGACGTCGAACAGCCCGCTGTCCACATCCACCCGGCCGTTGAGCTGCACCTGTCCCGGCGTCAGCGTCAACGTGGCCTGGCCGCTCGTGATCAGTTGCCGGTCGATGCGGCCGAGCAGGCGGAACCGCTCGGCGCGCAGATCCAGACGCGCCCGTGGCTGCGCGCCCAGGCTGGCCTGGCCGCTGCCCTGCAGCGTGCCATCGCCGGCGCGCAGCAGCAGGCGCTCGATGCGTGCGGTTTCCCCACTGAGCGAGATCGCGACCTCGCCGTCGGTGAAAGCCACACCTTCGAGCAGGTTGCGCATGGCCAGGCGGCTCGCCTGCAGTCGTCCGGTGAATTCCGGCGCGCCGAAGCGCCCGCCGACGCGCACCGTGCCCTCCATCATCCCGTCCAGTCGCCAGCCCGGGGGCGTCAGGCCGGCCCACAGCCCGAGGTCGGCGATCTCCATGCGCACCGCGCCGTCCAACGCGGATTGCGGGCCCGGCCACCGCGCCTGCGGCGTGGTGCGCACCGTCACCGCGCCCGAGACGGTGCCCAGCGCGCGGCCGACGACCAACGGCATCAGGCTCCACCGGCCGTCGCGCACATCCAGCGCCAGGTCCATCTCCTCGATGCCGAGCGGGACCGTGTTGCCGTCCTCGGTCACGCGCAGGTCACCGCCGTCGCGCCGCAGGCGCAGCGTGGCCTCGGTGGCGCGCGCGGCGCGGATCCGCAGTTCAGCCCTGGCGCGCAGGTCCCCCGACCACTGGAGTCCCTGGTCCAGATCCTGCAGCCAGGGCGCCACGGCGAAGGGGTCGATCCGGGCGTCGAGCTCGAAGCCGGCCTGATCGCTGCCCGCGCGATAGCGCGCACCGTCCCAGCGCGCGCGCAGACCGCGGGCCAGGGCCGCGCTGCCAGGACCCGCTTCGGCCGCGGCGAGCGCGCCTGCGGCATCGAAGGCCAGCGCAGCACGCACGTTGCGCGTCTCCAGCCACAGGCCGGGCGGCAATCGGTCGGCGTTGGGGGGGGGGGTGGCAGGCGCAGGTGTGGATGCGGCCGCGGGCACGGAGCGAGGGTTCGCGGGCGGGGCGGGACGGCTCGGCCCCAGTGCCAGCGACTCCACAGTGCCCGTCCAGCGGCCCCCGCCGCCAGGCTGCGACGACCAGCCGCCGGCCAGGGCCAGATGGGCGTGGCTGCCCGTGCCGGGCGCGACGCCGAGCCACGGCGCCAGCGCTGCCGACGGCCCGGCCGGTCCCTCCAACTCGACCGTCGCCCGGTGCGCCGATGCGCGGCCGGTCACCTGGGTGTCCAGACGGTCGATGCGGACATCACGCCATTGCGCCGCGGCCATCTGCAAGGTCAGCCCGATGGGCTGATCGCCCCCGGTGTCGAGCTGCCAGCGTGCCTGCGCCGCCGCCACGGCGCCGGCGGCGGCGCGCACGCCGTCCAGCTGCAGCTCGCCTTCAGTGCGCAACTGCGGCCAGCGTCCGATCGCCTGCACCTGCCCGCGGGCCTGTCCGGCCGTGGGCAGCCAGGCACCCAGTGGTGTCTGCCGGGTCAGCAGCGGCGCCAGCGGCGACAGCGCCGCCAGTCGCGGGGCGTCGAGCTCGAGCTGCCAGCGGTCGTCCTGCCCGGCCCCGGCAGGGTCTCCCTGGCCCTGCAGACGCAACCGGTTGCCTGCCAGCGTCATCTCGCCCGCCACACGGCTGCGCAGCGCCGCCGCCGCCCGGGGATCCTGGCCGATCTCGACGCGCCCTCGTACCGGCACGCCGGCCAACGTCGACGGCGCGAGCGTGAGCTCGCCGCTGCCCTGCAAGGACTGCAGCAGGCGCAGGCGCGGCAGCGTGCCTGCGTTCGCCGGTACGCCGAGGTCCAGGCGCCATTGCCCGGTCAGCCGGTGCGGGCCGCGTCGCCAGGGGCCGATGTCACCCGGGATCCAGGGCAGCGGGTCGACCTGGGTCAACTCGCCCGCGCTTCGCAGCCGCCAGCCGCTGCGCGCATCGCCTTCGAGCACGGCTTCGAGCTGCGCCCGGCCCGAGCCGGCGGTGGCCACCAGCCGGCGCAGTTCGACCCGTGCCTCGTCGAGGCTGGCGTCGACCTCGAAGGCGGCCGGCTGACCGATGCCCGGGAAGCTGCCCTGCAGCTGGGCCCGCAGGTCGAGCGCCGGCCGCGGGCCGACCGCCGTAGGGCTGATCCCACGCCAGTGGGCGCCGCGCACGTCCACGCGCACCGGGCCGGACAGGCGCGCCGCGGGCGCCCGGGTGTCGACCTGCCCGAGTTGCAGGGCCTCCAGCACGCCTTCGAGCTGCAGCGCCTGCGTGTCCCAGCGGCCGCGGCCGCGCCAGTGGCCCCCGGCTTCGCCCTGACCCGCTTGCGTGCCGACGTCCAGATCCAGGCGCTGCAGACGCAGCACCTGCGGCTGCGCCGGGTCGGTGTCGAACGTGAGATCCATGCGCCGCACCGGCAGCGCGCCGCGGTCCAAGGGGCCCGGTGCAGTGTTGTCCAGCCTCACCTGCGCCGAGAGCGCGGCCTGCGTGCCGCTCGTGACCACTTCGGCCTCCCCGCTGAGCCGGGTGCGGGGCAGGGCGCTCGACAGCGTGGACAGGTCCAGGCCCTGCGCCTTCAATGCGAGTGTGCCCAGCGGCCAGTCGGCCCAGGGGCGGACCTCGAAGCCCGCTTCCAGCGCAGGCAACTCGACCCCGCCCGGCCCGGGCGCGCGCACTGTCCCGTTGACGCGGAACGATGCCAGCGGCCCGGCCGCGCGGGCGCGTGCCGTCCAGGCGGTCTCGCCGGTGCCGCGCCCGTCGAGCGCCAGCGTGAACCCGAAAGGCGCATCGGCCGCGATCTCGCCGCCGCCCCAGGCCTGCAGGCGGTCGACGCTGAAACGCACGCCCTCGAAGCGATGGCGCGAGCCCCCGTCGACGCCCAGGTGCGCGGCGCCGCGGATGTCCACCCAGGCCGCGTGGCCGTTGAGCTGCACTTCGCCGGCCGACACGGCCGCGGCCTGCACCTCGATGGGCAGGCGCAGCGAGCGTGGCGGCGTGGCAGGGGTGCGCGGGTCGGTCACGACCTCGACGTGCACGCGCTGCGCCTCGAGCCGGTCGACCTGCACCCCGGCCCAGACGCCTTCACGCAGCCACCAGCGCCAGCGCGCGCCCTGCCAGCGCGGTTCCACGACGGTCACGCGCACGCCGGCCACCGGCACGTCCACGACCACTTGTGCCGCCGCGAAATCCGGCCCGAGCAGGGCGCCCTGCGGTGCTTGCACCGTCCACTGGACGATGCCCGGCACGCCGGGGAAGGCCTGCAGCACCCACGGCGTGGCGCGGGACGAATGCAGCGCGCCGTAAACCGTGGCCGCCAGGACGACGGGCAGCACCAGCAAGGCCAGCAGCGCAAACTCCAGCACGCGCCGTGCGGCGCCGCGGCGGCCCGAGGCACTCGCGCCGGTGGCGGCCGGCGGCGCCGGCGTACCGGCGGCCGTGGCGGCCGCCGCGGACGTCGCGGACGTCGCGGACGTCGCGGACGTCGCGGACGTCGCGGACGTCGCCGCCGTCGCCGCCGTCGCCGCCGTCGCTGCAGTCACCGCAGCCGCCGCGTTCGCAGCGGTCGCTGGATCCGCTCCATTCGCGGCGGTCGCTCGATCCACTGCATTCGCGCCGGTCGCTGGATCCGCTGCACCCGCCGCGGTCACCGGTGCCACCGGCGCAGCCGGTGCCGCCGCCGGGCCGGGCGCAGGCGAGGGGGGCGGCAGATCGTCCGGGCTCATCGCGGCGGGATTGTGCGCCGCCGCCGTGTCTTCGGCGCTGAGCCGGGCCAAGGTCGGGTAGGGATCGGCCGCGGGCGGCTCGCCGTTCACCCCGCCAGCAGCACGATCAGCGCCCCAGCCCCGCCCTGCGGGCCGCTGGCCTGGGCGAAGGCGATGACCTCGGCGCATTGGCCGAGCCAGCGCTGCACCTTGGCCTTGAGCACCGGCTGGCGCCCGGGCGAGCCGTGGCCCTTGCCGTGGACGACGCGCACGCAGCGCTGGCCGCGGCGCGTGGCCTCGCGCACGAAACCGGCCAGCGCCTCGCGTGCCTCGTCGCGCCGCAGGCCGTGCAGGTCGATCTGCGACTGGATGGCCCAGTGCCCGCGCCGCAGCTTCGTGACCACGTCCGGGCCGATGCCGGCGCGGCGGAAGCTCAGGCCGTCGTCGGTGAGCAGCAGCGACTCGATGTCGACCTCGTCGGACAGGGCCTCGCGCAGCGCCTCCTGCTCGTCGCGCAGGCGCTGCAGCGGCTCGGGCGCCGGGCGCGGGCGCTGGACGTCGGCACGGCCGGGGTCGGGCAGCGCATGCACGGGTCCGACGGCGCGGGCGAACTCGTCACGCTGGCGTTGAATCCGGCGGCGCTCGGCCTCGACCTCTCGCTGGCGCGCACGTTCGCGCGCCGCCTCGGCTGCGCGCTCGCGTTGGCGTGCCTTCAGGGCGGCAGCGAGTTCGGTGAAATTCTTCATGGCCAGCGCGGCAGATCGCATGCCGGCGGGTGTGCCGGGGGGGATGTGGGTGGCGGGCCTCACAGCAAGCCCCGTTCGGCGAAGGACACGACCTGCCCGCGCCCGACGACCAGGTGGTCGAGCACGCGCACGTCCACCAGTTGCAGCGCCGACTTCAGCGTCTGGGTCAGGTACTCGTCGGCACGCGAGGGCTCGGCCAGACCCGACGGATGATTGTGCGCGAGCACGACGGCCGCGGCATTGCGCGCCAGCGCTTCCTTGACCACCTCGCGCGGGTAGACGGCGGTCTGCGCGATCGTGCCGCGGAACAGCGTGCTCATCTCGATCAGGCGGTGCGCGTGGTCGAGGAACATCACCGCGAAGACCTCGTGGTCGAGGTGACCGATGTGCAGCGTGGCGTAGTCCTTCACGCGCGCCGGGCTGTCGAAGACCGGCGCCTCGGCCAGTTGCTGCGTCAGCGAGCGCCTCGCCAACTCCATCACCGCCGACAGCTCGGCGCGCTTGGCCGGCCCCAGGCCCTTGACGCGGGCGAGTTCGCGTGGGCCCGCGTGCAGCAGCCCGGCCAGGCCCTTGAATTCGGCGAGCAACTGCCCGGCCAGCGCCATCACGCCTTGGCCGGGGCGACCGGTGCGCAGCAGCAGGGCCAGCAACTCCTCGCTGGCGAGCGCCGCAGGGCCGCAGGCGAGCAGTTTCTCGCGCGGGCGGGCGTGCAGGGGCAGGTCCTTGGGTGACATGGCGGGATGGGGCGACTCATAGAATGGAATCCAGTCTATCGGTGCGTCGCCTGTCGCGCCTCCCCCCTGCTGATCCCCCTTTGGAGGGCCCTCTGAAGCCTGATCCCCTGGACGCCGACGCCGTCCCGCCCGGCGCTGATGCCGTGCTCGCGGTCGCTGCCGTCGACGACGCCCCGCGCGTGAGCCCGGGCGCCTTCCTGACCCTGCACTACCGCCTCAGCGGGCCTGACGGACAGGCCGTCGTCGACACCTTCGACGGCAAGCCGGCAACCCTGTCCCTGGGCAGCGGGCAGCTCGCCCCGGCCATCGAGGCGCGCTTGATCGGCCTGGCCGAGGGTGCGCGTGCAAGCTTCGACCTGCCCGCCGGTGAAGCCTTCGGTGAGCGCAATGCGCAACTGCTGCAGCGCGTGGGCCGCACGCTGCTTGCCGAGCTGGGGGATCCCGATGCTGAGTATGGTGTCGGTGACGTCGTGCAGTTCCCCACGCCCGACGGGCAGGGGGCCTACGCCGGCGTGGTGCGCGAGCTTGGCGAGGGCTGGCTGCTGTTCGACTTCAACCACCCGCTGGCCGGCCAGCCGGTGCGGTTCGAGGTCCACCTGCTGGGAGTGTTGTGATGTCAGATGACATGGTGCCTGCTGCACAGGCAGCGTTGTCGATCGGCCCGCAGGAGGTGCTGCTGGCCGAGCCTCGCGGCTTCTGCGCCGGGGTCGACCGCGCCATCGAGATCGTCGAGCGCGCACTGCGCAAGCACGGCGCGCCGATCTACGTGCGCCACGAGATCGTGCACAACACCTATGTTGTCAACGACCTGAAGACCAAGGGTGCGATCTTCATCGAGGATCTGGCCGATGTCCCCGCCGGCGCGACCCTGGTCTTCAGCGCCCACGGCGTCAGTCAGGCCGTGCGCGCCGAGGCCGCCGAACGCGGCTTCCGCGTCTTCGACGCGACCTGTCCGCTGGTCAGCAAGGTGCACGTCGAACTCGCCAAGCTGGCCAAGGAAGGCTATGAGTTCATCATGATCGGCCACAAGGGCCACCCCGAGGTCGAGGGCACGATGGGCCAGCTCAGCCAGGGCATCTACCTGGTGGAGGACGTGGCCGACGTCGCGCATGTGCAGCCCACGGGCCACAGGCTTGCCGTCGTCACCCAGACCACGCTCAGCGTCGACGATGCCGCCGAGATCCTGGCCGAGGTCAAGCGCGTGTTCCCGCACGTGCGCGAGCCCAAGCAGCAGGACATCTGCTACGCCACGCAGAACCGCCAGGACGCGGTCAAGGTGCTGGCGCCGGCGGTGGACGTGGTGGTGGTCGTCGGAAGCCGCACCAGCAGCAACAGCAACCGCCTGCGCGAGCTCGCCCAGCGTCTCGGCACGCCCGCCTACATGGTCGACGGCGCACAGGATCTGCAGGCCGAGTGGTTCATCGGCCGGCGCCGTGTGGGCCTGACCGCCGGCGCGTCGGCGCCCGACATCCTGGTCCAGGAGGTCATTGCGCGGCTGCGTGAGCTCGGCGTGATCGGCGTGCGCAAGATGGAAGGCGTGCAGGAGACCGTGCACTTCCCGCTGCCGCTGGGTCTGGGCGACCGCAGCATGGCCGAGGCCGTGGCGCGATCTTGAAGACCCCAGGTGGCCCGCACGGCGCAGGGTCCGACGCACCCTAAGTCATCGCACGCGCCGCAAGATCCTCAGCCTTCGAACCGGGGCCAGTTCCCCGGGACCCGACGACTCCGACACCACCGTTGCACCCATGCTCGACATCCAGCTCCTGCGCCGCGATCTCGCCGGCGTCACCGCGCGACTGCTCGCGCGCAAGAACCCCCAGCCCTTCCTCGACGTCGAGCGTTACACCGCGCTCGAGGCTGAACGCAAGGCCATCCAGACGCGCACGGAGGAGCTGCAGGCGCAGCGCAACGCGCTGAGCCGCCAGATCGGCCAGCTCAAGGCCAAGGGCCAGGACACGGTCGAGCTCATGGCCCGCGTGGGCGGTCTGGCCGACGAGCTGAAGGCCTCGGCCGAGCGCCTGGAGGCCGTGCAGGCCGAACTGGCCGAGATGATGCTGGGCCTGCCCAACCTGCCGCACGACAGCGTGCCGGTGGGCGCCGATGATCAGGGCAACGTCGAGGTGCGGCGCTGGGGCGCTCCGCGCGCCTTTGACTTCGAGGTGCGCGACCACGTCGATCTCGGCGCCGCACTCGGGCTGGACTTCGACACCGGCGCGCTGCTGTCGGGCTCGCGCTTCACCTTCATGCGCGGGCCGGTGGCGCGGCTGCACCGCGCGCTCGCGCAGTTCATGCTGGATCTGCACACCCAGCAGCACGGCTACACCGAGTGCTACACGCCCTACATCGTCAACCGCGAGGTGCTGGTGGGCACCGGGCAGCTGCCCAAGTTCAAGGACGACATGTTTTGGGTTTACCGCGGCAGCTCGGCAGCCGACGGCGCGGGCGAGGCTGACGGCGGGGGCGACGCGGCGCCGCAGGAGCAGTACCTGATCTCCACCAGCGAGATCAGCCTGACCAACAGCGTGCGCGAGCGCATCCTGGACGCCGCGCAGCTGCCGATCAAGCTGACCGCGCACAGCCCCTGCTTCCGCTCAGAGGCTGGCAGCGCCGGGCGCGACACGCGCGGCATGATCCGCCAGCACCAGTTCGACAAGGTCGAGATGGTGCAGATCACCCATCCCGAGCACAGCTACGCCGCGCTGGAAGAGATGGTGGGCCACGCCGAGGCGGTGCTGCAGGCGCTCGAACTGCCTTACCGCGTGATGGCCTTGTGCACGGGCGACATGGGCTTCGGTGCGGCCAAGACCTACGACCTGGAGGTCTGGCTGCCGGGGCAGGGCGCGTACCGCGAGATCAGCTCCTGCAGCAACTGCGAGGCCTTCCAGGCCCGGCGCATGCAGGCACGCTTCCGCAATGCCCAGGGCAAGCCCGAGCTCGTGCACACGCTCAACGGCTCGGGCGTGGCGGTGGGCCGCGCGATGGTGGCCGTGCTCGAGAACCACCAGCGGGCCGACGGCAGCATCGCCGTGCCGCCGGCCCTCAGGCCCTACCTGGGCGGGGCCGAGGTGCTGCACGCATGACCGAAGTGGCGGCTGCGCGACGGGTGCCCGGGTAAGCCCCGGGGGCCCAATCGAGTCTCAGGGACCCCGCGCTTGGCGCCACTGCCCCCTCGCCACTTCTACGGCTGGCGTCTGCTGGGCGCGGCAGGCACGATCCAGCTGATGCTGGGCGCGCTGCTGACGCAGTCCTTCGGCCTGTATGTGGCGGCGATCGGCCAGGAGATGGGCTGGAGCAAGGCCACGCTGGCCGGGGCGGCCGCGCTGCAATCGGTCGAGTCGGCGTTGATCGGTCCGGTGCTGGGCTGGCTGCTAGATCGCGTGGGGACGCAGGTGGTGATCCGCTGGGGTCTGGTGACCTTCGGTGTCGGGCTGATGCTGATGAGCCAGGTCGATTCCGTCGGACTGTTCTACGCCGCCGCCGTGCTCATGGCCATCGGCGCCAGCCTGGGCGGCTACTTCGCGCTGTCGGTGACCATCGTGCACTGGTTCCAGGTGCACCGGGCGCGGGCGTTATCCGCATTGAGCGTGGGGCTGGCCGGCGGTGGGCTGCTGGTGCCGCTGATCGCCGTGTCGATGCAGCACCACGGCTGGCGCACCACGGCACTGGCCTCGGGCGCCTTCGTCATCGTCGCGGGCTGGCTGCTGGCCAGGATGATCCACGGCCGTCCCGAGGACGTGGGCCAGCGGGTCGACGGGGCGCCGGCGACGGATGTGCCTGCCGGGGGCTCAGCCGACACCACGCTGGCACCGCAGCAGGCCCATGCTGGCGGTGGCGTTCGCGCGCCTGACGCGGCGGCCACGGGCACCGGGTCATCGGCGCCCTCGTCGCCCTCGTCGCCCTCGTCGGGTTTGGTGGGTCCGGTGGGGTCGGTGGGTGCGTCCGGCGGCGGGGCGAGGGGCCCGCTGGCCGAGCCTGACTTCACCGCCGCACAGGCCCTGCGCACCCGGGCCTTCTGGCTGCTGGCGCTGGGCCATGGACTGGCGCTGTTGGTCGTCACCGCTGTCAACGTCCACGCGGTCTCGCACATGACCCAGGGCGTGGGCGTCAGCGTCACCGACGCCGGCTGGGTCATCACGATGATGACCGTGGCACAGCTCGGCGGCGTGCTGTTCGGCGTGGTGGCCGGCGACCGTTTCGACAAGCGCCACGTCACCGCAGCCTGCATGTTCGCGCACGCGGCAGGCCTGCTGTGCCTGACCTGGTCCACGCAGATGGGCCATCTGGTCGCCTTCGCCCTGCTGCACGGCCTGGCCTGGGGGCTGCGCGGCCCCTTGATGCAGGCCATGCGGGCCGACTACTTCGGCCGTCGCGCGATCGGCGCGATCTTCGGCCTGTCGGCCACCGTGGTGGCCGTCGGGCAGATCTGCGGGCCGATGATCGCCGGCCTGATGGCCGACCTCACCGGCGACTACCGCGCCGGTTTCACCCTGATCGCCCTGCTGGCGCTGGCCGGCTCCTGGGCTTTCCTGGGCGCACGCCGCCCGGCCCCTGCACCCGGCTGAAGCCGCCGTGGACTACAATACCAAGCTTCGGTTCGACTGCACCGAATGCGCGCGGAAAGGTGGCAGAGTGGTCGAATGCACCGGATTCGAAATCCGGCGTACTGGTTCTCCAGTACCGAGGGTTCGAATCCCTCCCTTTCCGCCA
>CAZFVH010000132.1:0-12602 GCA_964522465.1 uncultured Rubrivivax sp. | reverse complement strand
ACCAGGAAGTTGTGCTTGACGATGGGGCGTGTGATGCCCACGGTGTCGCACTCCTGGAAGGCATCCAGGCCGATCGCGGCCGTAGGCACCTGCCCGGTGATGATCACCATCGGGATGGAGTCCATGTAGGCCGTGGCGATGCCGGTGACGGCATTCGTCACACCCGGACCGGAGGTGACGAGCGCCACGCCGACCTCACCGGTGGCGCGGGCATAGCCGTCGGCGGCGTGCACAGCCGCCTGTTCGTGACGCACCAGGACGTGCTCAATGGTGTCCTGCTTGTACAGGGCGTCGTAGATGTAGAGCACCGCACCGCCAGGGTAGCCCCAGAGGTACTTGACGCCCTCGGCCTGCAGGCAGCGGACCAGGATTTCCGAGCCATTAGGCTCGGCGGAGGGGGAATTCGATGACGCCGATGCGGCGCGCTTGACTTCCGCGGCAGACATGTCCATGTGAGACCTCTGTGAATTTCTCTGACGAAAAACCATTGGTGCGCCTGCAGCACGCCCTCGTGAGGCAGCCTCGGCGCCTGCGCGGTCGGAAACGGAAGCCTTCGCAGTAGAAGGCGTGTGTCTGACCAAACCCGCTTTCGGCGGTCGACGATTATGGCATCAGCCCCGTGTCGTGCCGAGCGACCCCGGGTTGCGGGATACTCTCGACGACATCCATCGCTGCCACGCCGTCCTCGCGGCGACCCTCATCGACGGGCGGCCGTTGGCTTGGCCCCTCACGCTTGGCCACCAAGTTGAATCCTCCCATCCCTGCCCCACCCCTGAGACGCCGACTGTCGGCCTTCCTGTACGAAGGCGTGTTGCTGTTCGGCGTCGTCATGCTCGCGGGCTTCATCTACGGGGTGGCCACAGACCAGCGCCACGCCCTGCAGGGGCAGCGCGGGTTGCAGTGGGCCGTGTTTCTCGTGCTCGGTGCCTATTTCGCCGGTTTCTGGTCGCGTCAGGGCCAGACGCTGGCGATGAAGACCTGGCACATTCGGCTGGTCGACCGCAGGGGCGGTCGGGTCGGCCCCTGGCGTGCCCTGTTGCGATACGGGATCTCGTGGATCTGGTTCGTTCCGGCGCTGGTCTACGTCGAGATTCAGGGTGTGCGCGGCGGCGGCGCGGTGTCATTGGCACTCCTGGGCGGGGTCAGTTTCTACGCGGCGCTCAGTCGCTTCCTGCCGGGCCGGCAGTTCCTGCACGACCTGCTGTGCGGCACCCGCCTGGTCGACACACGGGAACCCGATGGGCTTCTCGCGAGACGGACGCCCCCGAAGGCTGCGGACGAATCGACCGCCGGGCGTGATGTGCGGCCTTGACGGAACGGAAGGAACGCCGGGCGCCACGTGTTCAACCGTCGATGCCACCAAATCCACATAAGGGCCATACCGGCCTCGACCGCATCCGGCGTGCAACCGTCCATTCACTCGATGGCCTGCGTCAGGCTTTGCGGGAAGAGAGTGCCTTCCGACAGGAAAGCTTTTTCGCCTTGCTCTTGTTGCCCGCAGCGTTCTGGCTCGGACAGGATTGGGTGAGCATCGCGTTGCTCGCGGGCTCAGTGCTGATGGTGCTGATCGTCGAGTTGTTGAACTCTGCCGTGGAGGCGGCCATCGACCGCATTTCACCGGACCTGCACCCGCTGAGCAAGACTGCCAAGGATTACGGCAGCGCGGCAGTGATGCTGTCGTTGCTGCTGTGTGGCAGCATCTGGGCCGCCGCCCTCTACGAACGATTCGTCGCATGAACACGCCCGCCTTCTCCGTCTGTGTCTACTGCGGCTCGCGCACGGGCAACGATCCGGCCCTCGCGCAGGCCGCCCAGGCCGTGGGCCGCGCCATCGGGGAGCACGGGTGGCAACTGGTCTATGGTGGCGGCAAGGTCGGCCTCATGGGCATCGTCGCCGATGCCGTGCTCGCACATGGCGGGCGTGTGATTGGCGTGATCCCGCGGATGCTGATGGACCGAGAGGTCGGCCACAAGGACCTGCAGGAACTGCACGTGGTGGACACCATGCATCAGCGCAAGCAGATGATGGCCGAACGCGCGCAAGCCTTCCTCGCACTGCCGGGAGGCATCGGCACGCTGGAGGAACTTTTCGAAGTCTGGACCTGGCGCCAGATCGGCTACCACTCGCGTCCGATCGGGCTCCTCAACGTCGGCGGCTATTACGATGCGCTGCTGAACTTCCTCCAGCATGCGGTCGACCAGGGCTTCCTGGCGGGCCCGCAGCGTGACGTGCTGCAGGTCGGCGTCAACCCTTCGGAGTTGGTGCAAAGGCTGTATGCACTGGCCGGCCCTGCCACCGCGCGCGCGGACTACGATCGGATCTGAGGACGCAAGGCGGGCGCGACCGGCTCGCGCCATCGTCCGCGCGCGGGTTCATACCGCCGACTCGTCGGTCTCCCCGGTGCGAATGCGCACCACCTGCTCGACCGCGGTGACGAAGATCTTGCCATCGCCGATCTTGCCGGTCTTGGCTGCGCGGATGATGGCATCGATGCAGCGGTCGACGTCTCCATCACGCACGACCACCTCGACCTTCACCTTGGGCAGGAAGTCGACGACGTACTCGGCTCCCCGATAGAGTTCGGTGTGGCCTTTCTGTCGGCCGAACCCCTTGACCTCTGTGACGGTCAAGCCCGAAACCCCCATCTCGGCGAGCGCCTCGCGTACCTCCTCGAGCTTGAAAGGCTTGATGACGGCGGTGATCTGCTTCATGGATGACTCCTCGGCATGGTCGGGTGGCAGGCGTCAGGCACGGAACCTGGACGTGATCGGATAGCGCCAGTCGCGCCCGAAGGCACGATGGGTGATGCGGATACCTACGGGCGCCTGACGGCGCTTGTATTCGTTGACCTTGATCAGCCGTGTCACCCGCTCGACATCCGCGCGCTCGAACCCGGCGGCAACGATGGCCTCAATAGCCTCGTCCTCCTCCATGTAGCGCTGCAGGATGGCATCGAGCACCTCGTAGGGCGGCAGGCTGTCCTGATCGGTCTGATCCGGCCGCAGTTCCGCCGAAGGCGCGCGGGAGATGATTCGCTCCGGGATGACAGGGCCAATGCTGCCATCGGCGCGACGGTTCGGCTGCCGGTTCTTCCATTCGGCCAGACGGTACACGACAGTCTTGACGACATCCTTGATGACGGCGAAGCCCCCGGCCATATCGCCATACAGGGTGCAATAACCGGTGGCCATCTCGCTCTTGTTGCCTGTGGTCAGCACGATGGCACCGGTCTTGTTGGACAACGCCATCAACAAGGTGCCACGGATGCGGGCCTGGATGTTCTCCTCGGTCGCGTCTTCGGGCAATCCGGTGAACTGCGGTGCAAGGCTCTGGCGGAACGCGTCGACCATCGGACCGATGCCGATCTCGTCGTAGCGCACACCGAGCCGGGCTGCCATGTCGCGCGCGTCGACCCAAGAGATCTCAGCCGTGTAGGCAGAGGGCATCATCACGGCCCGCACACGCTCGGGGCCGAGTGCGTCCACCGCCAACGCCAGCACCAGCGCTGAATCGATGCCGCCTGAAAGGCCGATGATGGCCCCGGGGAAGCCGTTCTTGCCCACGTAGTCCCGCACGCCTGTCACGAGCGCAGCCCAGGCCTGCGCAGACACTTCGGGTATGGCAGCCATCGGGCCGGTGACCTTTCCGTCGGCGCCGACCTCGACCAGGGTCAACGCAGGCTCGAACATGGGCGCACGCGCCTGCACACACCCCTGCGCATCGACCGCGAAGGAAGCGCCATCGAAAACGACCTCGTCCTGGCCCCCGACCAAGTGGGCATACAGCAGCGGACAGCCGCTGGCGCGTGCACGTTCGCACATGCGCTGTTCGCGCTCGAAAGCCTTGTCCACGTGGAACGGCGATGCGTTGAGCACGCACAGCACCTGCGCCCCGGCCTCGCAGGCGAGTGCCGCGGGCTCGTCGAACCACGCATCCTCACAGATCAAGACACCGAGCTTCAGTCCACCGGCCTCGAACACCAGCGCCCCACGCCCTGCATCGCGGCCGGACGCGAAATACCTTCGCTCGTCGAAGACCTGATAGTTCGGCAGTTCGCGCTTGCAGTAAGTGCCCAGCACGCGCCCAGCCTGCAGCACCGAGGCCGCGTTGAAGGCGGCCGGAAGCGCGAGCGAGCGCGAGCGGGGATCACCGTCATCGGGCCGCCGCAACGGGTGCCCGACGACCAGATGAAGATCGGGCAGATCGGCCAAGGATTCAGCGAGCGCATGCAGCGCGCGCTCGCAGGCCTGCATGAACGCGGGCCGCATCAGCAGATCTTCGGGCGGATAACCCGTCAGCACGAGCTCGGGCGCGATCACGACCCGGGCGCCGCGCGTGTACGCATCACGCGCCGCGCGTTCAATCTCTTGCGCGTTGCCTTCGAGGTCGCCGACAGTCGCGTTCAATTGCGCCAGCGCGAGGGTCAGCATGATCAGAAGCCTCCGGGTCAGCGCGGGAACCTACCGCGGGCGGCTGGCGCGTGCCAGCCAACCCCCTCACGGCACAGGTCAGCCCAGGCGCATCAGAATTCGTTGTGACTGATTATCTCACCCGGGTCTTTTCCGACCCCGACGAACTTGACCCCGCTACGTGGGATGCCCTGCTTGCGCAACAGGCGCAGCCCACGCCGTTCATGCGCCATGCCTACCTGGCTGCGCTGCACCGATGCGGTTGCGCAGTGCCGGCGACCGGCTGGGCACCCCGATTGCTCACGCTTTGGCGGGACCAGCGTCTGTCTGCGGGGATCGCGCTGTATCTGAAGAGCCACTCCTATGGAGAGTATGTGTTCGACTGGGCGTGGGCTGACGCCTACCGGCGCCACGGCCTTCGGTACTACCCGAAATGGTTGGGAGCGGTGCCCTTCACCCCGGTGCCGGGCACTCGGCTGTTGGCCGAGGACGCCCAAGCGCGCAGCGCGCTCGTCGATGAACTGTTGAAGGACGCGCGCGCATCCGGCTTGTCATCGGCACACCTGTTGTTCGTCGACACCATCGATCGACAGGCACTGCAGACCGCAGGCTGGATGATCCGTGAAGGAGTGCAATTCCACTGGCAACAGGACGCGCGCGCACCCTGGATCGACTTCGACGCCTTCCTCCACAGCCTGCAACGGCACAAGCGCAAGAACATCATGCAGGAACGCCGACGCGTCGTCGAGGCAGGGGTGCGCTTCACGGTGCATGAGGGAGCCGACATCGACGATCGGTTGTGGGACCACTTCCACCGCTGCTACGAGCAGACCTACGCAGCGCATCACTCCACCCCTTACCTGAACCGCAGATTCTTCTCGGAGATGGCGCGCGCGATGCCGGAGAACTGGGTGATGTTCGTTGGCTGGCGCGGCGGCATGCCGATCGCGGCCTCACTGATCGCGGTGGACACGGCGCGCAGGGTTGCCTGGGGCCGCTACTGGGGCTGCACCGAGACGATCGCCTGTCTGCACTTCGAGGCCTGCTACTACCAGCCGCTGGCGTGGTGCATCGCCCGGGGTTTTGTGCGCTTCGAGGGCGGGGCGCAAGGCGAGCACAAGATGGCTCGCGGCCTGATGCCAGTGCAAACCGCTTCGGCGCACTGGCTGGCAGATGACCGATTCGCCGATGCCGTGGCCGACTTCCTGGCGCGCGAAGGGGCTGGCGTTTCGGCTTACGTCGACGAACTGAACGACCGCACGCCTTTCAAGCCGCGTGTTTCGCAGCCCAGTTCGCCATCCCCAGTCTGACTTCCTCGCGCGCGCTGTCCGCGCCTTCCCAACCCGTGACCTTGACCCACTTGCCGGGCTCGAGATCCTTGTAGTGCTCGAAGAAGTGCTGGATGGTCTTGAGCCGCATGGGGTTCAGGTCTTCCGGCTGCTTCCACTGCGTATAGATCGACAGGATCTTGTCGATCGGCACCGCCAACAGCTTGTTGTCCCCGCCCGCTTCGTCCGTCATCTTGAGCACCCCGATGGGGCGGCAGGTGACAACGACGCCAGGGATCAGCGGCACGGGCGTGATCACCAGGACATCCACCGGATCGCCGTCGTCAGCCAACGTCTTCGGGATGTAGCCGTAGTTGCACGGGTAGTGCATCGACGTGCCCATGAAGCGATCGACGAACAGCGCGCCGGTCTCCTCGTCGACTTCGTACTTGATCGGATCGCCGCTCATCGGGATCTCGATGATGACGTTGAACTCGTCGGGCGCCTTTGCGCCAGGGGACACGTTGTGCAGGCTCATCGGGTGTCTCGGAGATGCGCCGCCCGGAACGGCGCGACATGACAGCAGGTCAGGCCCGTGTGCAACGCGTCGGGCCCCTGCGACATCCGGGAAATCCCTGATTCTAGGCGGCGCACTTGCGTCGTGCTGACACGACTGGGCTCAATGCCTGGGGACACCGCAGGAAAACACCATGGCAGCGCGGGGTCTTCTTCCCGTAGCATCGCCAAATGCCCAGCGCGTAAGGACGCCCGGGGCCCGACGGAGGGCTCTCGCAGCGGTCTGGGGGCCTCATCAAAACGAAGGAGATGAACGAATGTCGAACTCGATGGCGCTGTACGCAGCGCTCGCCTGCGGCCTCGTGGCCGTGATATACGGCTTCATACAGCGTGGCTGGATCCTGAAGCAGGACGCGGGCAATGCCCGTATGCAGGAGATCGCCGGGGCCATCCAGCAAGGCGCCGCGGCCTACCTCGCACGTCAGTACCGCACGATCGCCATCGTCGGGGTCATCCTCGCGGTGCTGATCCTCGTCACCCCCGGGCTCGGTGTGGCCACTGCAACGGGCTTCGTCATCGGCGCCGTGCTGTCAGGCGCATGCGGCTTCATCGGCATGAACGTGTCGGTGCGCGCCAATGTGCGCACCGCGCAGGCGGCCACCAAGGGCATCGGCCCTGCGCTTGACATCGCCTTCAAGGGCGGGGCCATCACCGGGATGCTGGTCGTCGGCCTCGGTCTGTTGGGCGTGGGGGTGTTCTTCCTCGCCATCGGTGGGCTGGAGAAGCCTGACTCCTCCACGATGAAGCCTCTTCTGGGTCTGGCCTTCGGCTCGAGCCTGATCTCGATCTTCGCGCGTCTGGGCGGCGGGATCTTCACCAAAGGCGCTGACGTGGGCGCTGATCTGGTGGGCAAGGTCGAGGCCGGCATCCCCGAGGACGACCCGCGCAACCCCGCCGTCATCGCCGACAACGTCGGTGACAACGTGGGCGATTGCGCCGGTATGGCAGCCGATCTGTTCGAGACCTACGCTGTCACATTGATCGCGACGATGGCCCTGGGTGCGCTCATGGTCGCCGGCGGCGGCGGGGCTGCCATCGTCTACCCGCTGATCCTGGGCGGGGTGTCGATCATCGCCTCGATCATTGGATGCGCCTTTGTCAAGGCCAGCCCGGGCATGCGCAACGTGATGCCCGCGTTGTACAAGGGGCTGATCGTCTCGGGCGGGATCTCGCTCGTGGCCTTCTACTTCGTCACACAGGCGATGTTCCCCGAACCGGTGCAGTTGGCCGGCGGCGGCGGCACCACCAGCGCGATGGGCCTGTTCGGCGCCTGCGTTGTCGGTCTGGTCCTGACGGCCGCCATGGTGTGGATCACCGAGTACTACACCGGGACCGACTACAAGCCCGTCAAACATGTGGCGCAGGCCTCCACCACGGGACACGCGACCAACATCATCGCCGGCATTGGCGTGAGTATGAAGTCCACCGCCTGGCCGGTGATCTTCGTCTGCCTGGCTATCCTGTCGTCGTATGCGCTGGCCGGCCTGTACGGGATCGCCGTGGCGGCAACGTCGATGCTCAGCATGGCTGGCATCGTCGTAGCCCTGGACGCCTACGGGCCGATCACCGACAACGCCGGCGGCATCGCCGAGATGGCCGAGTTGCCCGACAGCGTGCGGGACGTCACCGACCCGCTGGACGCCGTGGGCAACACGACCAAGGCCGTCACCAAGGGCTATGCCATCGGGTCAGCCGGTTTGGCCGCGCTGGTACTGTTCGCTGACTACACGCACTCGCTGGAGGCTCGCGGCATCACCGCCAGTTTCGACCTGAGCAATCCCAAGGTCATCATCGGCTTGTTCATCGGCGGCCTGATCCCTTACCTCTTTGGCGCGATGGCGATGGAAGCGGTGGGCCGCTCGGCCGGCAGCGTCGTGGAAGAGGTTCGCCGCCAGTTCCGCGAGATCAAGGGCATCATGGAAGGCAAGGCCAAGCCCGAGTACGGCCGTGCCGTCGACATGCTGACCACCGCGGCCATCAAGGAAATGATGATTCCTTCGCTCCTTCCGGTGGTCGTACCGATCGTGGTCGGCCTCACACTGGGCGCCGAGGCGCTGGGTGGATTGCTGATGGGCACCATCGTCACGGGCCTGTTCGTTGCGATCTCGATGTGCACCGGCGGCGGTGCCTGGGACAACGCCAAGAAGTACATCGAAGATGGTCACCATGGCGGCAAGGGCAGCGACGCGCACAAGGCCGCTGTCACCGGCGACACGGTGGGCGATCCCTACAAGGACACCGCCGGCCCCGCGGTGAACCCGCTGATCAAGATCATCAACATCGTGGCGCTGCTGATCGTGCCTCTGCTGCCCGCAGGCGCACCCCCGGCCCCGAAGCAGGCCGAGCTCACGCCGCCCGCCCTTGTGGAGGTGGTGACCCAGGTCTCCGCGCAGCCTGCCCCGGAGCTGCCGACGGTACGTTGAGACATCGCGGCCCTGACGCAGGCCCGTGTAGCGCCGCCCCTTCCGGGGCGGCTTTTTTTTGCCTGTGCTCAGGATGTTTCACGCGCGTCCCTCGCAGGAACAGATCCAAGGTCAGGAAACCATCCGGAATGAAAAATGACCAAGGAGTTCAAATATTGACCCTACAGTTCAAATGTCATCGCCTAAGCCTCAAGATAGCGATATCGGATGGCCATCCGACCCCTTCTCTGCTTCCCCTGCCCCCTCAAGTCACCCAACGGAGTCCTCCCCATGAAGAAGTTCCTGATCGTCGCCGCCATGGCCGCGTCCGCAGTCGCCGCCCAAGCCAAGGACATCGTCGACATCGCCGTCGGTGCCGGAAGCTTCAACACGCTGGTCACCGCCGTCAAGGCCGCCGGCCTGGTGGACACATTGAAGGGTACCGGCCCGTTCACCGTGTTCGCTCCGACGGATGAGGCCTTCGCCAAGGTCCCGAAGGCGACGCTCGACGCACTGCTGGCTGACAAGGCCAAGCTGACCGCCGTGCTGACCTATCACGTCGTCCCCGGCGCCGTGATGGCCAAGGATGTCGCCGCCGGCAAGGTCAAGACCGTTCAGGGCTCCGAGCTGACGATCACCACGGCTGGCGGCGTCAAGGTCGACAACGCCAACGTCATCAAGACCGACATCGTCGCAAGCAACGGCGTCATCCATGTCATCGACAGCGTCGTCCTGCCGAAGTGAGTTGACGCGCGCGCCGGCCCAGCCGAGGGCGGCGTAACGGCGCACACGGGAACGCTAGCCCAAGGCGGCATTCCCGACAAACAACAGCCGCCCTGACCAACGTCAAGGGCGGCTGTTGCATTTATGGCATCGAGCGTCGTGATGACACGAGCGCGTCCCGGCCACGCCGCGATCAGGGGATTTCCGCCGTGAACGCAGCTTCGACCTTCATGCCGGCCTGCAGCACCACCCCGTAGCAGCGCCGCACGACTGGGTGATCGCGGAAATACTCTCTCCACACCGTGTTGACCTCGGCGACATCGGTCAGGACGTCGTGCAGATACAGGCGTGCCGTACAAACCGCACGACGGTCAACACCTGCCTGCGCCAACAGCACGTCCAGTTGCCGGAAAGCTTCCCGCATCTCGGCTGCGGCGCCGCCTGGCACTGGGGCGCGCTGCCCGTCTGGAATGCCAGTGACCACCGCCTCGAAGACGCGGCCCGAGTGGACGACGGCCGAACTGATGGGGAAATCGGTGTTGGAATCGATGAATTGCATGGGCGCCTCGGCGACAACGATCAGGGATGACGAATCTAGCGCATCCACTGTCGAAAACGCCGCTGCGCAGGCCACGTAGACGGCTCCAGAAACAAGAAGCCCGCTCTAGGCGGGCTTCAAAACAGCGCTTGGCGGAGTCGGAGGGATTCATACAGCATTGATTTTTAATGCTTTTCGTGTTTTTTTTTCAACTCTGCCAACATCCTTACCCACAAAAACAGAGCGACTGTACACGTCTCTTTGCAACCAAGCCGTCGTTGCCGCACAACATCCCGAAGCGCCCAAGTCACTAGTTCGGCCGCAACCACCTGGCAAGTTCAGCGCGGAGAGCACCCTGCCCTACTGCACCCTCGTCGCCGGCCCATGTTCCACCAGCATCTTGAGGTGGTCTGAGGCCTGCCGCAGCACGACGGCGCTGATCCGACCATCGTCCACCGCCTCGCGCAGGTGGTTGGCGATGTACAGCAGCAGGACGTAGTGCTCCTAGGGGCTCATGTCCTCGATGGCGTCGAGGAGTTGCTTCTCGGTCATGACTGCACAAAGCGTAGCACCCCGCGGAATCCAGAGCACCATAGGGTGGCCTCAAATGTGAAGAGCAACACCCAACTTCGGGTAAGGTGGTCAGAAGCAGACCCCAACCACCTTCCGCCAGCTTCAGCCAGAGGAACGCATGATGATCGCGAGCATGCGTCTGACGGAATCGGGCATGCGGGCCATGGCCCGCCCGTTCGGGCTTTAGCCGGCGACCATCAGCCGTGAGCTCGCACGCAACACCAGTGCCGAGGGCGCCCGCGCGGGCGTGCCTGCGCACGCGCTAAGCCAGACGCGACGCATCCCAGCGAATGTGGCGCCCAAGCTCCACCCTGACCACCTCCTTTGGGGTACCGTGCTTACCTTGCTCGAGTGGAAGTGATCGCCCAGCAGATCGCCGCTATCCTTAAGCGCGTGTGGCCACAAGACCCAACCAGGCACGTCTCGCACGAGACGATCTACACGACGATCTACGCGTATCTACGCGTACCTGCTCGACGAGCTGCGCCGACAACTCGTAGCATGCCTGCGCCACGGTCGCGGGACACGCATGCCTGGTAAGCGCGGCGTCGAACGGCACGGCCAGATCCCCGAGACGGTCAGCCTTCCTGTGCTTCCGCCCGAGACCGAAGATCGCCTCATGCCCAGCCACTGAGAAGGCAACTTCATCAAGGACGCTGGTAATAAGTACTCCGTCGGCGTCCTCGTCGAGCGCACGAGTGGCCTTGTGCCGCTGGCAAAATTGGACGATTCGACAGCAGCGTCCGCGCTGGCAGGCTTCACTGCCAAGCCGAATTCGATCGCCGCCCCAATGCGCCACAGCTTGGCCTGCGGCCAGGGCAAGAAGATGACGCGCCATTGCGAGTTCAGCGCCCGCACGGGAGTGAAGGTCTACTGCTGTGACCCACACAGCCCCTGGCAGCGAGGCAGCTGCGAGAACACCAACGGGCTGCTGCGCCAGTACCTGACACCTATGGGCATCGATCTGTCCGTCCATACCCTGTTCAAGCTAAGTTCCCCCACCCCGACACCCTGAACCATCTATCACTCGCCACGTACGCGTTCCACGCCCTGCGGAACGTGTTAGCTGCGATGCAAAAAGCCGCCCATTAACCATCAACATTCGTTCACCGAGGTGAACGTCACACTTAGGAATATAACCCAAAAATGGATTCAATCGAATTTTTCGCGGCATTAATATGGACTATCGTCTCAATATGGGCCGGAAGAAGATCAGCCATAGAAAAGTACAGATCCGTAATTTCACTCTACAATCGAGCACTTAAAAATATCGAGAGTGACAGTAATTATCTTCAGTCACTAATAGATTGGAAAGATGAACTAGAAAAGGAGCGAGATGACGCGACTATTCGCTATCTTACTCACAAGAAGCGGCCAGCAAGAAAGGCCGCAGAGGAAATTAAAGCGGCAAGAGACGAAATCAGGCAACTGAAAAGAGATAATGCAGCCATCAAAAACCATCTTTATGTGTATGAATCATATGCACCATGGATTTCAGAGTTTACAGATTTAACCACAAAAGAACTCATTGCCTCACTCAAAGAACAAGCACACTCGAATCAAACTGATTCAACTGAAGATGCGCCACAGGACCCAACAAAAAAATATATATCGGAAACCGAGTGGAAGAGTCTATCAAGTTCAAAGAGAAATCAGCTTGCGCTAGACAGATACTCAGATCCGGGACGAAAACGTGACCCATGGACCGTTGGGATTGAGTACGAGAGATACATCGGCTACATACACGAATCCCAGGGATACAAAGTCATATTTAATGGCGCAACGAAAGGAGTTCTAGACGGAGGAATTGACTTAATCTGCGAAAATGTAAAGGAAATTTTGATAATTCAATGCAAACGAATTTCGGAATTAAAGGGTATTCCGGTGAGAGAAAATGTCATCTCAGAATTATACGGATCCGCCATGTTTTTTAAGATTAAGCAACGCACAAGAAAAAAGATCCGCATCATTTTATACTCAACATACATCGCCTCAAAGGAAGCCAAGTCTTACGCCGAATTACTTGGTATAGAATTGGTTGAAAACGCATCAATGAAACCCTACCCGTTAATCAAGTGCAACATATCAAGCACCAGAGAAAAAATATACCACT
>CAZFVH010000131.1:0-12766 GCA_964522465.1 uncultured Rubrivivax sp. | reverse complement strand
TCCAGGTCGGCTGGTTCAAGTACACCAAGCGCCGTTTCGGTCAGGGCCGTCGGCTGCTGCTGATGGCGCCGCTGCACCACCACTTCGAGAAGAAGGGCTGGGGTGAGACCCAGGTCGTGGTGCGTTTCTGGATCGTGACCATGCTGCTGTGCCTGGTGGGCCTGGCCAGCCTGAAGCTGCGGTGACGGCGATGGATGCCCTTCACGACCGTCACGTGCTCGTGCTCGGACTCGGCCAGTCCGGGCTGGCGATGGCGCGCTGGTGCGCACGCGTCGGCGCACGAGTGACCGTGTGGGACTCGCGCGAGACGCCGCCGCAGGCCGACGCCCTGGCCGCCCAGGTGCCGCAGGCGCTGCGTCTGCACGGCGCGCTGCCGGATCCGGCGCTGGCGTTGCAGGGCGTGCATGCGGTGCTCAAGAGCCCGGGCCTGGCGCCCCACGACCCGGCGATCGCCTCGCTGCTGCGCGCCGCCCGCGACAGCGGCGTGCGCGTCAGCGGTGAACTCGATCTCTTCGCGCGGGCGCTGGCCGACCTGCGCGCCACGCGCGGCTACGCACCGCGCGTGCTCGCCGTCACCGGCACCAACGGCAAGACCACCACCACGGCGCTGACCGCGCTGCTGGTCGAGCGCGCCGGGCGCAGCGTGCGGGCCGCCGGCAACATCGGCCCGACCATGCTCGACACCCTGGCTTCCTGCCTGGACGAAGACCGCCTGCCGCAGGTCTGGGTGCTGGAACTGTCGAGCTTCCAACTGCACGACGCGCAGGGCTTCGAGCCCGATGCCGCCGTCGTGCTGAATATCAGCCAGGACCATCTCGATTGGCACGGCTCGATGGCGGCCTACGCCGAGACCAAGGCCCGCATCTACGGTCCGCCCACGGGACGTACGGTGTGCGTGGTCAACCGGGACGACCCCGTGGTGACGGGCATGGTCGAGCCGTCCGGTCTGCCTGGCGTGCCGGCGGCCCGCGGGGCCCGGGGCGCTTCGGCGCGCGCGCTGCCGGCGCGCGACCTCGTCCACTTCGGGCTGGGCGCGCCGCTGGCGCCGGGCGATTTCGGTCTGGTGGTCGAGTCGGGGATGGCCTGGCTGGTGCGGGCCCTGCCCGACGAACAGCCGCCGGTGCGCCGCCGGCGTGGTGCCGGTGCCGGCGAGGAGCCGGTCGAACTGCACCTGCAGCGTCTGATGCCGGCCGATGCCCTGCGTCTGCGCGGCCGGCACAACGCGGCCAATGCGCTGGCCGCGCTGGCGCTGGCCAGCGCCATCGGCTGCCCGCTGGCGCCCATGCTGCATGGCCTGCGCGAGTACCGCGGCGAGCCGCACCGGGTCGAGCCCGTGGGCCTGGTCGACGGCGTCGAGGCCTTCGACGACAGCAAGGGCACCAATGTCGGCGCCACGGTGGCCGCGCTCGACGGCCTGGGCGCCGACAAGGCGCCGTCCAAGCTCGTCGTCATCCTCGGCGGCGACGGGAAGGGGCAGGATTTCTCGCCGCTGGCCGCGCCGGTGGCGCGTCACGTGCGCGCGGTCGCGCTGATCGGGCGCGACGCGCCGGCCATCGAGGCGGCGCTCCAGGCCGATGTGGCGGCCGATGCCGTTCCACGCGCCCGTCACGACACGCTCGAGCAGGCCGTCGCCTGGTGCTTCGCGCAGGCCCGTGCCGGCGACGCCGTGTTGCTGAGCCCGGCCTGCGCCAGTCTGGACATGTTCCGAAACTACGGGCACCGCGCCGAAGTCTTCGTCGCCGCCGTGCAGGCGCTGGCCGCCGAGCGCGGGGAGGTCGCCGCATGACCACCGCAGCCGCCTCGGCCCCGGGCTGGCTGCAGCGCCTGCTCGGTGCGCGGCCCTGGCGCCGCCCGGCGCCCGACGAGGTGGGCACGCTGCCGGTGCGCGACCGCTTCGAGGCGGGCACCCGTGGCGCGGACGCCATGGCCGGTTACGACCGCACGCTGGCCGCGGTGGTGCTGGCCATCGTCGCGCTGGGCATGGTGATGGTGTATTCGGCCTCGATCGCACTGCCCGACAGCCCGAAGTTCCAGCGCTACGAGCCGACCCATTTCCTCGTGCGCCACCTGATGGCGATCGCCATCGGCACGACCGTGGCGCTGGTAGTGGTGCGCATCCCCATGGCCTTCTGGGAGAAGCACTCCGGCAAGCTGTACCTGCTGGCCCTGCTGCTGCTGGTGTTGGTGCTGGTGCCCTTCATCGGACGGGTGGTCAACAACTCGAGGCGGTGGATCCCGCTGGGCGTGATGAACTTCCAGCCCTCGGAGTACGCCAAGCTCGCCATCGCCCTGTATGCGGCCAGTTACATGGTGCGCAAGATGGAGGGACGCGAGAACTTCCTGCGCGCGGTCTGGCCGATGGCGCTGGCCGTGCTGCTCGCCGGCCTGCTGCTGCTGAGGCAGCCCGACATGGGGGCCTTCATCGTGATCGCCACCATCGCGATGGGCGTGCTCTTCCTCGGCGGGGTCAATGCGCGCGGCTTCTTCCTGGTGGCCACGATGGCGGTGACGGCGCTGGCCCTGATCATCGCCTTCGACGACCTGCGGCGCGACCGCATCCTGGCCTACCTGGACCCGTGGGACCCGGCCAACGCCCAGGGCAAGGCCTATCAGTTGACGCACGCGCTGATCGCCTTCGGGCGGGGCGGGCTCTTCGGCCAGGGCCTGGGGTCCTCGGTCGAAAAGCTGCACTACCTGCCCGAGGCGCACACCGACTTCCTGCTGGCGGTCATCGGCGAGGAACTGGGCCTGGTGGGCGTGGCGGCGTTGATCGTCACCTACTTCTGGTTCACCCGTCGCATCTTCGTGATCGGCCGGCAGGCGATCGCCCTCGACAGGGTCTTCGCAGGCCTGGCTGCGCAGGGCGTGGGCGTGTGGTTCGGCGCCCAGGCCTTCATCAACATGGGGGTCAACCTCGGCGTGCTGCCCACCAAGGGGCTGACGCTGCCGCTGATGAGCTACGGCGGCTCGGCCATCATGATGAACCTGATCGCCGTGGCCCTGGTGCTGCGGGTCGACCTGGAGAACCGGGTGCTGATGCGTGGGGGCGGGCGATGACGCACCTGGTCGTCATGGCCGCGGGCACCGGCGGGCACATCATGCCGGGGCTGGCCGTGGCGCGCGAGGCGCGCGCGCGCGGCTGGCACGTGAGCTGGCTGGGCACGGCGCACGGCATGGAGAACCGGCTGGTGCCGTCGGCCGGCATCGAGCTCGACACCATCGCCTTCAGCGGCCTGCGCGGCAAGGGCCTGCTGCACACCGCCACCGGCGGGCTGCGCCTGCTGAAGGCCTTCTGGGACTGCCTGCGCATCCTGCGCCGTCGCGGCGCCGACGTCGTGCTGGGCATGGGGGGTTATGTGTGCTTTCCCGGCGGGATGATGGCGTCGCTGCTGGGCCGTCCGCTGATGCTGATGAACGCCGACGCGGCCCTGCTGCTGTCCAACAAGGCGCTGCTGCCGGTGGCCGACCGTGTGGGCTTCGGCTTCGACGGCGCGGCGGTGGGCGCGGTGCGCCAGGGTGTGGTCACCGGCAACCCGGTGCGCGCCGAGATCGAGGCCTTGCCCGCGCCGGCGCAGCGCCTGGCCGGCCGCCAGGGCCCGCTGCGGCTGCTGGTGGTGGGCGGCAGCCTCGGCGCGCGCGTGCTGAACCAGACGCTGCCGGCGGCGCTGGCCCTGCTGCCCGCGGCCGCGCGGCCGCAGGTGCTGCACCAGACCGGCGCGGCCGAGGTCGACGGCGTTCGCGCGGCCTACGCCGGGGCCGGGATCCACGCCGACGTGCGGCCCTTCGTCGATGACATGGCCGCGGCGCTGGCCGACTGCGATCTGGTGGTCTGCCGCGCCGGCGCGATCACGGTCAGCGAGTTGTGTGCTGCCGGTGTGGCGAGCGTCCTGGTGCCGCTGGTGGTCCGCACCACGGCGCACCAGCGCGACAACGCGCAGTGGCTGGCCGGCCACGGCGCCGCGCACCACCTGCCGCAGGCCGACCTGACCCCGTCGCGTCTGGCCGAGCTGCTGGCCGGGTTGACCCGGCCGACGCTCCTCGAGATGGCCACCCGCGCCCGAGCCCTGGCCCGTCCGGCTGCGGCAGCGCGCGTGGTCGATGAAATGCAGATGCTCCTGAAGAAGGCCCCCCGCGCATGAAGCACGCGGTCCAGTACATCCACTTCGTCGCGAACCGGACGATGCCGACGAAGCGATCGCGGCGCGCGGAGGCTTTGGCATGAAGCACGCGGTCCAGTACATCCACTTCGTCGTGAAACGGACGATGCCGACGAAGCGTCCCGGGCGCGCGGAGGCCCGCGCATGAAACACGCCGTTCAGCACATCCACTTCGTCGGCGTGGGCGGCGCCGGCATGTCCGGCATCGCCGAGATCCTGCACAACCTCGGCTACGTCGTGTCGGGGTCGGACGCGCACGACAGCGCGGTCACACGGCGGCTGGCGGGTCTGGGCATCCGCGTGGCGATCGGCCACGACGCCGCGCACCTGGGCGCCGCGCAGGCGGTGGTGACGTCCACCGCGGTGCGCGGCGACAACCCCGAGGTGATCGCCGCGCGCGCGCGGCGCGTGCCGGTGGTGCCGCGCGCGGTGATGCTGGCCGAACTGATGCGGCTGCGTCGCGGCATCGCCATCGCCGGCACGCACGGCAAGACGACGACGACGTCGCTCGTCACGAGCGTGCTGGCCGAGGCCGGGCTGGACCCGACCTTCGTCATCGGCGGCAAGCTCGAGAGTGCGGGGGCCAATTCGCGTCTCGGCTCGGGCGAGTACATCGTCGTCGAGGCCGATGAGAGCGACGCGAGCTTCCTCAACCTGCTGCCGGTGCTGGGCGTGGTCACCAACATCGACGCCGATCACATGGACACCTACGGGCACGACTTCGCCCGACTGAAGTCGGCCTTCGTCGACTTCGTGCACCGCATGCCCTTCTACGGCGCGGCCATCGTCTGCAGCGACGACCCCGGCGTGCGGTCCATCGTGCCGATGCTGTCGCGGCCGGTGGTGCGCTACGGCTTCGGCGACGACGCGCAGGTGCGCGCCGTCGACGTGCGGGCGCTGCCGGGCGGGCGCATGCGTTTCACCTGCCAGCGCCGCAACGGCGAGGTGCTGCCCGACCTGGACATCACGCTGAACCTGGCGGGCGAGCACAACGTGCGCAACGCGCTGGCCGCGATCGCCGTGGCCGCCGAGCTCGAACTGCCCGACGCCCCGGTGCAGCGCGCGCTCGAGGCCTTCGCCGGGGTGGGGCGGCGTTTCCAGCGCTGGGGCGAATGGCCGGTGGCCGCGGCCCACGGCGGCGGGTGCTTCACCCTGATCGACGACTACGGCCACCACCCGGTGGAGATGGCCGCGGTGATCGCCGCCGCGCGCGGCGCCTTCCCCGGCCGGCGTCTGGTGCTGGCCTTCCAGCCGCACCGCTACACCCGCACGCGCGACTGCTTCGAGGACTTCGTGCGCGTCATGGGCACAGCCGACGCGCTGCTGCTGGCCGAGGTCTACGCGGCCGGCGAGGCCCCCATCGTCGCGGCCGACGGCCGGGCGCTGGCGCGCGCGCTGCGCGTGGCCGGCCGTGTCGACCCGGTGTTCGTGGACGAGATCGCGCAGATGCCTCAGGCCATCATGGATTTCGCGCGTGACGGGGACGTCGTGATCACGATGGGCGCCGGCTCGATCGGTGCGGTGCCGCAGAAGGTGGCCGACCGGCTGTCCTCCGGTGCGGCCTCGAAGGAACGACTGGAGGTGGTGGCATGAGGCCCGTGACGGCGACGGTCGGGACCGTGGCGGTGGACCCGCGCGCGCTCGGGCGCGTGGCGGTGCTGATGGGTGGCACGAGCGCGGAGCGCGAGGTCTCCCTGATGTCCGGCGGCGGGGTGCTGCAGGCCTTGCGCGACGCCGGTGTCGACGCCCATGCCTTCGATCCCGCCCAGCGCGGCCTCGAGGCCTTGAAGGCCGAGGGCTGCGCACGTGCCTTCATCGCGCTGCACGGCCGCCACGGGGAGGACGGCACGGTCCAGGGCGCCCTCGAGCTGCTCGGCATCCCCTACACGGGCTCCGGCGTGATGGCCAGCGCCATCGCGATGGACAAGGTCATGACCAAGCGGATCTGGGCGGCGCAAGGCCTGTCGGTGCCGGCGGGCGTGGTGCTGGCGTTGTCGGCGCAGTCCCCCGAGCGGCTGGCCGGCGTGGCCACGGAACTCGGCCTGCCCCTGATCGTCAAGCCCCCGCGCGAGGGCTCTTCCATCGGGGTGACCAAGGTGACGCAGGCCGCGCAACTCGAGCCGGCCGTGCGCCTGGCCGCGACCTACGACCCCGACGTGCTCTGCGAGGCCTTTGTCGACGGCATCGAGGTGACCTGCCCGGTGCTGGGCGAGGGCGACGCCGCCGTCGCGCTGCCCGTGGTGCGCATCGCCGCTCCCGACGGGAACTACGACTACGAGCACAAGTACTTCTCCGACGACACCGGCTACCACTGCCCGAGCGGCCTGCCTGCGGCCGAGGAGGCCGAGATCCGCCGCCTGACCCTGGCCGCCTACCGTGCGCTGGGCTGCCGCGGCTGGGGCCGCGCCGATCTGATGATCCGCGCGTCCGACCGCAAGCCCTTCCTGCTGGAGATGAACACATCGCCCGGCATGACCGGGCACTCGCTGGTGCCGATGGCCGCGCGCGCTGCCGGCATCGACTACCCGCAACTGTGCCTGCGGCTGCTGGCGGCCGCACGGCTGGACAGCGACCGGCCGGATCGCCCGGGCCGCACCCCCGCCGCCGTGCCGGGCCCGGTCGGAGGAGGCGCAGGGTGACCGCGGCTGTGAGCGCCTGGCCGCCGGACGTGCGCCTGATGAACGGCGCGGCGGCGCTGTCCGCCCTGCTGGCCGGCGTGCTCTTGCTGGCCTCGGCGCTGGCCTGGCTGAGCCGCAGCCCGGCCTTCCCGCTGCGTGCCATCGACCTGGAAGGTGACGTGGAGCGCAGCAGCGTGGCCACGCTGCGCGCCAACGTCATGCCGCGGCTCAGCGGCAACTTCTTCAGTGTCGACGTCGAGCGTGTGCGCGTCGCCTTCGAGGCCGTGCCGTGGGTGCGCAGCGCCAGCGTGCGCCGCGTCTGGCCCGACCGGCTCGTCGTGCGGCTCGAGGAACACCAGCCCGTGGCGCTGTGGCGCGGGCGCCGGCAGGACGGCGACCGCATGGTCAACAGCTTCGGGGAGGTCTTCGAGGCCAATCTCGGCGACGTGGAGGGCGTCGCGCTGCCGCTGCTCGAGGGCCCGCCCGACAGCGCCGGGCCGATGCTGGCGATGCTGCGTCGCCTGCAGCCGCTGCTGGCCTGGCAGCAGCACCACGTGGAGCGACTGCACCTGAGCGCGCAGGGCTCGTGGCAGGTCACGCTCGACGGCGAGGTGGTGATCGAGCTCGGCCGCGGCAGCGAGGACGAGGTCGTTGCCCGCGTGGACCGCTTTGCCCGCACCCTGGCCCAGGTCACCGCCCACTTCGGCGCCCCGCTGCTGTCGGCGGACCTGCGCCACACCGACAGCTACGCCGTGCGCCTGCGCAACGTGACCACGGCCCCCGCGAGCACCGCGCTCCCCACACACACCGCGCCCCCCCGGAGGCCCTGAATGCCCAAGGAACAAAAGGATCTCGTCGTCGGACTCGACATCGGCACCGCCAAGGTGATGGTGGTGGTCGGGGAGGTGCTGCCCGGCGGCGACCTGCGTCTGGCGGGCATGGGCGTGGCCCCCACGCAGGGCCTCAAGCGTGGGGTCGTCGTCAACATCGACGCCACCGTGCAGAGCATCCAGGCCGCGCTGAAGGAGGCCGAGATGATGGCCGCCTGCAAGATCACCAGCGTCTACACCGGCATCACCGGCAGCCACATCCGTGGCCAGAACTCCACCGGCATGGTGATCGTGCGCGACAACCGCGAGGTCACCCCCACCGACGTCGCGCGCGTGGTCGAGACCGCCAAGGCCATCAACATCCCCAACGACCAGCGCCTGCTGCTGGTGGAGCCGCAGGAGTTCGTGATCGACGGCCACGAGGTCAAGGAGCCCATCGGCATGAGCGGCAGCCGGCTCGAGGTGCGGGTGCACATCGTCACCGGCGCGCAGAGCGCGGCCGAGAACATCGTCAAGTGCGTGCGCCGCTGCGGGCTCGAGGTCGAGCAGCTCGTGCTCAACCCCAGCGCCAGCGCGGCGGCGGCGTTGACGGCCGACGAGCGCGAGCTCGGCGTGGCGCTGATCGACATCGGCGCGGGCACCACCGATGTGCAGATCTACACCGACGGCTCGGTGCGGCACACCGCGGTGATCCCGATCGCCGGCGACCTGATCACCAGCGACATCGCGATGGCGCTGCGCACGCCGACCAAGGACGCCGAGGAGATCAAGGTCGAGTACGGCGTGGCCAAGCAGTTGCTGGCCGACCCGGCCGAGCAGATCGAGGTGCCAGGGTTGGGTGACCGGGCGCCGCGCCTGCTCAGCCGCCAGGCGCTGGCCGGCGTCATCGAGCCGCGCGTGGAGGAGATCTTCTCGCTCGTGCACCAGGTGCTGCGCGACAGCGGCTACGAGGAGCTGCTGTCCAGCGGCATCGTGCTGGCCGGCGGCACGGCGTCGATGCCGGGCATGGTGGAGCTGGCCGAGGACATCTTCCTCAAGCCCGTGCGCAAGGGCACGCCGACCTATTCCGGCCCGCTGTACGACATGGTCGCCAACACCCGCTCGGCCACCGTCATGGGGCTGCTCGAGGAGGGGCGCCTGGCGCGCTCGCGCGGGCTGCGGGTGGCGCGCCAGACGGGGTCGGTCCAGTCCGCGCTCGGACGGGTCAAGGACTGGTTCGTGGGCAATTTCTGAGGTTTTCGGGGTGACGCCCGTCCGGTGGCAGCGCAGGCGGCACGGGCGTCAGGTGTGTGGGCAGTCACGCGGCAAGAGGCAGGCCGCATCGCAAGGAGCAGCAAAGATGGCCATCGAGATGATCGAGGAGTTCGACCAGGGCACGCAGATCAAGGTGATCGGCGTGGGTGGCGGCGGCGGCAACGCCGTGCAGCACATGATCGACAGCGGCGTGCAGGGGGTGGACTTCATCGTCGCCAACACCGACGCGCAGGCGCTCAACCGCAGCGGGGCGCGCACGCTGGTGCAACTGGGCACCACCGGCCTGGGCGCGGGCTCCAAGCCCGACGCCGGGCGGGACGCGGCCGAGAAGGCGATCGAGACGATCCGCGCCTCGATCGAGGGCGCGCACATGCTGTTCATCACCGCCGGCATGGGCGGCGGCACCGGCACGGGGGCGGCGCCGGTGATCGCCCGCGTGGCGCGCGAGATGGGCATCCTGACCGTGGGCGTGGTCACCAAGCCCTTCGAGTTCGAGGGCCCGCGGCGCAACCGCCAGGCCGAGAACGGCGTGAACGAGCTGTCGGGCCACGTCGACTCGATGATCGTCGTGCTCAACGAGAAGCTGATCGAGGTGCTGGGGGACGACGTGTCGCAGGAGCAGGCCTTCGCCCATGCCAACGACGTGCTGCGCAACGCCGTGGGTGGCATCAGCGACATCATCCACATGGATGCGCTGGTCAACGTCGACTTCGAGGACGTCAAGACGGTGATGAGCGAGCCGGGCAAGGCCATGATGGGCACGGCCACCGCCGGCGGCCCGGAGCGCGCCCGCAAGGCGGCGGAGTCGGCCGTGGCCTGCCCGCTGCTCGAGGGCATCGACCTGTCGGGCGCCAAGGGCGTGCTGGTGCTGATCGCGGCTTCGCGCCAGACCTTCCGCCTGAGCGAATCGAAGACGGTGATGAACACCATCCGCGTGTACGCCCACGAGGAGGCGCACGTGATCTTCGGCGCCGCCTACGACGAGACCCTGGGCGACCAGATGCGTGTGACCGTCATCGCCACGGGGCTGACCGGGGTGTCGGCCCAGGCCACGCAGGCGCCGCCGCAGCAGGTGCTGCGCGTGATCGGTGGCCGGCCGACGACGGTGGCGCCGCCGATGCAAGGCACGCGCACCGGCACCGACAACCTGCCGGTGCTCGGTCAGGCCATCGGCCGTCCGCCGCTGGGCACCACCAGTGGCGAATACGCCGGTCTGGGCACGCCCAGCGTCTGGCGCAACGCGCGCTCGCGGGTGGACGCCATGGCCAGCAACGGCATGGACGAGATCGACATCCCGGCCTTCCTGCGCAAACAGGCCGACTGATCACGGACCCCGCCCGTGAGCACCTCCACTGCCCAACCCCTGGCCCGCTACGCCGCCTGGCGGCGCGCGGGCGATCTGGTGCTGCTGTCCGGCGTCATCGCGGTCGACCCGGCGGCCGGGCGCATCGTGCGCGGCTACGACGACATCCCGCCGGAAGCCCGGCGTCTCGTCGGCCAGACCGGCGAGTTCTCCACCGACGCCAAGGAGGGCCCGGTGCTGGCGCAGACGTGGTTCGTCCTCGACCGCATCCGCGCCACGGTGGAGGACGCCGGCGGCCGGATGGAGGACGTGGTCAAGCTCGTGCAGTACTTCCGCAACCTGGACCACTTCCCGCTGTACAGCCGGGTGCGCAAGCTCTTCTTCCCCGGTGACCCGCCGGCCTCCACCGTCGTCGAGGTCAGCGCCATGCTGCCCACCGCCGACATCCTGATCGAGGTCGAGGCCACAGCCTGGGTGCCGCGGCGCTGACCAGGGTCGCCCCTCGCCTCGGGAAAAGCCCTGAGGCGGGGCGGTGGCGGGCAGCCTACCATTCGGTTCCATTCGGTTCCATGCGGTCCGCGCGGGCCGTACATCACATTTCGAGAGGCGATCACATGATCAAGCGCAGGACGACGATGGGTCTGGCGGCCATCGCTTTCGCGGCCCTGGCGGCCGGATGCGGAGGAGGAGGAGGGCCGGTGATCGATGGCTTTGCCGCGACGGGCGCCGCGATGGTCGGTGCCACCGTGACGGCCAAGTGCGTCAACGGCCCGGACCTGACCGCCACCACCGGCGCCGACGGCCTGTTCCGGTTGAAGCTGCCGGTCAACGACGTCCTGCCCTGCATGGTCAGGGCCGTGAGCGCCGATGGCAGGACGACCCTGCACAGCTATGCGGCCCAGACCGGGCGGCTGAACGTGACGCCGTTGACTGAATTGACGGTCAGTCGGGCGCTGGGTGCCCCGGCGGTGACCGAGTTCGCGGGCTTCAACGCCGGCAAGGCCGCCACGATCGCCGGGCAGATCGATGCAGCCAAGGTTGCCGTCAAGACGCAGATCGAAGGTCTGACGAACGACACCATACGAGGCGACCTGTTCACCAGCGTCTTCAGGGTTGGTGAACCTGACGATGTGGTGCTCGACAAGCTCGCGGCCAACCTCACCACCACCGGCACGTCCCTCTCGGAGATGGCGTCCGCGGCAGCGCAGGCCAAGCCCCTGTCGTCGCGCGTCATGGTCTTCGGCGACAGCCTGTCCGACAGTGGCACCTTCGGCCTGAAGTTCACGGTGCAGGGTGCTGCAGCCACCGGTCCCGGATCGTCCGCCATCTGGGTGGATCACGTGGCTGCCTCGCTCCAGGCGCTGAGGCTATGTCCTTACTTCGACCTCACTGGGGCGTCGCCGGCCACTCGGTCCGCCTGCACCAACTACGCCATCGGCGGTGGTCGCATCAACTACGCCAGCAATCCGGCCGACCCGCGTTCCATCCCGCTGCAGCTTCGGACAGCGGCTCAATCCCGGGCCAGCTATTCAGCCACTGATGTGCTGCTCGTCGTCGGGGGGGGCAACGATGCGGCCGACCTCGCGGGGGCGTGGCTGGGGGCCAACACCCCGGCCGGCCAGCAAGCCTTCGTCAGCCTGCTGGACAGCGTGCTGGGTGCCGGCGCGGGCGCGACCCTGCTGGGCAACGGATCGAACCCGAACGCTGCAGTCATCGCCGGTATCTCCTACATGGAGACCCTGGCGGGTGTCATGGCCAGTGCGATCCAGGAGCATGCCGTGGGCAAGGGTGCCGGACGGGTGTTGGTGATGAACGTCCCTGACATCGTGCTCACCCCGCGGTTTTCCGCTGTTCTCATGGGCGTGACCCAGCAGGCGGGCCCGGACCAGGCCGCTGCCGTCAAGCAGGTGATCCAGACCTGGGTCAACGCCTACAACAACTCGCTCGCGAACCGTTTCTCTGGTAACGGCAAGGTGGCCGTGATGGACTTCAACACGGTCTTCCGCGCGCAGGTTGCCAACCCGGTGGCCAACGGATTCACGAATTCGAGCACGACGGCATGCCCGATCACGGGCACGGATAACTTGGGACTGCCCACCTACACCTTCCCGACCTGCACCGCCGAGGCGTTGTCGGCGCAGCCGAACAGGCCTTCTGCGGATTGGTGGACGGGCTACATGTTCTCCGACGGCTTCCATCCGACGCCTCTGGCCCACACCAAGGCCGCTGATCAGGCTCTGCGGGTGCTTGCCGACCGCGGCTGGAACTGATCCGGGATCTGCTGTCGCACCGATGCGGCGCCCTCGTGGCGCCGCTGTCGTTTCCGGTGCCCGGCGCCGGCCCGTGCGTGCGTATGTTTGGTGCGCGCCGGTACTCCCGTACGGCCGTTTTCTCGTGTGACTCGCGCGCCAGACCTTGCGCGCGGTGTTCATGGGCACTCACCAGTGGGTTCCGTCGGGGCCGGTCGGGGCGCGGGCGCTGGCACACCTTTTGCATTGTCGTGACCGTCACAACCCACCGTGGAGCCTTCCATGCCCCGACTGTCCCGACCCGTCTCGCGCCTGCTGGCCGGCGCTGTCGCCGCCCTGGCGGCGGTCTCCGCCG
>CAZFVH010000130.1:0-12777 GCA_964522465.1 uncultured Rubrivivax sp. | reverse complement strand
GCACCCACTGGCGCCAGGCCTGCGCAGGCGTTGCATCGCCCTGGATCGACACCCACTGCCGTAGAAGGTCATCGGCGGTCAGCCAGTCCTGGCGGGCCTGCGCGAGCAGCGCGCCGCAGGCCAGCACATCCGGCTCGCCCGGGTGACGCACCAGGGCCGCGTCTACCAGCGCCTGCGCCAGCAGATCACGGCCATCGGCCACCAGCGCCGACACCCACTGACGGATCTCCGACGGGGTCAGGCCCGCCAGGTCCGTCTCTGAAAAGCCGCAGGTCTGCTCCGCGGGCAGGTGGGCGTGGGGCGCTACGGCGGATGTGGGGTAGGTTTCGCGCATGGGACGAGGCGCCAAGATCGTGGTGGTAGGGAAGTCGGCCTTGCAAGAGGGGTGCGATGGTTCGGGTGTGCTGGCCAGGAGGGTGGGGGAATGAACAAAGAACTCACTATAAGTTGCTTAGTCATATTGAAGAGAAAAACAATGTATCTTGAGTGTCAATCGGTCTCCGCGCGGTGCCTGCACCCGTCCTTCCGTGGCCCGCGCGATCTCGTCGATTTCCTCCTCCCCCACGGGGCGAGCCAGTCGTGCAGAGTCGTTCTGGATGGGGCGTGACCTTGCCCCTGTCGCCACCATCCGGCCTCGATTCGATCGCTGTCGACCCCGGTGTTCGGCGTTACAGTTCTGTTGGTCAGATGACTTTGAACACCACGCGTATGTCCTTGTCGAATCGTCGATCTCTCTGGTCTGTCGCGCTGCTCGCCGCTGCCGCGCTTGCCGCCTGCGGTGGAAAGACGCCCACGCCGGCGGCGCCGGTGCTCACCGGCCAGTTCCTGGACGGCCCGGTGCAGGGGCTGGGCTTTCGGACCGCCACGCTGTCGGGCGACACCGATGCACAGGGCCGGTTCAGCTATCGCGCCGGCGAGTCGGTGACGTTCTCGATCGGCGGCATGGACCTGCCGGCGGTGCAGGCGGCCGCGGTGGTCACGCCGCTGGAGGTGGCAGGCTCGGCCAGCCTCAACGATGCACGTGTGGTCAACCTGCTCGTGCTATTGCAGTCGCTGGACGAGGACCGCAACCCCAGCAATGGCATCCAGATCCCGGAGGAGGCTGTTACGGCGGCAGCGGGCGCGACGGGGCAGGCGCTGGCACAGGCGTTGACCACTTCATCGGCTGCCGCCTTCGCTGCCAACCAGGGCTTGCGCAGCGTTCTGGATGCGGTGCCGGGCGCGCCGCGGACGGTGGTGACGGCACAGGCGGCGGTGGATCACTTCGCGCAGACGTTGGCGGACGCCAGGCCCGATCTTGCATATGTCAGCCGCTTTTCCATCGTCAAGGACGATGCGCAAGCGCCTGATCTCGCCTTCGACCGGCAAGTACGGGTTCGATTCGAGGGCCGCAACCTGTCCGCGGGCGTGGCTGCCGAGGCCACCGGCGCCTGCACGGCGATGACCCCGGCGGGTCAGCCGACCGCGGGCGTCTTGGATTTCACATGCACACCAACCACCACCGGTGCCTTGGCTGTGACCTTGAAGTCCGGAAGTCGTACCTTGCACGCATACACGGGGACGGTGCCAGAGCCGCGGGTCGAACTCGTGACGTCGCTGGGGCCGATGACACTGGAGTTGAACGTCGCCAAGGCGCCCGTGACGTCGAAGAACTTCCTGCGTTACGTGGGCGATGGCTACTACAGCAACACCGTCTTCCATCGCATCGTCAGCAATTTCATGGTGCAGGGCGGCGGGTTCGTCCTCAGCAACAACAGCATCGCCCCGAAAGGCGGTACCTATCCGCCGATCGTCCTCGAGCGCACCACGGTCACGGGCTTGAGCAACCTCGCAGGCACGGTCGCCATGGCTCGGACGATTGCGGAGAACTCCGCCACCAGCCAGTTCTACATCAACACCGTGGACAACCTGTTCCTCGACGGCACGCTCAACTCGCCCGGCTACGCCGTCTTCGGCCGCGTCGTCGCCGGTGCCGACACGACGCTGCAAGCCTTGCGCGCCGTGCAGGTGGTGAACAACGGTGCCGGCGAGGTGAGCCTGCCCGTGACTCCACCCGTCATCCTCTCTGCCACGCGCGTTCGCTGAGGCCCCCGCGGCGGGTTCGCTTGCTTGGCGCCGGCCCTGTGCTGTCCTGGCAATGTCAGGTGCCAGCGGGGCCCGTCCAGCCATCGAGCGGCCGGATGTCGGTGCGGATCGACTCTCTGAGTCAAGTAAACACATCAAATCATTTGTAAAAATCGTAAGATATTTAAATGACATCTTGCGATCATCCGCCCCTGCGCCACCTCAGGCAGTCGCTGCGCATGGGCGGGGCGTTGTTCGTGGTTGTGGTGTTCGGGACGATCTTGAACTGGCCGTACGAGGGCGGGCTCGAGTCGATACGCGCGTCGGTGCATGCGCGTCCGTCCGCCACGGTCGCGTGTGGTGAGTCGGTGGTGGTGCCGGTGCAGCCGCCCAACGCCTGCCCTCCAGGTGCCGCAGCCGTGGCCTCGCGCTAGCCGCTGCAAGTCGGCAGCTGGTGGCGGCTGTCGCGCCGCAGACTTGCGGGCTGGCGCATGGTGCGCTGGGACATCGCGATCAGTCATCCGCAGATCGCGCGTACCGGCGGTGCGCTCGAACCCGCACCCGCGGCTGCAGTTTCGGCCGCAGCCGCAGCCGCCTCCCCCAGGCCCTCACGCGCTCACGCGCTGAAGCCCCGCACCTCTGCGCCGTCTCCGTCGAAGATAGGGCTTAGATACATATTCAGCATCTAAATTCGACATCTTGTCTGTAAACTGTTGCCAATGATCAAGATTGGACAGTTTGCCTGCGCGCTCGCCGTCGCGATGACGGGTGCGCTCGTCAGCGGTCTGCCGGCGCGGGCGCAGACGGCACAGACAGCGCAGGCCCTGTCGCTGCTCGAGGCGCTCGGTCTGGCGGCGGCCAGCCACCCGTCGGTGCGCGCGCGTCAGAGCGATCGGGTGGGCGCGCAGGCGCGTCTGGAGGCGGCGCGCTGGCAACGTTACCCGCAGCTGTCGGTGCAGGCGGCGGCGGGCACGTCGGGCAGCCAGGAGACGGCGCTGGTCGCGCAGGTGCCGGTGTGGGTGGCCGGACGTATCGACGCTGAAGTCGACGCCGCCACGTCCCGTGTCGGGGCCGCGGGGTCGGCGGTCGAGGGGGCGCAACTGGCCATCATGGAGACGGTGCTCGTGGCCTTCGGCGATCTGGCTCGGCTGAAAGACCGCGCGCTGGCCGCCAACGCCAGTGTCGAGCAGCACGCCCGGCTGGCCGCGCTGATCGAGCGTCGGGTGGGTTCCGAGATCAGCTCCCAGGCCGACCTGACCCTGGCTCGGGGGCGCCTGGCCCAGGCCCAGGGCGAGTTGCGTCAGATCGAGTCTCAGGCGGCCGCCGCGCGCTCGGTGCTCGAGCAGGCGGTCGGCCGCCCGGTCCCCGACGTCGCGTCCCCGGCGGAGCGTCCCTTGCCGTTCGCCGATCTGGACGCCGCCGTGGCCGCGACGCTTCAGGCCTCGCCCGAACTGCGTCGCCTGCAGCGCGAGATCGACGCGGCCCAGCGCGACGTGCAGGCCCGCCGCGCCGCGCGCTACCCGCAGGTGGTTGCACGCATCCGCTACGACCTGGGCTCGGGCGGCGGCAGCAGCCACCAGGCGCAGATCGGGCTTGAGTACCAGAGCGGTCCGGGCTTCGCCGCGGACGCGGCCGTGCGTGAGGCCGAGGCCCGCGTCGAGACCCTGCGCCAGGAGCACGATGCGCAGGCCCAGCGTCTGGCCGAGCGTGCCCGCACCGACTGGACCACCGCCCGTGTACTCGGCCTGCAGATCAGCGACCTGCAGCTCGCCCTGCGCAGCACGCGCGAGTTCGCCGAATCCACCGACCGCCAGTACGTCATCGGCCGCAAGAGCTGGATCGAGGTGCTGAACGCGCACCGCGAAGTCGCGCAAGTCGCCCAATCGGTGGCGGACGCCTACTGGGGCGCGCAGGTGGCCGTGCACCGCCTGCACCTGCTGACCGGCGCGCTCGGCGCGCCCGCCGCGGGTGCGGCACCGGTGAGCCGATGAGCGACGATGGACGCACCGGCCTGAGCGACGACCCCACCGAAGGCAGCGATGCCGCCGATGCGGGCGCCGGGGCCTCGCTGCGCATCGATCCGGCGCTGGCATCGGTGCTGTCGCGCCTGGCCGCCTTGCAGGGCCACGCCATCCCGGCGCACCGCTTCGGCATGGTAGGCACCACCCGCGACGGCTACGCGCTGGAGGGTCTGGACCGCGCGGAACGGGCGCTGGCGATGTGGGCAGCGGTGTTCCCGCACGGCGCCGCACAACAGGCGGACGCCTCGGCCGACGCCGCCACGCTGAAGGCCCCCGCGCTGTGGCTGTCGCAGGACCGCCAGCGCGCCTGCGTGCTGCGCAGCGTGCTCGGGCCCGGGCGGCTCATCGTCGAGGACCACCTGGGCGTGCGTGCCGAGCTCTCTGCCGATGCGGTGCGCACGGGTCTGGTGATCGAGCTGCGCCCGCAGCGGGCGGCCGATGCGTCGCTGCACGCCGACGCCTCCGGCGGTGCGCTGGCGCTGTTCCGTGCCGCGATCGCCCGGCGCCGGCGCATCTTTGCCGAGGCGGTGCTGGGCACGGCGCTGGTCAGCGTGCTGGGGCTGGTGTCGTCGCTGTACACGATGCAGGTCTACGACCGCGTGATCCCCTCGGGCACCTACAGCACGCTGTGGGTGCTGACCGTCGGGGTGGCGATCGCCATCGTGCTCGAGCTGGTGATGAAGCAGGTGCGCGCCACGATGGTGGACCGCGCCTGCAAGGCCATCGACCAGCAACTGTCCGGCTACTTCTTCGGCAAGGCGCTGGCCATCCGGATGGACACCCGGCCGTCGACCGTGGGCACTTTCGCTGCGCAGATCCGGCAGTTCGAGACGGTGCGCAACTTCCTCACCTCCTCGACGCTCTTCGTCGCGGCGGACCTGCCCTTCGCGCTGCTGTTCATCGCCTTCATCGGCTTCATCGCCGGCCCCATCGCGCTGATCCCGCTGGCCTTCCTGCCGCTGGCGGCGCTTGCGGCTTTCATGTTCAAGCGCTCGCTGGCCCGGCTGACCGAGGCACACGTGAACGAGTCCAACCAGAAGAACGGCCTGCTGATCGAGAGCATCGATGGCGTGGAGTCGGTCAAGGCGGCCTCCGGCGAGTGGAAGATGCTCGACCGCTGGCTGCACCTGACGGCCACCGTGGCCGAGGACGAACTGCAGATCCGCCGGCGCACCGTGCTGTCGTCCAACCTGACCCAGGCGCTGCAGCAGGCGGCCTACGTCGGCCTGGTGGCCGCGGGGGTGGTGCAGATCGGGCGCGGCGAGATGACGATGGGCGGTCTGATCGCCTGCACCATCATCAGCGGGCGCGCGCTGTCGCCTTTTGCGCAGGTCTCGTCCTTCATCGTGCAGTGGCAGATGACGCGCGCGGCGCTGAAGGGCCTGGACCAGATCGTGCAACTGCCCGTGGACGGCCCCCAGGGCGAGCAGCCGCTGATCCCCGACGCCTGTCAGGGTGAGCTCGGCCTGGACGCCGTGCGCTATGCCTACCCCGATGGCCGCCTCGGCCTGGACGTGCCCAAGCTGCAGATCCGCCCCGGTGAGCGTGTGGCGGTGCTCGGCTCCGTGGGGTCGGGCAAGTCCACGCTGATCAAGGCGCTGTCCGGCCTGTTCCGCCCCGGGGAGGGTCGGGTGTTGCTCGACAACAACGACATGGCCCAACTGGCGCCCGGCTTCCTGCGCGAGCACATCGGCTACCTGCCGCAGGACGTGAGGCTGTTCAAGGGCACGCTGCGCGAGAACCTGACCCTGGGCCTGCCCTCGCCCAGCGACTCGCAGGTGCTGGGCGCGGCGCGGCTGACGGGGCTGGACGTCAGCATCGGCGCCCACCCCCGTGGCTTCGGGCTGGAGATCGCCGAGGGCGGGCGAGGCCTGTCGGGCGGCCAGCGCCAGTTGGTCGGATTGACGCGCCTTCTCATCGCAGAGCCCCGTGTGCTGCTGCTGGACGAACCCACCGCATCGATGGACGGCGACATGGAAGAGCGCGTGATGGCCGCCATCTTCGGCGCCGTCGATCCGCAGGGCGTGGTGGTCGTGGTCACGCACAAGGTGCGCCTGCTGCAGCACGTCACGCGCGTGATCGTGATGGACCGCGGCCGCGTGGTGATGGACGGCCCGCGTGATGCCGTGCTGCAGGCGATGAAGAACCGCGGGCGTCCGACGCCTTCCGCGGTGCCTTCATCTGCTTCACCTGTTGTCTCCATTGCCAAGCTTTGAAGATGTTCAACGTCGTAAAGCGGCAAAATAAGGTAGACGTGGGATTTGCCGTCCCGGAGCCCGAGGTGGGGGGCTCCAGGCGGCTCATATGGATGACCTTGGTGACGGTGGCTTCATTTGTGACGTGGGCGACGTTCGCGGAGATCGATCAGGTCACGCGTGCGCCTGCGCAGGTGATTCCCACCTCGCGCACCCAGGTCATCCAGGCGGCCGACGGCGGCGTCGTCGAGGACATGCTCGTGCGTGAGGGCGACGAGGTCGAGCGTGGGCAGTTGCTCGTGCGCATCGACCGCACCAAGGTGCGCGCGGCTTACCTCGAGGCGCGTGCGCGTGCCGCCGGCATGTCGGCCATCGTCTCCCGGCTGCGTGCCGAGGTCTTCAATCGCCCGCTGCAGTTCGAGCGCATCGTTGCCGATTACCCGCAGTTCCGCGCCAACCAGACCGCGCTGCTGGAAAAGCGCCGCGCCTCCTTCCGCCAGGAGATCGCCGCACTCGAGGCGCAGCGCCGCCTGATCGATCGCGAGCTGCGCATGACCCAGCCCCTGCTGAAGACCGGCGACGTCAGCATGGCCGAGGTGCTGCGCCTGCAGCGCCAGATCGCAGACATCGACGGGCAGATCACCAACCGGCGCAACAAGTACTTCCAGGATGCGCAGGCCGAGATGACCAAGGCCGAGGAAGAGCTGGCCGCGCTGCTGCAGGCCGTGGCCCAGCGCGAGGACCAGCTCGGCCGCACCGAGCTGCACGCCCCGGCCAAGGGCATCGTCAAGAACGTGCGTGTCACCACCCCCGGCGCGGTGCTGCGCCCGGGCGAGGAGGTGCTGCAGATCGTGCCCGCCGACGACGCCCTGATCTTCGAGGCCCGCGTGCGCCCGGCCGACATCGGCTTCCTGAAGCCCGGGCTGCCCGGCACCATCAAGGTGGATGCCTTTGACTTCAGCATCTACGGCGGCCTGAACGGTCAGGTCACCTACATCAGCGCCGACACGCTGAGCGAAGACTTGCGCCAGGGAGAGCAGCCCTATTACCGCGTGCAGCTCAAGGCCCAGGGCCGCAGCTTCAGCAAGCGGATGGACGACCGCATGGATCTGCAGCCGGGCATGACCGCCACGGTGGAGATCAAGACAGGAACGAACACGGTCTTGCGCTACCTGGCCAAGCCGTTGATCAAGAACTTGCAGGAATCGCTCACCGAACGGTGAGCGTCATCGACGTTTTCAAGGAGTGCACAACATGAGCAAGAAGACCCCCGAAGCGGTGCTGGCGAAGCTGCAGGCCGCCGCTGCGCGGTTGCTCGACCTCGGTGCTGCGGGCGCGAAGGCAGGGGTGCCCGAGGCGGCCCCCCAGCAGTCCAAGGGCCGGCACGCCTTGAAGAAGCGGCCCGAGGACGAGGAAGGCCTGCCTCAGGGGGTGGACGCGCAAGCCGCGGCCGAGGGCGAAGGCGGGGTGGCCGTCGACGGCGCACAGGTGTTGGTGGCGCAGGCGGGCGATGCCTCCGCCTCGGCGCCGGCTGGCAGTGCCCCAGCGGCCGCCACGTCGGCGGCTGCAGGCACGTCCGCTGCGGGGGGGGCAGCATCGGCGGCAGCCGGATCTGCCGGGGCGGCGCTGGCCGCGGGCAATGGGGCCTGGGCGCTGGGGGCGGGTCTGCTGCTGGCGGGCGCCGCAGGTAGCGGTGGCGGCAAGTCTGCGCCCGCCGCGCCGGCCGACACGACGCCGCCCGTGCTGCTGTCGATGACGGCCAGCGGGCCGACGGTCACGCTGTCCTGGGACAGCGAACTCGACAGCGTCAACCTGCCTGCGGGTGCCGCTTTCGCCGTCACGGTCAACGGCGTGGCCAACGCGGTGACCGGTGTGGCTGCCGCGGGCACGCAACTCACGCTGACCCTTGCGAGCCCCGTGGCTGCCGGCGCCCTGGTCAGCGTCACCTACACCGACGCCGCTGGCGACTCAATCAACGCCATCCAGGACCGGGCCGGCAACGATGCGGCCAGTTTCGTCACCGGCAAGGTGGCTGATGGTTACGTGCGCGGTGCCAAGGTCTACATCGACACCAACGGCAACAACCGCGCCGACGACGGCGTCGACCATCTCGTCGGCGTCACCGACGACGACGGCAACTTCTTCATCCCGTCGACCGCGCCCGCGGGTACCCTCATCGCGATCGGCGGCGTCAACATCGACACCGGCGTGCCCAACACGGTGCCGCTGAAGGCGCCGGCCGGCTCGACCACGGTGAACCCGCTGACGACGCTGGTGCAGGCGGTGATCGCGGCGTCGGCTGGATCCCCCAACCCGATCGCCCCCCAACAGGCGGCGCAGACGGTGGCTGTGGCGCTGGGCCTGGCATCGGCGCTCAACGGGCGTTCGCTGTTGGACTACGACCCGATCTCGGCGGCCAAGTCGTCGACGAGCCAGGCCGACGCACAGGCCGCTGTCGAGGTGCAGAAGGCCGCCGCGCAGGTGGCCACCATCGTCGCACTGGCCGCCAGCAACAGCAGCGCTGCGCCCGGCGCCGGGGCCACTGTCATCGCCAACCTGGCCACGCAGATCCAGACCGCCAGCGGCGGCAACACCACGGTCGACCTGACCGATGCCACCACGCTTGGTGACCTGCTCGCCGGCACCGATGTCGACGCTGCAGTGGCGGCCGACATTTCCGCCGCATCGGGGGCGATCGCCGCCGTCAACCCGGCCGACGGCGTTGCTGCCGTCAGCGCGGTGCAGAGCCAGTACCTCGACACCATCGCGCCGGCCGCACCCAAGGCTGCGCCCGATCTGCGAGAGAGCAGCGACACCGGCGCGAGCGCTACGGACAACATCACCAAGGCGCAGGCGCTGGTCCTGAGGGTGTCGTTCGACACCGACAAGACCGATGGCACTGCCGCCGTGGCGGGCGACAAGCTGCGTGTCTTCGACGGCGCGCAGCAGGTGCTGGAACACACCTTGACGCCTGTCGACATTGCCGCCGGCCACGCCGACGTCGAGCTGTCCCCGGCACAGGAAGGCCTGCGCACCTTCACGGCGCGCCTGGTGGACCAGGCCGGCCAACCCAGCACGGATTCCTTGTCGCTGGCAGTGACCGTGGACCGCACCGCGCCCGCCCAACCGACCATCGCCACGGTGGCGGGCGACAACATCATCAGCAAGGCCGAGTCGGATGCCGGCCCGGTTCAGATCACCGGTACGGCCGCGGCGGGCAGCACCGTCAGCGTGACGCTGGGCGGCAACACGCGCACGGCGACGCTGACCGGCACCACCTGGACCTACGCCATCACCGCGCAGGACATCGAGGCCATGGGCCAGGGAGCGGAGACCCTGCTGGTCACCGCCACCGATGTGGCGGGCAATGTCAGCATCGCGGCCGAGCGCGAGATCCTGGTCGGAGCGCCGTTCGGCGTGGTCGAGAGCAACGGTACGGTCAGCTTCCTGGGCGACGCCACCGGGCCGATCAGCGTCAGCTTCGACGGCGGTGCGGCGGTGTTCTCGCGCGATGGCACCGTGGCAGTCGCCAAGGTGGCTGCCTTGGGCACCAAGACCATCGCGGGCACGGTCGAGTTGGTGGTCGACGTCACCGGCGCGGCGACGTCGGGTGCTGACACCCTGGTGATCAACGCCCCGCAGGCCACTTCGATCACCTTGAGTGGTGATCTGGGTGAGGGGGCCGACGAGTTCGTCATCAAGGTGGTCGATGCGGACCCCGTCGCGTTCAACGACCGGACGCTGCGCGTCGACACGTCCGATCTCGACGCCGCGGGCGACACCCTGACCTTCCAGTTCGCCGAGTCGGCCCGCAACGATCCGAACAAGGCGAACGACGGCGACACTGTCACGCTGACCCCGGACAGCTACATCTCGGATGCCTTCGGCACGCTCAAGGTGGTGGCCGGTTTCGTCGACACCTCGAAGATCCGCTCCGATGCGGGCGGCCTGTTCCCCGAGGGCAAGGAGTGGCAAGTCGGCTCGGGCGTGATCTTCAGCCTGCAGCAACTTCAGACCACCCAATCCATCATCAGCCTGACCGACAGCGGCGGCCTGATCGTGTCCATCACCGCGGCGCAGCGCGCCGATCTGGAGGCCTTCCTCGCTTCGCCGGGCGCGCTGAAACTGGTGGGGGTGGAGACGGCGGTGCGTGTCGACGGCACGACGCTGGACCTCGACCAGTCCGCAAACGCCACGATCAAGTCGGGTATCGAGGACATCAGCTTCCCCGGCTTCGTCAAGATCAAGGCTGCGCTCGAGGCACTGGCCGGCAGCGGCTACGACGCCGCCAACTACCAGAGCATCGTCGAGATCAGCCAGGCGCTGGACGTGCTGAACGGCACTGGCGTCGGCTCCGTGGCCAAGGTGGCCAGCGACCTGGCGGCGGCGCAGAGTGCCCTGAACACGGCGATTACGACCGTGGCGAGCAACCTGGCCGCGGAGGTGACGGCACGCACCAACGCCGACGCCCTGTTGCTCAACGACGCCGTTGCCAATGGCGGCACCGCGACGACCAACTCGATCGCCGGCCTGAAGGCCGCCCTGACGGCCTTGTCCGGCGTGGTCGATGCCAACGACGTGAAGCAGACCGCCGCCCTGCAGGCGGCCGAGGCGGCCCTGCGCGCGGCGATCCGCGTCGTCGCCCTGACGCCTGTGGTCTCGGCGCTGGGCGGCGATCTGTCCGACGGCCTGCTCGAAGCCTCCGAGGGCAGCCTGACGGTGCGTGTGAGCCTGCCGGCTGCCGCTGCGCAGGGCGATAGCGTGGCGCTGTCCGTCAACGGCGTGGCACTGAGCGGTGCGGTGGCCACGCTCGGCGCGCCCGCCTTGTCCGCTGGCTACGTGGACTTCACCGTGAACCAGGCCGACCTTGGCGCCCTGGGCGCCAAGGCTGTGACTGCGCGCATTACCACGGCCGACAGCGTCGTTGGCCAGCGCAGCGGCGGCCTGTACTTCGACCTGTCGGCCGACATCGATCGCACCCCGCCCGCCGTGTACGTCACCGGCGTGGGCGGCAACGACGCCACGGTCAGCGCCGCCAGCGGCGATCAGGCCGTCACCGGCACCACCGACGCGCCTCAAGGCGCCACCGTGACCGTCAAGCTCGGCGACGCCGTGCTCGGCACGACGACCGTCGGCGCCGGCGGGGCTTGGAGCTACACCCTGACCGAGGCCAACCTGGGCGCCATCGGCCAGGGCAACGGCAAGGTTGTCAGCGCCGCGGTGGCCGATGCCGCCGGCAACGTCGGCACCGGCGTCTCACCCACTTTCAGCGTGGACACCCAGGCGCCGCCGGCGCTGGGCGTAGTGCTGGTGCGCGACAGCGGCACCTCAGCCAGTGACGCGGTGACGAACGACGGCACGGTGCAGGTCACCGGGCTGGCCAGCGGCACCACTTGGCAGTACAGCACGAATGGGGGCAACGCCTGGACAACAGGCGTGGGCGACCGCTTCACCCTGCCCGGGGGCGATTACGGCGCCGGGCAGATCGTCGTGCGCCAGGCCGATGCGGCGGGCAACGTCAGCGTCACCGGTAGCAACGGCGTGGTGTTCAGTGTGGACACCACCGCGCCTGCGGCGCCCGAGATCGTGGTCCTGACGAAGCCGGGCTTCGGCGACCACGCGATCGGCTTCAAGGTGACCAAGGGCGCCGCGGTCGAGGTGCTGGGCGCCACGCTGGCGATCGACTTCGACAAGACCTCTGACGCCACGCACGACATCTACACGGCCGGTGCCAATACCTTTTGGGGCACGGAGCGGGTGGTCGTGTCGGCCGTCCGGACCGATGCGGCCGGCAACGTGGCCGAGACCATGGCGACGCTGCCAACCATCGACACCGTCGCGCCGGCCCAGCCGGTGGTGGACAGGCTGGCTGGCAACAGCTTCAGCGTCACAGCCGGTGCCAATCTGATCGTGGTGGTGGATGGCCAACCCCTGACGGTGGTGCAGCTCGCCGACCGGTTCACCATGGTGACCGAGCAGGGTGTGGACGTCTTCACTGCCAAGGCCGGGGCGTTCAACGGAGCGGAGAGCGTACAGATCTTCGCCCAGCGCATCGACGCGGCGGGTAACCTGTCGTCGGTAGCGCAACTGGACGGGCAGGTCTTCGACACGACGGCGCCAGTGGTGCGGGTGTCTGCGGTTGGCGGCACCGACGCCGTGGTCAGCGGGCTCTCCGGCGATGCCGTGGTGACGGGCAGCGCCGACAGCGTCGGCACCCTCACCCTGCACTACGGTGCCCAGACCCTGGGGACCGTGAACGTGGCCGCGGCGGGCCCCTGGAGCTACACCCTGACATCCGCCAATCTGGCCACGCTGGGCCAGGGCGCCGGCAAGGTGATCCGGGCGTCCATGACGGATGCTTCCGGCAACACCACGACATCGGTATCGGCGACTTTCGAGGTCGACACCCAAACTCCGTCCGCGCCGAGCGTGACGGTCAACGCGCTGGGCGTGGCGGTGGTCAGTGGCGTGGAAGTGGGCGCCACGTGGGAATACAG
>CAZFVH010000129.1:0-12974 GCA_964522465.1 uncultured Rubrivivax sp. | reverse complement strand
GGCGCCAGCAGCTTCAGCGCCAGGCGGTTGATGTCCTTGTAGGCACGCGCGGCGCGCTCGGCGTGCGCGGCCGTCGGGGCGAACTTCGGCGGGTCGAGCACGATGGCGTCGAAGCGTTCGCCGGCCTGCAGCCGTTCGCGCAGGAAGGCGTTGACGTCGGCGTCCACGGTGTCGTGGCGCGCAGCGTCGAAGCCGTTGAGCGCGACGTTTTCGCGGGCCCGCGCCAGCGCCGGCGCCGAGGAATCCACTCCGGTGACGTGCTGCGCCCCGCCGACCAACGCCGCCACCGAGAAGCCGCCGGTGTAGCAGTAGCAGTTCAGCACGCGCTGCAGACCGAAGTGCCGCACCCAGCGCGCGAACAGCGCGCGGTTGTCGCGCTGGTCGAGGTAGAAGCCGGTCTTGTGGCCCTCGGCCACGTCCAGGCTCAGACGCCAGTCGTGCTCGCGCAGGATGAGCGCGGTCGCGGTCGCGGTCGCAGTCGTGGGCACGGTCGTGAGCGCGGTCGTGGGTACGGCCGCAGGTTCGGTCGCGGCGTCGGCGCCCGGCGCAACAGCCGACGTCGACACCGACACCCCCACCCCCGCGGGCGCACGCAGCCAGCCGGTGCGCACCGGCAGCCCTTCCAGCGCGCGCACATTGGAATCCGATCGCTCGTACAGGTGCTGCAGGCCCGTGGCCGCCAGCAGCAGGTCGGCCAGCGCCTCGCGCCAGCGCTCCATGCCGGCCGACAGGAACTGCGCCGACAACGTCTGCCCGTAGCGGTCGACGATCAGCCCGGGCAGGCCGTCGGCCTCGCCATGCACCAGGCGCACCCCGTCGCTGTCGATGGGCAGACGCGCGCGCAACGCCAGCGCGCGCGCCAGGCGGCGCTTGAAGAAAGCGTGGTCGACGCGCTCGGCTTCGTCGAAGGTCCAGGCCCGCACGCGGATCGACGACGTCGGGCTGTAGGCGCCCCAGCACAAAAAGCGGCCGTCGGCCGACTCCACGCGCACGGTCTCGCCGGCGTCGGCGCGGCCGCGCTCGATGCTGCCTTCGAACACCCAGGGGTGATGGCGCTGCAGCGAGCGCTCCTTGCCTTCTCGCAGTCGGATGATCTTCATGGTGTTCCCGGCGGGGGCGCGTCAGCCCGTACGCATCTTGGCGCGCGGGTGCGCGGCGTCGTAGACCTTGGCCAGGTGCTGGAAGTCCAGCCGCGTGTAGACCTGGGTGGTGGCGATCTGGGCATGGCCCAGCAGCTCCTGCACCGCGCGCAGGTCGCCGCTGGACTGCAGCAGATGGCTGGCGAAGCTGTGGCGCAGCATGTGCGGATGCACGTGCGTGGGCAGCCCGGCCTCCAGAGCCAGCGCCTTCAGGCGCGAGCGCACCTGGCTTTGCGTCAGCCGCGTGCCGCGCCGGCTGACGAACAGCGCCGGCTCGTCGGCGGCGGCCACGCCCGGATGCATCTCGCGCCAGACGCGCAGCGCCTGCAGCGCAGGCCCGCCCACCGGCACGCTGCGCCGCTTGGACCCCTTGCCCAGCACGTGCGCGCTGGCGTCGGCCTCGTCCACCCAGCCGGCGGCCTGCGCGCTGGCCTGCAGGTCCAACCCGACGAGCTCGCCCACGCGCAGGCCACAGCCGTACAGCAGCTCGACGATGCAGTGGTCGCGCGCGCGCAGCGCCGCGTCGCCCCGCGTGGAGCGGTGCGTGGCCAGGGTCACCGCCTGGTCCACAGCCAGCGCCTTGGGCAGCGGCTTGGGCGCCTTGGGCGCGCGCAGGCCGTCCACCGGGTTGAGCTCGACCTGCCCGTGGCGGCCCCACCAGCGGTACAGGCCGCGCCAGGCGGCCAACGCGATGGCGATGCTGCGCGGGCCCAGGCCGCGGTCGCGCAGCCGGGCGCTGAAGCGGCGGATGTGGTGCGGCTGTGCGGCGCGCAGCGCCACGGGGTGGGCGGCGGCGGCCTCCTGCAGCCAGCCCAGGGCGTCGCGGTACATGGCCACCGTGCGCGGGGCCAGCCGGCGCTCGACGCTCAGGTGGCGCAGGTACTGCTCGAGCTCAGGGTTCAGCGCCGATTCGGAGGTCGATTCAGCGGTCGAGTCGTGTGCCGCGTCGGCGGCCGCTTCAGCGGCTGCGCCGTCGCGCGCGGCGGGGCGCCTGCGCCCGGGATCCGGCACGGTGTCAGTCTTCCGCAGCAGGGGTGTCGGGGTCGTCCTCGGGCCCGTGCGCCGTCCGCAGCCGCGACAGCGCCGCGCTGGCGATGTCGCCCACCCGCATCAGGAACTCGGTGCCCATGTCGGCCGCGTAGCGCGTCGGGTCGGGCGAACCCAGCACCAGCAGGCCGAAGGTGCCGCCGTCCTCGGCGCTGGCACCGCCGTGGCGCAGCGGGATCATCGCCACCGACGCCACGCTGGCCGCGTCGCCCAGCCACTGCGCGACCTCACGATCCGTGGGCGCGCCGCAGTAGGGCGTGACGAGCTCCTGTGCAAAACGCCGCACGTCGTCGCCGACCCCGACGGTGTAGGCCGCGGCGGCATCGCTGTCGGCCAGCGCGGCGTCCACCGCCCACAGCCGCATCGCCGCCATCGGGATCAGGAACTCGTGCCGCAGCGCCTGCAGCAGACGGCTGGGCAGTTCGGCGGGATCGGGGGTCAGCAGCAGGGCGCGGGTCCAGCGGTGCAGGCGGTCGGCGATGGCGACATTCTCCTGCCCGTTGCGGATCATCTCGATGATCTTGTGCTCCAGGCCCTTGATGCGCTCGCGCAGCATGTCCATCTGCCGCTCCTGCAGCGAGACGGCGCGGTGCCCGTGCGGGCTGGCCAGCCGCACGCTGGCCAGCAGTTCGGCGTGACGCTCGAAGAAATCCGGCGTGTTGGCCAGGTAGTCGGCGATGTCCTGCTCGGTGATGCCCTGCAGGGGCCCGCCATCCATCGGGGGGGTGCTCACAGCTCGATCTCTCCTTCGAAGACGAATTCGGCAGGGCCGGTCATGTAGACCGGCGACGTCGGTCGCTGGGTGCCCGCCCAGGCGATGGTCAGCAAGCCGCCGCGGGTCTCGACATCGACGTCGGCACCCGCCTGCAGCCACCCCAGCCCGACCCCGGCCGCCACGGCGGCACAGGCCCCGGTGCCGCAGGCCAGCGTCTCGCCAGCCCCGCGCTCGTACACGCGCAGCCGCACCCGGGTGGGCGAGACCACCTGCAGGAAGCCCGCGTTCACGCGCCGCGGGAAGCGCTCATGCCCCTCGACCCAGGGGCCCACGCGCGCCACCGGGGCGCTGTCGACGTCGTCCACGCGCTGCACCGCGTGAGGGTTGCCCATCGACACCGCCGCCACCTGCACGCTGCTGCCGTCGGGCAGCGCCAGCGGCCACAGCGGCACGCAGCCAGGCGCCGGCCCCTGTGGCGTCAGGCCGGTCGGGTCGAAGGGCACCTGCACGGGGTCGAACACCGGCGCGCCCATGTCCACGCTGACGCGCCCGTCGTCGCGCTCCGCGAGCTCGAGCACGCGGTTCATCGTCTGCACGCGCACCTGCCGGCGGTCTGTCAGTCCGCGCGCGCGCACGAAGCGCAGGAAGCAGCGCGCGCCATTGCCGCAGTGCTCCACCTCGCCGCCGCTCGAATTGAAGATGCGATAGCCGAAATCGGCCGCGGCCGAAGGCGGCGGGCCGATCAGCAGGATCTGGTCGGCGCCGATGCCGAAGTGCCGGTCGGCCAGACGCCGGGCCAGCGCGGCATCCAGCGCCACCGGCTCGCGCATGGCGTCGAGCACGATGAAGTCGTTGCCCGCGCCCTGCATCTTCGTGAAGCGCAGTTTCATCGCCGGGATTATCGGCCCCGGGCTGCGGTCATCGCCGGCCGGCCCGAGAGGGCTCGCCAGGGGTGCGCGGCACAAATGTTCCATTCACCGTACATTAGGACAAATGACCATGACGAGCGAAGACTTCGCCCCTCTCGCGTCTTGAGCACTGCCGCGTCGATCGACAGCCCCTACCCGCGACTGGGCTCGGCCCTGACCCTGGCGGGGCAGCCCCTGCGCAACCGCATCGTCCACGCGTCGATCTCGACGCGGCTGGGCAAGGTCGGTGGGCTTGGTGAGGGCTACCTGCGGTACTGCCAGGCGCGGGCCCGCGGCGGTGCGGCCGTGTTGGTGACCGAGCCGCTGGGCTTGACGCCGCACCAGGCACCCCTGCGTCTGGCCACGTGGTCGGACGACCACCTGCCCAGCCTGCAGCGGCTGGCCGAGGCCGTTGAGAGCGAGGGCTGTCGCCTGCTCGGGCAGATCCAGGATCCGGGGCGGGGCCGCCATGTGCCCGGTCGGGGCCTGCAGGCGCTCGCTCCGAGCGCCTTGCCGGACGACCTCAGCGGGACGATGCCGCGCGCGATGTCGACCGCCGAGGTTCGCGACTGGGTGTCGATGGTGGCCGACCGGGCGCAGCGCCTGCAGCGCGCCGGGTTCTCGGGCGTCGAGCTGTCGGCCTGCCACGGGCACCTGTTCCACCTCTTCCTGTCCCCGCGCGCCAACCAGCGCGACGATGCCTACGGCGGCGACGCGCAGGGTCGCGCGCGTTGGCTGGCCGAGATGGTGCAGGCCGTGCGCTCGGCCTGCGGTGTCGGCTTCATCGTGGCCGTCAAGATGCCGGGCGACGACGGCCTGCCCGACAGCATCCCACCGGCCGAGGCGCACCGCCTGCTCCAAGCACTGCTGGCGCAGTGCCGCCCCGACCTGCTGTGCTTCGCCCAGGGCGCACACGCCCACACGCTGGAGATGCACCTGCCCGACGGCGGCGCGCCGCGCGTGGCCTATGCGGCGCTGATCCGCGACCTGGCCGCCCATGCGCAGGGGGTACCGGTGATGGCGCTGGGCCGCATCACCGACCCGGCCGAGGCGGAGGCTGAACTCGGGGCCCCCGGCATCGAACTCGTCGGCCTGGGCCGGCCCCTCATCACCGATCCCCAGTGGCCCGTCAAGGCGCTCGGCGGACGGATCAACGACATTCGTTACTGCGTGTCGTGCAACTCCTGCTGGCGCACCATCGTCCAGGACCGGCCCATCGCCTGCGACAACAACCCGGCGCTGGCGCTGCAGGTCGAGGATGGACCCTGGCCGGCGGTCGCGCAGCGGCGGCGCATCGCCGTGGTCGGTGCCGGCATCGCCGGGCTGGAGGCGGCCTGGGTCGCTGCCCGTCGCGGTCATGAGGTGATCGTGTTCGGTGCCTGCCCCGAGGTCGGCGGAAAGGCCCGCCTGGCCGCGACCCTGCCGTCGCTGCAAGCGCTGTCGAGCATCTACGACTACCAGTACGAGCGGGCGCTCCAGCACGGCGTGCGCTTCGAACTCGGCCGCGCCGTCTCGGCAGCCACCGTGACGGCCGTCAACCCCGACGTCGTGGTGCTGGCCACGGGCGCCACCCCCGTGTGGCCGCTGCAACTGCCGGCAGGCCTGCGCGACGAAGGCTGGATCCCCGACCTGGCCACCCTGTGCGGCCAGCTGGCCTCGATGCGCACACGGCAGCCGGGCACCGCGGTGCTGCTGGATCTGGACCCTGTCGAGGTCACCTATGCTGCGGCCGAGCGACTGGCGGCACTGTTCGACCGGGTGGTCCTGCTGACACCACGCGATTCGATCGCGCAGGACTGCAGCCTCGTCACCCGGCAGAGCGTGCTGCGTCGCCTGGAGCGTTCGGGCGTGCAGATCCGCACGCGGGCGCAGCCCCGATGGGATGCCGAATTCGAGGCGTCGGCCAGCCTGTCCTTGCAGGGCCTGTACGGCGACCCCCAGCCCCCGGTGACGGACGTCGCGCTGCTGAGCTATGCGACCCCGCGCCGCCCCGATCTGGCCCTGCTTGCAGACCTGCAGGCATCGGGCTGCCCCGTGCATCTGGTGGGCGACTGTCTCGCCCCAGCCGATGCGATGCGTGCCACCTCGCAGGGCATGGCCCTGGGTCTGTCGCTGTGATGCGCGGGCTGCGGGCGCTGGCACGACGATCCCACGCCCCCTGGGCGTGTTCCATGACATGAGGAGAATCCGTTGATGCATTCGATGAAGCGCAAGCGCCTGAGCCCCAGCCGCCGTGCTGTGACCGCCCTGCTGGCCTTGCCGATGATGTGGCCGATGCTGTCGCAGGCCCAGTCTGCAGAATGGCCGACCCGCGCGGTGACCTGGGTCAACCCCTTCGCCGCAGGCTCGGCGGTCGACGTCGTGGCCCGCATCGTCGCGGCCAAGGTGGCCGCCAACACCGGGCAGTCGATGAACATCGACAACCGCACCGGGGCCAGCGGCAACATCGGCACGCAGTTCGCCGCCCGCGCGCAAGCCGACGGGCACACGCTGCTGCTGGGCTCGCCGGGCACGATGGCGATCAACCCCTACCTCTTCGCCAAGCTGCCCTACGACGCTGTCAAGGACTTCACCGCGGTCACGCAACTGGTGTCGTTCCCGCAGGTCGTGGTGACGAGCCCGAAGCAGCCCTTCAAGACCCTTCCCGACCTGATCGCCGCCGCGAAAGCCCAGCCCGACAAGCTCAACCATGCCTCCTCGGGCCCGGGCACGACATCGCATCTGGTGATGGAGTTGATCAAGGCCGATGCGGGCATCACGATGACCCACGTGGGCTACCGCGGCGGGGCGCCGGCCATGCAGGCCGTGCTGGCGGGTGAGGTCCAGGCCGGTGTCGAGGGCCTGCCCTCGATCGTCGGCCGCATCAAGGGCGGCACGATCACGGCGCTGGCGGTCACCTCTCGCGAGCGCTCGCCGCAGGTGCCCGACGTGCCGGCGCTGTCCGAGTTCATCCCCGGCTTCGACGCCACGGCCTGGATCGTGTTGATGGCGCCGGCCGGCACGCCCAAGGCGGTGGTCGACAAGATCCAGGCCGAGGTGAAGAAGGCGCTGGACGACCCGGGCGTGCGCTCGCAGCTTGACGCCCAGGGCGCGACCATCGTCGGCTCCAGCCCCGCGGACACCGCCGCCTTCCATCGCGGCGAGATGGCCAAGTTCAAGCGCGCGGTGGAGATCTCCGGCGCGAAGATGGACTGAGACGGCCCGAGCGCCTGGCCACAGGCTGGCCCGCGGGACTGGCGAGTCCCGCTCGCGAGCCTGTGGCAGGTCGATCGTCGGGCGCCGGTCAGGCGTGGCCAGCCGTCAGCGACTGCGCGATCCACCAGCCCAGGCCGAAGGCCTGGGCCAGCCCGTTGCCCGGCAGGTAGCCTTCCGCGCCCCGTCCAGCCAACCCGGCTGCGGCGCCGCCTGCGGCGTACAGGCCGGGGATCGGGTGTCCGTCGGTGGCCAGCACCCGGCCCTGCGCGTCGGTCAGCAAGCCACCCTGCGTGTGCGACAGCGCCCCTGTCACCCAGGATGCGCGGTAAGGGGCCTGCAGCACGCGTTCGAAGCGCGCCCGGCCGAGCGGGTCCAGTCCTTCGCCGCTCGCCCAGCGCGCCACCTCGGCCAGCGTCTGCGCGAGCCCGCGGGCGTCGACGCCGGCCCGGGCGGCCAGCGACGCCAGGTCGGGAGCTTCGATCACGCGTCCGGCGGCGCGGGCCTGCTGGTAGGCCGAATGCTGGCCCAGCCGCGCCTCGATCGCCGCATCGAAGACCTCGAGGGCCAGCCCTTCGGGTTGCGCCAGCACGTGCGGGGCGAGCGCCGAAGGCCCCAGGTCCTCGCGCGCGAAGCGCAGGCCCTGTCGATTGACCATGACGCCACCCAGGCTGGGAATGCCCATGCCCAGCCGGGTGGCGCCGCCGGGATGCGTGTGGGCCTGGCCCTGGAAGCCGTCCATCCCCCAGACGGCCGCCCCCCACTCGAGACCGAGGGCGATGGTGCTGCCGTCGTTGGTGGGCGAGCCGTTGTTCAGGGCGCCGGCCATCTCGGGGATGTACCTGGCCACCATGTCGGCATGGGCGCCGAAGCCGCCGCCAGCCAGCACGAGCTGGGGGGCCCAGAGGCTGGTGCCATCCGGCAAGGCGCATTCGAAGCCGTCGTCTACACGCCGGGGCGAGAGCCTTTCCTCGACGAAGGCGATGCGGTCGTGGCGCTGCAGGGCCGCCCGCAGACAGGCATGGAAGGCCGCGCCACTGGCCGGCTCGACGCTGTGAAAGCGGCACGCCGAGTGCCCCGGCGCCACCATGTCGGGCAGGAACCGCACCGGCAGGCCGAGGCCGTCGACGAAGAAGTCCACCACCTCCGGCAAGGCCCGCGCGACGGCGTCGGCGATGGACACGTTCAGCGTGCCCGGGGGCGTCTGGCGGCGCAGATCGTCCAGCCAGACCTGAGGCCCGTCCTGCACCCCGGCCTCGCGCTGCAGCCGCGAGCCCGCCGCCGGGAACAGGCCGCCGCTGATCGCGAAGTTGCTGGCGGTGGCAGCCATCGGGTCGCTGACCCGCACGCGCAGGCCGCGCGCTGCGACCGCCAGCGCGACGAACATGCCGGCGGCGCCGGCGCCGAGGATCACGACATCGGGGGTTGTTTCGGGCATGGCTTCAGGGCGACGGACGGTCATTCCGGAGCGTACAACGGTGGCTCGCCCGGCGGGCGGGTCTTGAATCGCTGGTGCACCCACAGATACTGTGCCGGCATCTCACGCACCTGCGCCTCGATGAAGGCGTTCAGGCGCGCGGCGTCGGCGGTCACGTCGTCGCCCGGCCAGTCCTGCAGCGGCTCGAGAAAGCGCACGCGCCAGCCCTGGCCGCCGGGCAACATCTCGGCGATCACCGGCTGGACGACCATGTCGAGCAGTCGGGCCAGCTTGGACGGCGCCTCCAGCGTCGCCGTGGGCACCCCGAAGAAGGGCACGAACACCGACTCGCGGGCGCCGAAGTCCTGGTCGGGCATGTAGAACAGCGGGCACCCGTCACGGATGCGCTTGATCAGCGTGCGGATCGGAGTGCCGCGCGGGTAGCACTCGCCGCGACCGAAGCGCAGGCGGCCGGCCTTCAGCACGCGTTCAAGATAGGGGCTGCGCTGCGGGCGGTACAGATCGATGCCGGTGCGGGTCTGGAACAACTGGACCGCCGCGCCGGCCACCTCCAACGCCAGGAAATGCGGCACCAGCCACATCACCGGACGCGGGCTGCGCTCGGCCAGGCCGATGTCGCCCTCGACGTGGATCAGCCCGCGGATGCGCTGCGGGCGGGCGTACCACAGCAGCCCGCGCTCGAGCAGGCTGCGGCCCAGCAGGGCGAAGTGCTCGCGCACCAGCGCAGCCCGTTCGGCGTCGCTGCGTTCGGGAAAGCACAGGTCGATGTTGCGTCGGGCGATGCGCCGACGCCGGTGCCCGAGGGCATGCAGCACGGCGCCGAAGCCGCGGCCCAGCAGGGCCAGCCAGGCCAGCGGCAGGTGCTGCAGCAACCATAGCAGGGCAACGAGAAGGCGGGCGCCGATGTCCATCGGCGGCGATTGTCGCGGGTCGGATGCACCCTCTTGTGGCCACTGACAGCGGGCGCTGCGTGTCAACCAGGCGGGCTGGGCGGACTGGGCAGGCCCAGGCGTTCCTGATCGCAGCGGGTGTCGGGCAGCAGGCGATCCGGACCTGCCGTTGCAGGCCACCACCGCGGCACGGCATCGGCGGTCATCGGCGCGCCCAGATGCGGACCCTGAACCTCGTCGACACCGAGCTCGCGCAGGCAATCCAGCTGCGCTGAGGTACGCACCCCATCGGCCAGCACCCGCATCGACATCGCATGCGACAGGCCGACGAGGGCGCGCAGGAGCACGCGGCTGTCGTGCGCGTCGGGCAACCCGGCGATGACCTCGCGGTCGACGCGCAACGACGCGGGGCGCAGGCGTGGGAGCGCGTCCAGCGCGAGCGAGCCCGCACCCACACGGTCGAGCACCAGCCCGACGCCGGACGCGCGCAACGCGTCGAGGGCTGCGAGGGCTTCCACCGATCCCTGCACCAGCACCCCGGCCGGAATCTGCAGCTGCAGCCCGGCCGCAGGCAGCGCCGTGGCCGCCAACAGCGCATGGACACGGTCCACCAGCCCCGGCGCTTCGAACTGCACCGGCAGAACCTGCAACGACAGCCGCGGCGGCGTCGCCCCCCCCTCGGCCCAACGCAGCAGGTGCTGCTGGGCACGGTCGAGGGCCCGGGCGGCCAGGCGCAGTTCCAAGTCCGCGCCCAGGCCCGGGACGAGGAACTGGTCTGCACCGAGCAGGCCCCGCGCGGGATGGACCCAGCACAGGACGGCGCCCAAGCCACAGGGGCGGGATCCGCACAGATCGAACTGCGGCTCGAACCGCAGGTGCAACTCGTCGCACGCCAGCGCTGTGGTCAACGCCTGCTGCAGCAGCTTCGGGTCCGAGGCACCGACCTGTGCGTCGCCGGCGCACAGACACAGCCGATTCCGACCGTCCCGCTTGGCGCGGTACAGCGCCCTGTCGGCTTGGCGCAGCAGCGCGCGCGTATCCTGCGCGTCGCGCGGGAACAGGCTCAAGCCGGCGCTGGCCGTGGGCGTCCAATCGCGGCCTCGCAAGCGCAGTGGCCGGCTGATCGCGTCCACGACCCTGCGCGCCGCCTCGGCCGCGTCGACGCCGGTCGGCAGGTCGGGCCAGAGCACGAGGAACTCGTCGCCACCCAGACGCGCCGGCAGACCGCGCGGACCGACTGCTGTACGCAGCCGTGCGGCAACCTCCCGCAGCAGCGCATCACCGGCCTCGTGACCCCAGGTGTCGTTGACGGCCTTGAATCGGTCCAGATCGATGAACGCTGCCGCCACACCCTGCCCCGACACCCGCGCACGCTCGATCATCGCGTCCAGCGCCTGCATGGCATGTGCACGGTTGGCCAGTCCGGTCAGAGGGTCGTGCCGGGCCTCGTGCTCGGCACGCTGCGCGCGCGCATGGGTCTGCGTGACGTCCACCAGCACCAGCAGCACCGCGTCCCCGCGCGCGGCTCTGCGCGCCTGGACACGGACGACGCGCACGGCGCCATCCGACGCGGTCAACGCCACGTCGTCGAAGCTCAGGTCGGTCGCGGTGCCCACGCGGGCCAAGGCCTGCAGCAGTCGTTCACGGTCCGGTGCGCACAGCCGGTCCAGCAGCCGTCGCTCGAGCACCGCGCCGCGCCGCCGGACCCCGAGCAGCCGCCGCCCTTGCGCGTTGGCACTGCGCACCACGCCGCGCCGGTCGACCGTCAACAAGCCCACAGGCAGCGACTCGAGCGCGTCGGAGGCCGAGGCGGAGGGCTCGGGAGCCCCGACGGTGTCGGCAACGACACGCCGCGGCGGGGTCGGGAGCGCGGCGGTCAGCGCCTGAGCATGGGCCATCATGATGACGGCACTCTAGGAAGCGGTCGGTACCGTCGCTTGATCCGACGCAAGGGCGAACCCGGACGCCCGGCGCCGAGACCCTGCGTCCCCCCAAGTCAGGGGACGGACTGCAGGGGCCGCGCGTACCTCAACGGCTGTCAGCCGGCGGGCGCGCCAGGCGCGCCGCGCAAGCGTGCCGCCAGGCGCCAGGCCAGCAGGGCGCCGAGCAGGGCCGCACCGCCAGTGACGACCCAGGTCTGCGCCCAGCCGCCACGCTGCGCGGCCCAGGCTGCCACCAGCGGCGGGCCGGCGAACTGGCCCAGGGCCGACCACTGGATCATCAAGCCCATCACGGCGGGCACCGCCTGTGCCTGCGGCGCCACGCGCACGGCCAGCGAGAACAGCGTCGCCGGGATCAGGCCGCCCACGGCGGAGAAGGCCAGCACCGCGCCATAGCGCAGCCACACGGGCAGCAGGTCCTGCCCGCCGAAGGCGACGACAGCCCCGATCGCCATCGCACCGAATCCGGTGTGCAGCAGCCGCAGCGCGGGCACCCCGCGATGCAGCAGCCGGCCTGCGGCGATGTTGCCGCTGACATTGGCCAGCGCGACCAGCCCGCTGAGCAGGCCCACCTGCCACACCGGCCAGCCCGCCTCGGTGTAGACGGTGGGCAGGAAGGCGATCACCGCCAGCCACTGCGAGGAATAGGCCGCGAAGGTGAGTGCCACCAGCCAGGGCCCGGCCTGCCCCAGCACCATGCGCAGCCGCTGCCAGGTCGATACCGCGATGGCATCGGAAGGTCGCGCGAACGGCCGGACCCCGCAGGCGGCGTCATCGACACCGGCGGCGACCGCATGGCAACGGCCGTGCGGGCGCAGGCCGCGCCACGCCACCCACGCCACGACGGCGGCCACCCCCCCGAGCACCCCCCACCAGGCCCGCCATCCGACCGCATGCATGACGAGTGGGCCGAGCAGCAGGGCCATGGCCGTGCCAGCGGGCATGTAGGCGCCCCACAGGCCCAGGCCGAGGTTCAGTCGCTGCGGTGCCACAAGCCGCCGGATGAGCGCCGGCGCGCTGACCGACACCAGCAGGAAGCCCACGCCCTCCACGCAGCGCCAGGCGAGCAGCCACACCGGCCCGGTGGCCGCCGCGCCCAGCGCGCTGGCACCGGCCAGCAGCAGCGTGCCACCCAGCAGGGCGCGCTGCAGGCCGATCCGGTCGGCCCACAGGCCGAGGGCCAGCGCCAGCGTCATCGCCGCGCCCTGCACCACCGAGACGAGGAAGCCCGCCTGCACCAGCCCGATGCCCAGCGATTCACGCAGCACCGGCAGCGCCGGGGGCAGCTTGCCCACGTGCACCGCGGCGACGATGCCACAGGCCAGGATGAGCAGGTCGGGCGGCAACGGGGAGCGCCGCCCCTTCATGCCGGGCCAGGGCGCCGCCCGGCCGACGCCCCGCGCGCGGCCATCAGGTGCCGCCACAGCATCGGCAGCGCCAGCGCCAGCCCGACCAGCGTCGGCGTCAGGCCCGGGGCGATCATCAGCAGCGCCCCGATCACGCACAGCGTCTGCTCCGCGCGCGTCATCTCCACCAGGAAGAAGCGTGACAACGCCGCCGCCAGCAGCGTGATGCCCAGCAGGCAGCCGACGAAGGTGACGGCGAAGTCGTAGGGCGTGAAGCCCTTGGCCACGATCAGCAGGCTGGGCGAGAAGACGAAGACGAAGGGCACCAGCACCTTGGCCATGCCCAGGCGGAAGGCCGT
>CAZFVH010000128.1:0-13366 GCA_964522465.1 uncultured Rubrivivax sp. | reverse complement strand
ACCGTCTGGCGCGCGCGCACGTCGACGCCCTGCGCGCGGTGAACCACATCAGCGCCCAGCAGGCGGCCAACTGGACCGACGAGCAAAGATCCTTCATCGATGGCCGGCCCGCGGCGCACTGGAATCCCAACTGACGTTGTGCCGATACCGCCCCACGCCGCCTCTCACACACGACCATGCCCCCCACCCCACCCATCGCCCTCGTCACCGGCGCCAACACCGGCATCGGCCGCGTCACGGCGCGCGAACTTGCACGCGCCGGGTACCGGGTGTTCCTGGCCTGCCGTTCGCCGGCACGCACGCGGCCGGTGCTGGAGGAGATCGCCACGGTGGCGCCGGGCGCGCCCGCAGAGTGGCTGGCGCTGGACCTGGCGGACCTGGATTCGGTGCGCGCCTGCGCGCGTGACTTCCTGGCCCGCGACCTGCCGCTGCACCTGCTCGTCAACAACGCCGGCCTGGCCGCGGTCGGCGGGACGACGGCCCAGGGTTTCGAGATGGCCTTCGGCACCAACCACCTCGGGCACTTCCTGCTGACGAAGCTGCTGCTGCCGCGCCTGTGCGACAGCGCGCCGGCACGGGTGGTCACGGTGGCCAGCCGCGCGCACGAGCGCGCCGCCGGGCTCGACTGGGACGCCCTGCGCGCGCCCAAGCGCAGCCTGCTGGGCTGGCCCGAGTACTCGGCGTCCAAGCTCGCCAACGTGCTGTTCAGCGGCGAACTCGGCCGGCGCCTGCAGGGCAGCGGCGTCACTACCTACGCGCTGCACCCGGGCGTGGTCGCCAGCGACATCTGGCGCCGCGTGCCGCAGCCGCTGCGCTGGCTGATGACGCGGCGCATGATCGGCCCCGAGGAAGGGGCCCGCACCACACTGTACTGCGCGCTCGCCCCCGAGCGCGGGGCCGAGACCGGCCTGTACTACGCCCGCAGCGCCCCGCGCACACCGAGCGTGCTGGCGCAGGACAAGGCGCTCGCGGCCGAGCTGTGGCGGCGCAGCGAAGCCTGGGTGGGCTGATCAGACGCCGTCAGACCCTGTCACAGGGCTCTGACTGCGTGCGCGCGCCGACATCACGCAGACCGTGGGCGTGAATGGCGGCGAGAGAAGTGCCTCCCACTCGTCCTCACGGACAAGTCGCTCGTACAGGCCGACGGCGGGTGTGCTCATGCCGCGGACTGTAGGACAGCTTCTGACCACCCCCGTCACCCCCACGACATCTTCTGTCGCCGCCCAGCGCCACACTTGCGCCCCTGCCCGCCACAATCCCCGCGATGCACCCTCCCCTGCCCACCGGCCTTCTGATCCTGCACGGCGATCGCCTGGAGTTGCTGGCCCAGGCCGTGTGCGAGTGGCTGGGACGGCATCCGCTGGCGCCGCTGGAGTCCGAGACCTTGCTGGTGCAGAGCAACGGGATGGGCGAGTGGCTGAAGATGGCGCTGGCCACCCGGCACGGCATCTGCGCGGCGACGTCGGTGGAGCTGCCGGCGCGCTTCCTGTGGCGGGCCTATCGCGCGGTGCTGGGGCCTGCGGCGGTGCCCGCGGCCTCGCCGCTGGACAAGACCGCGCTGACCTGGCGTCTGATGGCGCTGCTGCCGGCGCTGTCGCGCCAGCCGGGGTTCGAGCCGCTGCGCACATTCCTCGGCGAGGGCGCCGGCGCGGACGCCACAGACCCGGCGCGTCGCCTGCAGCTCGCGCAGCGTCTGGCCGACCTGTACGACCAGTACCAGGTGCACCGCAGCGATTGGCTGGACGACTGGGCGCAGGGGCGGGACGTGCTGCGTCGCAGCGGCGCCCCCGTCCCCGCCCAGGGCGGTGTGCGTGTGGGTTTCGGCGAGGGTGCAGGGTCGGACACCGAACCCGTGCCCGCCGCGCAGCGATGGCAGCCCGCGCTGTGGCGCGCCTTGCGCGACACCCTGGCGGAAGACGCGCTGGCCAGCGCGCGCCCGGCGCTGCACCAGCGCTTCGTCCAGGCCTTGCGCGCCTCGGGCTGTGCCGCGGTCGGCGGCGACACGCCCCGCCCCTTTCCCGGGCTGCCGCGGCGCGTGGTGCTGTTCGGCACCACCCACGTGCCGCTGCAGACGCTGGAGGCGATCGCGGCGCTGGCCGGGCACTGCCAGGTGCTGATGGCCGTGCCCAACCCCTGCCGCCATCATTGGGCCGACACGCTGGACGGGCGCGAGTTGCTGCGCCTGCAGCATCGGCGGCACGGCCTGCGCAAGGGTGTGGACCTGTCGGGCGTGCCGCTCGAGCAGATGCACGCCCACGGCCATCCGCTGCTGTCGGCCTGGGGCCGGCAGAGCCGGGATTTCGTGCGCCAGCTCGACGCCTTCGACGACGCCGAGGCCGCGCGCCAGCGCTTTGCGCTGCCCCGAATCGACCTGTTCGACGAGACGCCGGCGCAAACCCTGCTGGAGGAGGTGCAGGCCGCCGTGCGCGACCTGATGCCGCTGGACGAGCACCCCAGGCGCGGGGCCGACCCTGCGGACCGGTCCATCGTCTTCCACATCGCGCACAGCGCGCAGCGCGAGGTCGAGATCCTGCACGACCAGTTGCTGCACCTGCTGGCCCACCCACCGCAGGGCCGGCCGCTGGCGCCACGCGACATCGTCGTGATGGTGCCCGACATCGACCTGTACGCGCCGGCCGTGCGCAGCGTCTTCGGGCAGCACCCGCCAGGCGACGCGCGCCACATCCCCTGGGGCCTGGCCGACCAGAAGGACCGCGGCCGTCATCCGATGCTGCTGGCGCTGGACTGGCTGATGCGCGCGCCGCAGCAGCGCTTCGGTGCCAGCGAGGTGCTCGACCTGCTGGACGTGCCCGCGGTGGCGGCCCGGCTGGGGCTGGGCCCGCAGGACTTGCCATTGGTGGCGCGCTGGATCGAGGGCGCCGGTGTGCGCTGGGGGCTGGACGCCGCGCACCGCGATAGCCTGGGCCTGGGCCAGGCCGGCGATCACAACACCTGGGCCTTCGGCCTGCGCCGCATGCTGCTGGGCTATGCGACGGGCCAGTCGGCATCGCACACCGCGGCGGCGTCTGCGATCGGCAACGATGGCTCGGACCGGATACCCCCCGAGCCCTACGCCGACATCGAGCCCTACGACGAGGTCGCCGGCCTGGAAGCCGGGCTGGCCGGCACGCTGGCCGCCCTGCTGCAGACCCTGTCGTCCTGGTGGACCGATGCACGGTCGCCACGCACCCCGTCCGATTGGGCCGAGCGGCTGCGCCGCCTGACGCTGGCCTTGTTCCAGCCCACCGACACCGGTGACCGCGCGCTGATGGCGGCCCTGGACGCGGCACTGGCGCAGTGGCTGCAAGCCTGCGAGACCGGCGGCTTCGACGAGGCGGTGGACCTGGTGGTGGCGCGCGAGGCCTGGCTCGGCAGCGTGGACGAGCCCGGGCTGAAACAACGCTTCCGCGCCGGTGGCGTGACCTTCTGCACCCTGCTGCCGCTGCGCGCCATCCCCTTCGAGGTGGTGTGCCTGCTGGGGATGAACGACGGCGACTATCCGCGCCGGGCGAGCCGGGGCGACTTCGACCTGATGGCGCTGCCGGGCCTGGCCCGGCCGGGCGACCGCTCGCGCCGCGACGACGACCGCCAACTGATGCTGGACGCGCTGCTGTCGGCGCGCCGGGTGCTTTACCTCAGCTGGACCGGCCACAGCCAGCGCGACAACAGCGAGCAGCCACCCTCGGTGCTGGTGGCGCAGTTGCGCGACTACCTGCGCGCCGGCTGGGACGACGCCAGCGTCGACAGCCGCACCACCGTGCACCCGCTGCAAGCCTTCAGCCGGCGCTACTTCGAGCCCGGCGGTCCGCCCACCTACGCCGCCGAATGGCGCGCGGCGCATGCCGGGTCGGCCGTGCACGGGCAGCATGCAGTCGCGGCAGCGGCGGCGACAGGGCCGGCAGCGGCCGCAACCGGGCCGGCGGCGGCCGTGCAGGCAGGCCCGGCCGTGTCCGTGCCCGGCCCGCTGATCGCCTCCAGCGTCGGCCCCGCCGCGACCGTGCAGGCCCTGGCCGACTTCCTGCGCAACCCGGTGAAGGCCTACTTCCGCCACCGCCTGCGCGTCAGCTTCGACGACCTGGACGCGCCGGTGGCCGACGACGAACCCTTCGGCCGGCAAGGGCTGGAACGCTGGGCCTTGATCGACGCGGTGCTCGCCGGCTGTCGCAGGCACTGGGGCACCCAGGGGGGGGCCGCACGGTCCAGGGCGAGCGCAGGCTCGGTGGTGATGTCGACCTCGGATCTGCGCCCGAGTCAGGTCATGGGACAAGCCCCAGACGCAAGCTCGAGTTCAACTTCAACTTCAACTTCAACTTCAACTTCAACTTCAACTTCAACTTCAACTTCGACTTCGGCACCAACTTCAGCTTCAACTCCAAGCTCAAGCCCCGAAACGACCTCAAGTGAAACTTCAGGTCCTGATTCGAGTGAAGCTTGCGAAGAGTCGGTCAAAACCTTGTCGGAGAATGCTTTTTCTGAGATAGATACCGTCCTGGCTGATCAGCTCGACCGCCTGTGGCGCGCCGGCCGACTGCCCTTGGCCGGGCCCGGGCGATTGACACGCGAGGCCCTGCACCGCGCCATCTCACCGATGCTGACGCAATGGCTGTCGCTGCGCGCGTCACACCCTCGGCACCTGGATCGGCAGATGCTGCACCTGCGCCACCCCGAAATGCCCACTCTGATGTTGGACGACCTGATGGACGACCTGCGCACGCAGGCCGATGGGGCGGCGCCGGTGTGGATCGAACTCACGGCCAGCCGCATCGCGCAGCCCTCCGGCGCGTCGCAGGTCGAGCCGCGGCCCGACAAGCTCGTCGGCGCCTGGGTGCGCTGCCTGGCCGCCGCGGCCTGCGGTCATCCGGCCGACGGCATCCTGATCGGCGAAGGGGCCCGGGTGGACGTGCGCTGCCCGCCCCGTGACGAAGCGACCGCCACGCTCCTGGGCCTGATGCAGGACTGGCAGGAGGGCCTGGCCGGCGACCGCCCGATACCCGCGGCTTTGCGCACCGGGCTGGCCTGGCTGGCCGGCGGCGAGGACAAGGCACGCACCGCCTACGAAGGCGCCGAGGGCGGCCGGTCGGCCGGCGAGGTCGAAGACCCTTGCCTGGCACGCCTGTTCCCCGACTTCGACGGCCTGAGCAGTGCCGAGGGCTTCGCCATCGCGAACCTGCGCCTGTACGGCCCCTACCGTCAGTGGCTGAGCACCTGCACCTCGGTGCAGTCCTGGGGCATCGACGACGAGTCAGCGGACACCGATGAAGATTGAACCCCTGAACCCGCTGACCCTGCCGCTGCGCGGCAGCCGGCTGATCGAGGCCAGCGCCGGCACCGGCAAGACCTGGACCATCGCCGCGCTCTATGTGCGGCTGGTGATCGGCCACGGCTGCGCCGCGCGCCTGCCGGGTGAGATCCTGGTGATGACCTTCACCAAGGCCGCCACGCGCGAGCTCGCCAGCCGCATCCGCGCCCGCCTGACCGAGGCCGCCGCGGCGCTGCGCGGGCAGGCATCGCCGCAAACGAAGCCAGACCCCTTCCTGACCGCGTTGGCGGCCGAGTTCCCGCCCGGCCCGGTGCGCGATCAGGCCGCGTGGCGGCTGGACGTGGCAGCGCGCGCCATGGACGAGGCCGCCGTCTTCACCATCGACGCCTGGTGCCAGCGCGTGCTGCGCGAACACGCCTTCGACAGCGGCAGCCTGTTCGACGAAGAGCTGCAAGCCAACGAGGCGGCGCTGCACGAGCAGGCCGTGCGCGACTACTGGCGCCAGCAGGTCTACCCGCTGCCCGAGCCGCGGCTGGCGCAGGTGCTGGCACGCTGGAAGGATGTCGACGCCCTGCACCGGGCGCTGCAGGACCTGCGCGACAAGCCGGTGGCCCCGTCGCACGGCGAGGGCGCCTTGGGCGATCGGCTCGACAGCCTCGGCACCGAGCGCGCCGCGACGCTGGCCGCCCTCAAGCAGGGATGGGCCGAGGGTGTGGACGCGATGCGCCAGTGGTTCGAGCACGTGTGGGCGGCCCCTGCCGCCACGCGCAAGGGTCTGCCGACCATGGCGAACACCACACGCTGGCTGGAGGCGCTCGCGCGGTGGGCCCAGGACCCCGACCTCGACACGCCCGACCTCAAGACCGGCGCCGACAAGCTGCGCGCCAGTGCGCTGCGCCAGACGCTGGCCGCGCTCGGCCGGCCCGCCACCGACGTGCCCGAGGTCTTCGACCGCTTCGAGGCCCTGATGCAGGCCCTGCCGCGGCTGCCCGAGCCGGCCACGGCGATGCGGCTGCACGCCGCCGCCTCGGTGCAGGCCCGGGCGCAGGCGCTGAAGGCCCGCGCCGGCACCTTCGGCTTCGCCGACGCGCTGCGCCGGCTGGACCAGGCGCTGGACCCGGCCGTCCATGGCGAGCGCGCGCAGCGCCTGCGCGCGCGCATCGTCGAGCGTTTCCCGGTGGCAATGGTCGACGAATTCCAGGACACCTCCCCGGTGCAGTTGCGCATCTTCGAACGCCTCTACCGCATCGCCGAAGACGACCCGCAACGCACGCTGCTGCTGATCGGAGACCCGAAGCAGGCCATCTACGGCTTTCGCGGGGCCGACATCCACAGCTATCTGCGGGCGCGCGCGGCCACCGCCGGGCGCCACCACGCCCTGGCCACCAACCACCGCTCGACGCAGGCGCTGGTGCAGGCGGTCAACGGGCTGTTCCTCGGCGCCGAGCGCCATGCGAGCGAGGGCGCCTTCCTCTTCGGCCGTGGCGATGGGGCGTCGCCCCTGCCCTTCGTCGAGGTCGGCGCGCGCGGCCGTGCGCAGCGCCTGGTCGACGCCGAGGGCACCCTGCCGGCGGTGACGCTGGTGGCCGACGCCGCACCGCGGCGCGGCGCCGACAGCCGCCGCCTGCACGCCGCGCACTGCGCGCAGCGCATCGTGGAGTTGCTGAACGACCCGGCCGTGGGCTTCGAGGAGGAAGGCGAGCCCTTCCGACGTCTGCGCCCGGCCGACATCGCGGTGCTGGTGCAGTCGCGGCGCGAGGCCGACACCGTGCGCGCGCAACTGCGGCGCCGCGGCGTGGCGTCGGTCTACCTGTCGGACAAGGATAGCGTGTTCGCCAGCGTCGAGGCCCGGGACCTGCTGCGGCTGATGCAGGCCGCGGCCGCGCCGCGCGACGTGCGCCTGGCGCGCGCGGCGCTGGCCACGGCCCTGCTGGGCCTGTCGATGGCCGAACTGCGCGCGCTGGCCGAGGACGACACGCAGCTGGACCGCCGATGCGAGTCGCTGCGCGCGCTGGGCCAGACCTGGCAGGCGCGCGGCATCCTCGCCATGGTGCGGCAGATGCTGCACCACTTCGGCCTGCCGGCGCGCTGGCTGGCAAGCAGCGGCGCGGCAGGGGGCGCAGTCGGCCCGGACATGTCTGACGACGACAGCGCCCCCCCCGGCGAGCGGCGCCTGACCAATGTGCTGCACCTGGCCGAACTGCTGCAGGCCGCCGCTCCCCAGGCCCGCACCGCCCCGGCCCTGATCCGCTGGCTGCAGCAGCGCATCGACGACAGCGCGCAAGGGCCTGACGGCGAGGAGCAGGTGCTGCGCCTCGAAAGCGACGCCGACCTGGTGCAGGTGGTCACCATCCACAAGTCCAAGGGCCTGGAATACCCGCTCGTCTTCCTGCCCTTCGCGGCGCACACCCGCTCGCTCGGCCGGCCCGGGCAGGCCCGGCGCGACATGGTGCTGATGCTGCCGCCCGACGGGTCCGATGCGGCCATCGTCAGCGGTCTCGAGGCGCGGGCATCGGCACCCGCAGTCCTGCCCTCCGGCGCGGGCCGTGGCGCGAGCACTGGCGCAGACGGCGGCACGATCGCAAGCGCAGACAGCGGCGCGATCGCAGGCGCCGACAAGGGCGACCGCGAGCCGGTCCTGGGCCCCGACGACGCGCAGTGGGCGCTGGCGGAGCAAGAGCTGCGCCGCGAACAGATGCGCCTGTTGTACGTGGCGCTGACCCGGGCGCGGCATCTGCTGTGGGTGGGTCTGGCCGACGTGCGCAAGGGCAAGGCCAAGGCAGGACAGTGGGCGCACAGCGCCATCGGCCATCTGCTGGCCTACCCCGGAGGCGGCCAGGCCTCAGACGGGGTGTCCGGCATCGCCGCCTCCGGTGCAGGTGCAGGTGCAGGTGCAGGTGCAGGTGCAGGTGCCGCGGGGCAGGGCCAGGCGTCCGCGGCGGTGCGCGCTGCCTGGGCGCACAGCAGCCCTGAGGTATGCGTCGTGGAGATCGGCTCGGCCGACAACGAGGCCCTGCCCTGGCCGTCCGCGACCCGGCTGCTTCCCCGCGATGGGGCCCCCACGCTGAGCCCAGCCCCCGTGTACGAGGCCACCTTCGATCGTCACTGGTCGCTCAGCAGCTACTCGGCGCTGGTGCGCGATGCGGGACGTCCGGGCGCCGGCAGGTCAGACCGGGCTCTCGATCTGCCCCCCGACACGTCCGGCGGCCGCCCACTGCGCGAGGATGAACCGGACGTCCTGCCAGCGCCCGGCACCAGCGTCGCGTCACCGCCCGAGCGGGCTGCCCAGCACCTTGACCACGCGCCCTGGCACCGCTTCCCGCGCGGCGCGCACGCGGGCGACTTCCTGCACGACCAGCTCGAATGGCTGGCCGGCGAGGGGTTTGCGCTCGACACCTCGGCCGAGTTGCAGCAGCGTCTGGCGTACCGCTGCGCCCAGCAGGGCTGGGGCGCGCAGGCCGACGATGTCGTGCACTGGCTGCGCGCGGTATGCAGCCGGCCGCTGCCGGCCGTCGGCGCCCCCTTGTCGGCGCTGGGCACGCTCGTCCCCGAGATGGAGTTCTGGTTCCCCAGCGACGGGCTGTCCTGCGGAACGCTCGACGCGCTGTGCCGCGATCACCTCTTTCCTGGCCGTCCGCGCCCGGCCCTGGTGCCGCGCACCCTGCAGGGCATGCTGATGGGATTTGTCGACCTGGTCTTCGAGCACGGTGGCCGCCACTGGGTGCTCGACCACAAATCCAACGCACTCGGCCGGCAGGACCACGACTACACCGCCACAGCGATGGAGGCGGCCATGCTCGAGCACCGCTACGACGTGCAGGCCGCGCTCTACCTGCTGGCGCTGCACCGCCTGCTGCGTGCGCGCCTGGGCCCGGCCTACCGGCCCGCGCACCACCTGGGCGGGGCCGTCTACCTCTTCCTGCGCGGCGTGCAGGGCCCGATGAACGGCTGCTGCACGCTCCCGGCATCGCTCGCGATGCTCGAGGCGCTGGACGCGCTGGTGCCGCAGGCGTGACGCGTGCACCCATGACCACCCGCGAAGCCCCCATCACGCTGGCGCACCGGCAAGAGCGCCGAAAGGTCCGCGCATGACCGTCCAGGAAGTCCTCGTCACGCTCGAGCGCTGGCGCGCGGCCGGTTGGCTGCGCGACCTCGACGTCGCGCTGGCGCGCTTCGTCGCCGAAACCGACGCGCGGGCGCCGGCCAGCCTGGTGCTTGCCACCGCGTGGGTGGCCCACATGGAAGGCCGCGGACACACCGGTCTGCTGCTGCCCGCCCTCGCGACCGGGACTGCGGCCCATCCGGAGGCCGAAACCGAAACCGGAATCGAAACCGCTGCCCCTGCCCCTGCCCCGGCCCCTGACGCCCACACTCAGGCCGACCTGCCCGCGTCCGATGGGGTGCCCAGCGCAGCCTCTGCCGTCCGCAAGAATGCACACGCGAACGTCGGACCCGGCGCCGCGCTCGGCTGGCCTGAAGCCGGCCTGCCCGATCTGGAGGCCGCGCTCGGGATCCTGCCGGCCGACGACCGCGCGCGGCGTGAGGCCTGGGGCGCGTGCGAGGCGGTCGAGATCGACCCCGCCGACGCGGCCGGCGTCAGCCCGCTGGTGCTGGCGGGCTCGGTGCTGGTCCTGCGGCGCCACTGGCTTGAGGAGACCCTGATCGCGCGGCACCTGCAGGCGCGCCTGCGCGGCGGCGGCGGCGGCAGAAGCGTGCCGGACGCGACGGTGGACCCCCACGCCGCGCGCGCGCTGCTGGACCAGCTCTTTCCCGCCCCGGCAGGCACGGCCGGCGCGGATGGCAATCCACCCGAGCCTGCCCCCACGGCAGGCCCCGACTGGCAGAAGATCGCCTGCGCGCTGGCGCTGCGCGGCCGTTTGACGCTGGTCACCGGCGGCCCCGGCACCGGCAAGACCTACACCGCCGCGCGCCTGCTGGTGGCGATGCAGGCGCTGCGCGGGCAGGCGGCACCGCTGCGCGTGGGCCTGGCCGCACCCACCGGCAAGGCCGCGGCGCGGCTGCGGCAGTCGATCGCGCAGGCGCTCGAGCCCCTGCACGAGCTCCCGGGCGACCCCCTGGGCCTGACAGCCTGGGCCCCACAGCTCGGCCCTGGGCGCACCTTGCACGCCTTGCTCGGCCCGCGTCCCGACAGCCGGCGCTTCCGCCATGACGCCTCCCACCCTCTGCCGCTGGACGTGTTGCTGGTGGACGAGGCGTCGATGGTGCACCTGGGGCTGATGGCGCAACTGCTCGAGGCGCTGCCACCCCAGGCCCGCCTGGTGCTGCTGGGCGACAAGGACCAGCTGTCGTCGGTGGAGGCCGGCGCGGTGATGGGCGAGCTGTGCCGCCACGCCGTGGTCGAGGAGGCCGCCCTGGCCGCCGAGCCGGGCACACCGCCCCCATCGGGCACGCCGCCCAGAGGCGGCTACGACGCGCAGACCGTCGACTGGGTGCGCCAGGTCTGCGGCCAGGACATCCCGCCGGCGCTGCGCGGGCCGGGCAGCGCGCTGGCCCAGCAGACGGTGATGCTGCGTCGCAGCCGCCGGTTCGACGGGCCGATCGGCCAGTTGGCCGCCTGCGTCAATCGCGGCGACTCGGCCGGCGCCCATGCGCTGCTGGGGCGCGACGTCGACGGGGCCGTCGCGGCCGTCGCGGCTATCCAAGCGGCCGATCCGCGTCGCACGGTGTCACTGGCCGTTCGAGGCCGGCACGACACTGCCCCGGGATACCTCGCCCATGTGGAGCGCCTGGCCCGCAGGCCAGTGGAACGGTCGAACCCGGATGACCCGGGCCTCCCGGGACGGACCGATCAGACCGGGTCGGCTGCGGCACCCGCGCCAGCCGCGCCATCTGCGCCGTCTGCGTCTCCCGCGCCATCTGCGCCCCGGAGCCCCTGGGAGCGCTGGGTGCGCGAGGTGCTGGAGGGCTTCGACGCCTTCCGCGTCCTGTGCGTGCGCCGCGACGGCGACTGGGGCGTAGACGGCCTGAACCGTGCGATCGAACACGGCTTGGCGCGTCACGGGCTCCCCGTCCACACCGGTGAGTGGTACGAGGGCCGCCCGGTCATGGTCACACGCAACGACGCCGCCCTGGGCGTGTTCAACGGCGACATCGGCATCGTGCTGCGCGGCCCTGCCGGCGACCCCACGCTGCGCGCCCACTTCCTGGACGGCGACGCGCTGCGCTCGATCCCGGTGGGCCGGTTGCCGCAGGTCGAGACCGCCTTCGCGATGACGGTGCACAAGAGCCAGGGTTCGGAGTTCGGCCATGTCGCGCTGGTGCTGCCCGAGGCCGACCTGCCGGTGCTCACGCGCGAAGGCGTCTACACGGGCATCACCCGCGCGCGCCGCGCCCTCACCCTGGTCGCGCGCGACCTCGCCCTGCTTGACCGTGCGCTGCAACGCCCTACGCTGCGCGTCAGCGGGTTGAGGCGCAGGCTCGAAGGCACGGGCTGAAGGCATGCGCGGGCCGCTGCCCGGCGGGCCGTGTCACAGTGCCCGCCCGGTTCGCGGGATCTCGAAGGATCTCGAAGGGGCCCGAAGGGAATCGACGAGACTCGAACGAACTCGAACCGGGTTGGAGCCGGGATCGTCGATGCCTGAACCAGGCCTCCACCCCGGCTCGCGTGGAAATCGCTCATGCGCGATTGACCCGCATCAAGCAAAAGCCTCATCGCCAGGCGGTGCACGCCCTCGGACCCCATGGGCTGTCCAGAATGCGCCATGGCCGAAGACGGACAACTCTCCTCGCACCGCCCGCCCGCCCATCCGGCCACCACGCCACATGCCCGGCCGAACACCGGCAGGGCGCACGGCGACGACACCGCCTGGCATGCGCTGACACCGACCGAAGCCCTCCACGCGCAGCAGGTGGAGCCCACTCGAGGCCTGGACGCGGCGCAGGTGCATCAACGGCTGGCCCACCACGGCCCGAATGCCCTGCCCGAGGCGCCACCCCGCCCGGCCTGGAAGACCTTTGCGCGCCAGTTCAAGAGCCCGCTGATCTACATCCTGTTCGCCGCCGCGGTGCTGGCGGTCGCCCTGGGCCATCATGGCGACGCGGCGGTGATCCTGGCGGTGGTGCTGGTCAACGCGCTCATCGGCACCTTCCAGGAAGGCCGGGCCGAGCGCTCGATGGCGGCGCTGCGGCGCCTGTCGGCCCTGCGCGTGCGGGTGCGCCGCGGCGGCCGGGAGCAGGTGATCGAGGCCCGCGACCTCGTGCCCGGCGACCTGCTGGTGCTCGCCGCGGGCGACGCCATCGGCGCCGACGCGCGTCTGATCGACACCGCGCAACTGCAGGTGGCCGAGGCCGCGCTCACCGGCGAGTCGGTGCCCGTGAGCAAGGGCGTGCACCCGGTGCCCGAGGCCACCGGCCTGGCCGACCGGCACGACATGGTCTATTCCGGCACCCACGTCACCGCAGGCCGCGCGCTGGCGGTGGTGGTGGCCACCGGCGCGCACACCGAGGTCGGCCGCATCGCCGGCCTGACCGAGCGCGCCGAGGAGCCCCGCACCCCGCTGGAGCACCGGCTCGAAGGTTTCGGCCGGGCGCTCGTGGCCGCGGCGCTGGGCCTGTTCGTGCTGGTGGTGCTGCTCGGGCTGTGGCGCGAGCTGCCGCTGTCCGAGGTGCTGATGGTCGCCATCAGCCAGATGGTGTCCATGGTGCCCGAGGGCCTGCCGGTGGCGATGACGATCGCGCTGGCCGTGGGCATGCAGCGCATGGCCGCGCGCGGCGCCATCATCCGGCGTCTGTCCGCGGTGGAGACGCTGGGCTCGACGACGGTGATCTGCAGCGACAAGACCGGCACGCTCACACGCAACGAGATGACCGCCGTGGCGCTGTGGCTGCCCGACGGGCGTGACATCGAGGTGGACGGCATCGGCTACGCGCCCGAGGGCGCACTGCGCTGGGTGCGGCAGGACACCCAGGGCGCGGGATCCGGCGCCGCCCCAGCGTCGATCCCCGGGCTCGCCGTGGGCATGGATCGGTTGCAGGACACGACTCTGCACGACCTGCTGCAGGCCGCAGCGCTTTGCAACGACGCGCAGCTGCTGCCACCTCAGGCCGGCGCGGGGTGGACCGCGGTCGGCGATCCGACCGAGGCCG
>CAZFVH010000127.1:0-13490 GCA_964522465.1 uncultured Rubrivivax sp. | reverse complement strand
GAAGTGCGTGGCGAGGCCTCGCGCTTCGACCACTGGATGATCGGTCGTGGTGTCACGGCTCACCGCATCACCCTCCCTTTTGGCGCCAGGTGGCCGGCCGCAAGGCGTCTGCGCGGAACGCCACGGCGTGCTCCGCGAAGTGGCACGCCACTTCCTGGCCCCCGACGGTCGCGCGCAGCGCGGGTTCCTCACGCGTACACAAGGGTTTCGCGAAAGGACAGCGTGGCGCGAATCGGCAGCCTGGCGGCGGATCGAGCAGGCTGGGCAGGCCGCCGCTCATCGAGATGAGCGGTGGACGGTCCTCGTCGTCACCCGGCATGCGCGGAAAGGCATTGCGCAGGCCCATGGTGTACGGGTGGCCGGGCGAACCGAGGACGACGCCGGTGGCGCCGCGCTCGACGATGCGGCCAGCGTACATCACCGCCACGGTGTCGCAGTTCTCGGACACGAGCCCGACGTCGTGGGTGACCAGGATCATCGAACGCCGCAGGCTGCGCTGAAGGGCACGGATGCGCGACATGATCTGGTCCTGCATGATGGGGTCCAGCGCCGTGGTTGGCTCGTCGGCCAGGAGCAACCCCGCGTTCAGGCTCAGCGCCATCGCGATCACGGCGCGCTGGCGCATGCCCCCCGAGAACTGGTGCGGAAACTCCCGCAGTCGGTGGGCTGGCAGACCGACCAGGCGGAACATGGCTTCGGCGCGGGCCCAGGCCTCCTGCTGCCCCGTGGCGTGGTGGGCCTGGATCGACTCGACGATCTGGTCGCCCACCCGGATCACGGGGTCGAGCGCATTCATCGCGCTCTGGGTCACGAGCGCAACCTTGTTCCAGCGCACGCGCCGCAAGGCTTCGGATGACATCGCGAGGAGGTCCTCGCCGTCCACCTGTACTTGTCCGCCTGTGACGGCACTCTCGGGCAGCAGACGCAGGATGGCCTTCAGTACCGTGCTCTTGCCGCACCCGCTCTCGCCCACCAGACCGAGCGAAGACCCTGGCTCGACGTCAAAGGAAACCCCCTCGAGCGCGCGCAGCGGGCCACGGGTGGAGGCGTACGTCACGCGCAGATCGGCCACGCGCAACTGGACAGGCGGCTTGGCCTGCAAGGTCTCGTCGAGTCTTGTCAAGGACATGGATCCAGGTTCAACCCCGGCGCAGGCGGGGATTGGCCTGCTCCTCGAAGGCGCGGCCGATGAGGTACAGGGAGGAGATCAGCAGCACCAGTGCGATGGCCGGCGGCGCCACCCACCACCACGCTGTTCGGATGTTGCCGCTGGCGAAGGCGGTGTTGAGCATCTGGCCCCAACTGACCACCGAAGGATCACCCAGGCCGATGAAACTCAGGCTCGCCTCCGTCAGGATGGCGAAGGCCACCGACATCGTCACCCACAGGAACACAACTCGGAAGACATTGGGCAGGATGTGATGCAGGATGATGTGCAGATGCGAGGCGCCCGCGGCCCGAGCCCATTTCACGTAGACACGTTCGCGCTCCGTGAGCACCGCTGAGCGGATGATCCGGGCGCCGTTGCGCCAGAACAGCAGCGTGATCACCAGGATGATGTTGCCCACGCTCGGCCCGAGCAAGCCGACGGCGACGATGGCGAAGGGCAAGGTGGGGATGGACAACGCCACGTCCGTGATGCGCATCAGCACGTCGTCGATACGGCCGCCGAAATAGCCCGAGACGATGCCGAAGACCGTCGAGATCAGGCCCACGGCCGCCGCCCCCACGAGCCCGACCAGGAAGGCCACCCGGAAACCCAGCAGGAACTGCGAAAGCACGTCGTTGCCGAAGGCTGTGGTGCCGAGCAGATGGTCGATTGAAGGTGCCTCCAGCCGGCGCAGGCGACCCAGGTCGTTCATTGCGGCCTCGAACGGAGGATAGGGCGCCAGCCAAGGTGACAGAAGCGCCACCAGCAGGAAGAGGCCGAGGATGATGACGCTGGCCAGCGCGAAGCGGTCGTCGACGATGTAGCGCAGGGATGCCAGGGCGCCCGAAGGTTGGCGATCGACGAGGCGTGCGCCTGCGGGAGGGGTTGAATTCGATGCGCTCACCGGTAGACCACCCGTGGATCGAGCCAGCCGTAGACCAGGTCGGCAGCGAGGTTGGCCAGCACGACCATGCAGGCCAGCAGGAAGAAGGCCGCCTGGGCCAGCGGATAGTCCTGACGTGTGACCGCGAGCACCAATTCACGTCCGATGCCAGGCCAGCTGAAGACGATCTCGATCACCACGACACCGGCGATCGTCTCCGCCAGTGCGGGGAACAACCACGTGATCAGGGGGAGAAGGGAGTTGCGCGCGGCATGCCATGCCACGCGGACATCGCGCACGCCCTTGGCGCGGATGAGTTCGATGTAGTCTTCCGTCCGGTTCTCGACCACGCCGCTGCGCATCAGCAGCAGGTTCTCCGGGATGAAGTAGATGACCACGGCCACCAGCGGGAGGATCAGGTGATGCAGGAATTCCAGACGGAAGAACCTGCCCAGTCCTTCTTCGCCACCGGTTCCGCCCATGCCGAAGGCCGGGAAGAGTCCCAGCCAGCTCGAGAACACCACCAGCAGCACGATGCTGATGATGAAGCTGGGCGTGCCGCGGATCACGGTCGCCACGAGGATCCCGCTGCGCTCGATGGCGCTGCCGCGGCGGGCCCATCCCACCAACATCCCGAGCGTGGCGCCGATGGCCGCGCCCAACAGCAGGCCGGGCACTGCGATCCACAGCGTGTGCCCGATACGGGGCAACAGCACGTCCCAGACAGGCTTGCGGTAGAAGAAGGAGTTTCCGAAGTCGAAGAGCAGGAGGTTACCCAGGTAGCGCAGGTACTGCTCCCACAGCGACCCGGTGAGACCCCACTCACGCAAGAGCGCCTGCCGCGCCTCGTCCGACATGCCCTGCTCGATCATCATGGCCGTCGGGTCCGCCGGCATGACACGAAACATGAAGAACATCAGTGTGGTCACCACGAAGATGACCAACGCCGATTGCGCCAGACGGCGCAGGACGTAGGCACGCATGAAGGCTAGGGGACAGGAAGGAGGAGGCCCGGCGCGGTCCCCTATGGGCACGCACCGGGCGAGGTCACAGGACGTTGGTCACTTGCGAGGCATGTGCAGGCGTCCGCGCGCGTCCCACCCATAGCCGGCGTCGGCCAGGATCTTGCGAGCCTTCTGGACGTCGAAGGGAATCTTCTCCAGCGTCCGGTTGTGCCACTTGCCCAGGGCAATCGGCACGTTTCCTTCACCCGCCACGCTGGCGAACCCTTGCCAGCCTTCAACGACGACACGCTGCTTGTTCGTGGCAGTGCGCAGAGCCATCCGGAAATTCCGGTCGTTGAAAGGGGCCTTCTGGTTGTTCACCCACACGAACATCGAAGAGTGTGACGGTGCCTCGAGGAAGGAGAGGTGGCGGTGACTCTTGGTCAGGTCGCTCATCGTGGCCACCGGCAACACCGTGGTGGCGATGTCGCCCGTGCCGCTGATCATGGCCGAGCGGATCGCGTCGGCCTGCCCGAGCGCGAGACGCCGAATGCCGTCATACGCAGGCGCGGCAAAGTGCGCGCGGTGGGTCTCGAGTTCGTGGACCTCGTTGAGACGCCAGGTCTTGAACTTGAACGGCCCGGATCCGACGACCTTGCGTGCCGCAACGATGTCCCACTCCGCGGGTTTGGCCGGTGCATCGCGCCAGATGTGCTGGGGCAGGATGAAGAGGTAGGTCAGGACCGTGATCTCGAACGAGGCATCCGGCTGCTTGAGCTTGATGCGGAAGGTCTTGTTGTCGACCTTCTCGGCGCCCGCCAGATTGCGTACCCGGGACGACATCGCGGGCGGCTGCCATTCGACGAACTTCTGGATGGAGAAGACGGCATCGTCCACCGTGACCGGACGACCGTCGTGGAAGGTCATGCCATCTCGCAGGACGAGTTCAATCGTCCGGTCGTCGATGAAGCGCCAGGATTGCGCTGCCCAGGGTACGGTCTCACCCTTGGAGTTGTTCTTGGCGAAGGTGTCGAAGACGAAGCGGATCCAGCCTACGGCACCCTCTTCGGCAATGGGGTTGTAGGTCTTGACGTCCTCGAAATAGGCCCAATCCAGCCAACGGTCGTCGGTCTTCGGCTTGGCCTTCAGCCAGGGGTCCACGATGGACTCATGGGCAGCAAAGGGTTCAGGGCTGGTGATCCCTTCCCATTTCTGGTTGTTCCACACCAGACCGTAGACCCGGTTGATCACGGGCCACCACGGCATCTCCTTGTGGAATCTCACCTGCAGATCGTGCACTGCACGCAAGCGCTCTTCGGAGTTCATCTTGGCCCGCTGGTCCCCCGCGAGCTTGCTGTATTCCTCGTTGCAGAACTTCGAGCCGTTGCGGCGCTGCCCACAGGCGGCGATGTCGTAGACCCAATAGGTCGGGTCGACCCGGTCGGGATCACCGCCAACGGTGAAGACACCGATGTCCTGCAACTGTCCGCCGACGATGATCTGCGAGACGAAGGTGCTGAACTGCACCGGACGCAGCTGGAGTTCGATGCCGAGCTTGCGCCACTCGTCGGACAGTGCACGGGCCGATTGCTCGAACTCCGGACCCATGTCCGTCGAGTAGTACACGACCGACAGCGGTGGTACCGGCTCGCCGAGCGGTGCCTGTGCCGATGCCGTGGAAAGGTAGCCGGCACACCACAGCCCCACCGCCACAGCCGAAGCAGCAGCACTCGCCTTCTTCTTCATCATTGCTTTGTCTCCTGTCATCATTGCAACGGGCAGGACGGTCTGCTCCGCATTGCCGGTCGGGTCATGTGCACACCAGCCCGATCCGTCAGGCTGATGCCGAGGACGTCGCGGCCACTCTCCGGTCGCGCCGACGTCTGCCCGCCTTGACAGATCTTAGGGCCGCGCCCCGATCGATGAATACGAGGACAAACCCTCAACGGGTCATGCGTCAGCGTCGCCACGGTCATCATGCATGGCAACATGTGCCCGCATCCGAATCCGATCTCCAGTCACGAGCAGCCGATGACGACCCTCACAGACCCGACCCATGCCCCCGGTCTGCGCAGCTGGGTGCCGCGCGCGGACATCCCTGGTGGCGATTTCCCGATCCAGAACCTTCCGTTCGGCCGCTTCCACACCCGCGATGACCCATTGCCGCGCATCGGGGTGGCCATAGGCGAGCAGGTGCTGGACTTGCGGGCCGTCGACGCTGTGTTGCGGGCCGCGTCTCGTGAGCAGATCGCCGGCGCTGGTGAAATCCTTGTGATGCTCGCGCCCTTGGCCGCAGGCGACCTGCAGGCATTCATGGCCATGGGCACGGCCGCTCGCCGCACCTTCCGGGCCTGGCTGAGTGCTGCCCTGGCCGAGGGCAGCCCGCTCGAGCCAGTCCTGGCGTCGGCCCTGTGTGCCCAGTCCGAATGCACCATGCACCTGCCATGCCAGATCGGCGACTACACCGATTTCTACACGGGCATCCATCACGCGACGGCCTCGGGTCGGATCTCGCGTCCGGACAGTCCCCTGCTGCCCAACTACAAGTGGGTCCCCGTCGGCTACCACGGGAGGGCTTCGTCCATCGTCGTCAGCGGCACCCCGGTGCGGCGACCGACTGGGCAGATACGCCCGACCGGAAGCACAGTGCCCGTCGTGGGCTCCAGCCAGCGACTGGACTTCGAACTGGAACTGGGGGCCTTCATCGGTACCGGCAACGCCCTGGGCGACCCCGTGCCCATCGATCGTGCGGATGACCACCTATTCGGAATGGTCCTTCTGAACGACTGGTCGGCACGGGATGTGCAGGCCTGGGAGTCCCAGCCTCTGGGCCCCTTCCTGGCAAAGAGTTTTGCCAGCACGATCTCGCCCTGGATCGTCACGATGGAGGCACTTGCCCCGTTCAGACAGCCTTTTCGGCGACCGACCGTCGACGGCGGTGATCCTGGAACCCTGGCTTACCTGGACAGCGCGGTCAACCGGGCTTTCGGCGCATTCGATGTCCGACTGGAGGCTTGGCTGCACACCCCTGGCATGCAGTCTGCGGGCTTGCCGCCCGCACGGATCTCCCACAGCAACTGGCCGGATGCGGCATGGTGGACCCTGGCCCAGCTCGTGACCCACCACACCATGGGCGGTTGCAACCTCAGGCCGGGTGACCTGCTGGGCACGGGCACCCTGTCCGGACCTGAACCTGAACACGCCTGTTGTCTCCAGGAACTGACCGTCGGTGGCAAGCAACCGTTCACCTTGCCCGGTGGCGAAACCCGGACCTTCCTCGAGAGCGGTGACGTGCTGATCTTGCAGGCGTACTGCGAACGCCCCGGTGCGCGTCGCATCGGGTGGGGGGGATGTGTCGGCCCGGTCGAGGGCTGACCTCGTCGGATCGTCGCAGCGGTGCATCGGCGACCCCAGGCCGTCGCTGCGTCCGTCTTCGATTGCCCCCATCCTTCGCACATCCAGCATCCATCTCCACCGCCCACCGCGCGAACCGTCGCAAGCCACCGAACCTGTTGGAGCAATTTTTCGATGACACCTTCGATCACCTGGGAAGCCCATGCCTGCCTGCCGCTGAACCCGCAGGCCGATTTCTCGCCGCTCGAGGACTACCGCGCCTGCGGCGTGCATTACGTGTCGATCAATATCGGCATGGACATGAACCCGCTGGAGCAGATCCTGCCGGTGATCGCGGCCTTCCGAGCCCGCATCGCTGCCCACCCGGATCGCTATGTGTTGCCCCGCACCGTGGCCGACATCGAGGCCGCGGCGGCTACGGGGCGGCTGGCGGTGGGTTTCGACCTGGAGGGCGCAGTGCCGCTGCTCGGCCAGCCCGAGATGGTGGCGCTGTACCGCGACCTGGGCGTGCGGCAGATGCACTTCGCTTATAACCGCAACAACGCCGTGGCTGGGGGATGCCATGACGACGAGCAGGGTCTGACGGCGCTGGGCCGGCGCATGGTCGAAGCCGTCAACCGTGCCGGCGTGCTGATGGACTGCTCGCACACCGGGCGGCGGTCGTCGCTCGACATCATGGCCACGTCGTCGGCGCCGGTGATCTTCAGCCACGCCAACCCGGCCGCGCTGGTGGATCACGGCCGCAACATCACCGACGAGCAGATCCGGTCCTGCGCGACCACCGGCGGCGTGGTCTGCGTCAACGGGGTGTCGCGTTTCCTCGAATCGATCCATCCGACGGCGCACGATGTCGCACGTCATGCCGCCTATGTGGCCGATCTCGTCGGCGTCGAGCACGTGGGCATCGGTCTGGACATCAGCTTCCACCAGCCCGGCATCGACGAGACACCCCCTGGCGGCTTCGACCCGACCTGGTGGTGGCCGCCTTCGGCCGGCTACGACCGCGACGACCCTTCCACCTACCCGCCGATCGGCGCGTGGCGCGAGCTCGGGCCGGCGCTGCAGTCGCTGGGCATGAGCGCGAGCGAAGCCGCGCTGGTGCTCGGCGGCAACATGCAGCGGGTGGCACGCCGGGTGTGGGGTGCGTGAAACCGTCAGGGAAGTGCGGCGTGCCCGATGGCGGCAGCGCTCCCCAAGGGCTGCGTGATCGCGGGCGACCGGCTGACGCGTTGTCCGGATGCCCTGGCTGCATTCGTGCGCCGACCGGCCAGAATGCAGCCGAGCCGATCGAGGATGTGCTCACGCCATGACTTCGCTATTCCCCTGTGTCCTGGATGTCGACGCGCTGGGTCAGCAGATCCAGTCTGCCGATCTGGCGATGTTCGGCGGCCCGCGGCCGTTGCTGCGTCGCACGCCGCTGTGGAAGTTGCCCGGCGCCGCGCTGGGCGTGGACTGCCGGGAAGTGTGGCTGAAGCTCGAGCACCTGCAGGTCAGCGGCAGCTTCAAGGCGCGCGGGATGCTGTGGCGCTTGATGGCCTCGGCGGCGAGCCCATCGGCTGGGGCGGTGATCGCCTCCGGCGGCAACGCCGGCATCGCCTGCGCGCAGGCCGCCGCGCATCTGGGCCTGCCGTGCGAGGTGTTCGTGCCCGAGGTCTGCCCGCAGGCCAAGCGCGACCGGCTGGCCGCGCTTGGCGCCAGGGTCACCGTGCAGGGCGCGCGCTACCCGCAGGCGCTCGAGGCCTGCCTGGCGCGGCAGCGCGAGACCGGTGCGGTGCTCGTGCACGCCTACGACCAGCCCGAGGTCGTGATCGGGGCGGGCACGTTGGCCCTGGAGATCGAGGCCCAGGGCGGGCGGGCGCCCGACGCCACGCTGGTCAGCGTCGGCGGCGGCGGGCTGGTCGCGGGGCTGGCGGCCGGCTTCGGGGTGCGCGGACGCGTCGTCGCGCTCGAGCCGGAACTGGCGCCGACACTGGCGCAGGCGCGCGCCCAAGGCGGCCCGGTGGACGTGGAGGTCGGTGGCGTGGCGGTCGATTCGCTCGGCGCGCGGCGCATCGGCGAAATCGCCTGGGGCGTGACGCAGCGCCTGGTCGACGAGGTGCGCACCTTGTCTGACGAGGCCATCCGCCAGGCGCAGCGCGAGATGTGGCGCGAACTGCGCCTGGCGGTCGAGCCTGCGGCAGCCCTCCCGCTGGCGGCGCTGCGCAGCGGGGTCTGGCGCCCGCGGCCCGATGACACGGTGTGCCTGATCGTCTGCGGCGCCAACGTCGACCCGGGGACCTTGTAGCCCCTGGCCCTCCCGACGTCCCGGCCGGCTCGCGAAGTCCACTGCTTCCCCCCGGCTTGTCCCCAGTCTTGTCCACAGGCTCGGCGCAGGCCCCGCCTATCATCGGGCCGATGTCAGCCGTCTTCAATTCCCTTCCCCCCACGGCCGCCGGCCGTGACGACGAGGTCGCGCGCCTGCGCGTCCCACCGCACTCCACCGAGGCCGAGCAGAGCGTGCTCGGCGGCCTGTTGCTCGACAACCTGGCGTGGGACAAGTGCGCCGACCTGCTCACCGACAGCGACTTCTACCGCCACGAGCACCGCCTCATCTTCGCCGCCATCGCCAAGCTGATCGGTGCGACCAAGCCCGCGGACGTGATCACCGTCTACGAGGGCCTGCAGAGCCTGGGTCAGGCGCAGGACTGCGGTGGCATCGCCTACCTCAACGCGCTGGCGCAGAGCGTGCCGAGCGCGAGCAACGTGCGCCGGTATGCCGAGATCGTGCGCGAGCGCGCGGTCTTGCGCAAGCTGATCGCCGCCAGCGACGAGATCGCCACCACCGCCTTCAATCCGCAGGGCCAGCCGGTGTCGCAGATCCTGGACGAGGCCGAGTCCCGCATCTTCCGCATCGGCGAGGAGGGCTCGCGCGGTGGCGCCGGCTTCCAGCAGATGGACAAGCTGGTGCAGGCGCTGATCGACCGCGTGCAGGAGCTCGAGCAGAACGGCGCCGAGGACGTCACCGGCATCCGCACCGGCTTCTACGACCTCGACCGCATGACGGCCGGGCTGCAGAAGGGCGACCTGATCGTGCTCGCGGCGCGCCCCTCGATGGGCAAGACCGCCTTCGCGCTGAACATCGCCGAGCACGTGGCCGTGCAGGAGGGGCTGCCGGTGGCAGTCTTCTCGATGGAAATGGGCGCGTCGCAGCTCGCGCTGCGTGTGGTCGGCTCACTCGGCCGCATCGACCAGCAGCACCTGCGCACCGGGCGGCTGCGCGACGACGAATGGGAGCGCCTGCCCGAGGCCGCGAGCAAGCTGGCCGAGGCGCCGATGTTCATCGACGAAACGCCTGGTTTGAACCCGGCCGAGTTGCGCGCGCGCGCTCGGCGCCTGGCCCGCCAGTACGGCGGCACGCTGGGTCTGATCGTCATCGACTACCTGCAGCTGATGAGCGGCAGCAGCAACTCCAGCGACGAGAACCGCGCCACCGTGCTGGGCGAGATCTCGCGCGGCATGAAGGCGCTGGCCAAGGAGCTGCAGTGCCCGGTGATCGCGCTGTCGCAGCTCAACCGCAGCGTCGAGACCCGCCCCGACAAACGCCCGATGATGAGCGACCTGCGCGAATCCGGTGCCATCGAGCAGGACGCCGACGTGATCATGTTCATCTACCGCGACGACTACTACAACAAGGACTCGAAAGAGCCCGGCGTGGCCGAGATCATCCTGGCCAAGCAGCGCAACGGCCCGGTGGGCACAGTGAAGATGACCTTCCTGCGGCCGCTGACGCGCTTTGACAATCTGGCGGCGGACGCGGCGTCTTCCGAGTATTGAGGCCGGCGGCAAGACTGGCTGCGGCGCGCTGGAGGCCAAGCCGGGGCCAAGCTCGGGCCAATCACCCGTACCAGGCGCCGGGCAAGTGGCGGGTAGTGCCGGCGCACGGAGCCGGGCCGCTCTGGGCCTGGGTCGCTTGGAGGGGCGCGCCGCCGGCGCTCGTTCAGCCTGCCGTGGCCACGCAGCGTCGCGGCAGCGTCGCTGCCCGTTCGCCCAGATCCCAGAACAGGCCGGTCATCAGCGCCAGCGCCTGCCGCGCCACCGGTGCCAGCAGGTGCTCGTCGGGCGCGTGCTGGGAGCAGGCCGGGTAGCTGTGCGGGATCCAGACCGTGGGCAGGCCGAGCCCGTCGGCAAAGACGTCGTTGGGCAGCGAGCCGCCCAGGTTGGGCAGCAGCACCGGCGCGATGCCCGACGTGCGCTGCAGGCTGTCGATTGCAAAACGCACCCAGGCGTTGTCCGGGTCCAGCCGGGTGGCCTGCATCACGACGGGCTCGCTGACCTCGATGTCGCCGAAGCCGTGGGCCCGCAGGTGGTCGCGCACCGCCTCGCGCAGGTTCTCCACGGCGGTGCCGACGACGAATCGAAGGTGCATCGTCGCGTGCGCGTGGGCTGGGATCGCGTTGACCGGCTGGTCGGGGTTGCCGGTGCGGAAGGCCAGTACTTCCAGGGTGTTCCACGCGATCACACGTTCGACCGGGCTCAGATCGGGTTCCCCCCAGTCCAGGTCGACCGCCGGATCCCCGGGGCAGGGTTCGATGCGCAGGTCACGTAGCGCGGCACGCACGGCCGTCGGCACCGGTGGCGGACGCAACGCCTCGACCAGAAGACGACCGCGCGCATCGACGAGGCTGGCGATCGCATGCGCCAGGATGGTGCCAGGGTTGCGCAGCAGGCCGCCCCAGTTGCCCGAGTGATGCGCACCTTCACGGAGCTTCAGCGTCAGGTCGAAGTTGGCCACCCCACGCGAGCCGAGGAAGACGGTCGGCCGGTCGCGATGCCAGCGTGGTCCGTCACTGGCGATCAGCACGTCGGCAGCCAGCGCCTGCCGATGCATCGCGCAGAACTCGGCCAGCCCTGGCGAGCCTGTCTCCTCGCCGGTCTCGACCAGCCAAGTGAGGTTGAATCCGAGTCGCCCCCGGATTGCCAGCACCTGCTCGAGTGCTGCGAGGTTGATGCTGTGCTGTCCCTTGTTGTCGGCGGTGCCGCGTCCGTACAGCCTCTCGCCGTCGGCCGCCAAGGTCCACGGGCCGGCACCGCGCGTCCAGGACGCGTCCTGGCCACGGATGACGTCGCCGTGGGCGTACATCAGGACGGTGGGCAGGTCGTCGGATTCCTGGAGTTGCGCCACCAGCAGCGGCCCCGCGGTGGCGACCGGGTTGTCGTGGACGGCGCCTTGGAAGCCCATCCGTTCGAGCGTCGGCAGCCATTCGTCGGCCAGGTAGCCGCGCAGACGCGGCAGCGAGTCCGGATCCTGGCTGTCGGTGCGGAAGGCCACGCGACGAGCCAGGTCGCGCGCGAAGGTGCCGTCGTCAAAGCAGGCGAGCGCCCGATCGAGCGCGGCCTGCCTCACTTGAACAAATCCTTCACCCGATCGGTCCAGCTCTTCGCGTTCGGTGAATGCCGCTCGCCGGCGCGCCGGAAGGAGTCGTCGAGTTCGTTCAGCAACTTGCGCTGGTGCTCGGTCAGTTTGACCGGGGTCTCGACGGTGATGTGGCAGTACAGGTCGCCCGGATAACTCGAGCGGATGCCCTTGATGCCCTTGCCGCGCAGACGGAAGGTCTTGCCATGCTGCGTACCCTCGGGCAGTTCGATCTCTGCCTTGCTGCCGAGCGTGGGCACCTCGATGGCGCCGCCCAGCGCGGCCGTGGTCATGCCCACCGGCACGGTGCAGTGCAGGTCGTCGCCATCGCGCTCGAAGATGTCATGCGCCTTGATGCGGATCTCGATGTAGAGGTCGCCTGCGGGGCCGCCGTTGCTGCCAGGCTCGCCGTTGCCGGCCGAGCGGATGCGCATACCCTCGTTGATGCCAGCGGGGATGCGGACCTCCAGCGTCTTCTGCTTCTTGATCCGCCCGGCGCCGTTGCAGGTGGTGCAGGGCTCGGGGATGATCTTGCCGCTGCCACGGCAGTGCGGGCAGGTCTGCTGGATGCTGAAGAAGCCTTGGCGGAGATGGACGTTGCCGCTGCCGTTGCAGGTGCCGCAGGTCTTGGGGCTGGTGCCGGGCTTGGCGCCGCTGCCATGACAGGTTTCGCAGGTCTCCCAGCTCGGGATGCGGATCTGGGTTTCCTTGCCCGCGGCGGCTTCCTCCAGCGTGATCTCCATCGCGTAGCTGAGGTCGTTGCCGCGGAAGACCTGCTGGCCGCCCGGTCCGCGCCGCCCGCCGCCACCGCCACCGCCGAAGATGTCGCCGAAGATGTCGCCAAAGGCCTCAGCGAAGCCGCCGAAGCCTTCGGTGCCACCGCCGCCACGACCGGCCATGTTCGGGTCGACCCCGGCATGGCCGTACTGGTCGTAGGCCGCGCGCTTCTGCGCGTCCGACAGCATCTCGTAGGCTTCCTTGGCCTCCTTGAACTTCTCCTCGGCAACCTTCGCACCTTCACCCTGATTGCGGTCCGGGTGGTACTTCATGGCCAGTTTGCGGTAGGCCTTCTTGATGTCGTCGTCGCTGGCGTTCTTGGGCACGCCCAGGACGTCATAGAAATCGCGCTTTGCCATGGAAGAGGTCTCTGTCGGCACGGGAAAAGGTCACGCCGCGGGGGAGGGAAGACCGTGGTCCTCCTCCCAGCGCGGCGGGATCAGGGGCCGGTCCCTCGGGACCGGCGCGGGGATCACTTCTTGACTTCCTTGAACTCGGCATCGACGACGTTGTCGTCGGACGGCCGGGACGAGGCCGATGCGCCGCCGCCAGGACCTGCACCCGTACCGGCGCCTTGGGCCGCACCAGCCGCTCCCGCAGCCTGCGCGGCCGCCGCCTGATCGGCGTAGAGCTTCTCGCCGAGCTTCTGGCTTGCGGTCATCAGGGCTTCGGTCGCGGCCTCGATCTGCGCCTTGTCATCGCTCTTGAGCGACTCCTCGGCCGCCTTGATCGCGGATTCGATCTTCTCCTTCTCGCCCGCGTCGAGCTTGTCGCCGTGCTCGGCCAGGCTCTTGCGCACCGAGTGCACCATCGAATCGGCCTGGTTGCGCGCCTGCACGAGTTCGAGCTTGCGCTGGTCCTCTGCCGCGTTGAGCTCGGCGTCCTTGACCATCTTCTGGATCTCGGCCTCCGACAGGCCGGAGTTGGCCTTGATCGTGATCTTGTTCTCCTTGCCCGTGCCCTTGTCCTTGGCGCTGACGTGCAGGATGC
>CAZFVH010000126.1:0-13537 GCA_964522465.1 uncultured Rubrivivax sp. | reverse complement strand
CGGTGCTGGCCGAGACCTACGGCATCTTCGTTTACCAGGAGCAGGTGATGCAGGCTGCGCAGGTGCTGGGCGGCTACTCGCTCGGCGGCGCCGACCTGCTGCGCCGGGCCATGGGCAAGAAGAAGCCCGAGGAGATGGCCAAGCAGCGCACCATCTTCCGCGAGGGCGCGGCGGCGCAGGGCATCGCCGCGGAGAAGGCCGACGAGGTCTTCGACCTGATGGAGAAGTTCGCGGGCTACGGCTTCAACAAGAGCCATGCCGCGGCCTACTCGGTGCTGGCGTACCACACGGGCTGGCTGAAGGTGCACTGTCCGGCCGAGTTCTACGCCGCCAACATGACGGTGGAGATGGACGACACCGACAAGCTCAAGGTGCTGCTGGACGATGCGCGCGCCTTCGGCATCGAGTTCGAGCCGCCTGATGTCAACCGTGGGGTCTGGCGCTTCGAGCCGGTGAGCGACACGCGCGTGCGCTACGGCCTGGGCGCGGTCAAGGGCACGGGCGCGGGCGCGATCGAGGCCATCGTCGCGGCGCGCGAGGGCGCGCAGGGGCAGGGCGGCGGCCCTTTCCGCAGCCTGTTCGACTTCTGCGCCCGGGTGGACCGGCAGAGGGTGAACAAGCGCGTCGTCGAGGCCTTGGTCAAGGCAGGTGCCTTCGACGCCCTGCATGCGGACCGCGCGGCAGCGCTGGCCAGCATCGGACTGGCCTTCGACTGGGCCGACACCCAGGAGGCCAACGCGCTGCAGGGTGGGCTGTTCGACTTCGGCGACGAGCCCGACGCGCACGGCTCGTCGACACAGGAGCCGGCGCTCGTCCAGGCGCCGGCGCTGGGCCTGCGCGAGCGACTGATGCTGGAGAAGACGGCGCTGGGCTTCTTCCTGTCCGGGCACCTGTTCGATGAATCCGCCGCGGAGGTCAGGCGCTTTTCCCGGCTGCGGATCGGCGATCTGGCCGACTCGCGCGAGCCGCAGCTCGTCGCGGGCATCGTCGCCGGCCTTCGTGTCGTCAACGGGCAGCGCGGCCGGGCGGCGATCTTCCGGCTCGAGGACGGTCAGTCCTCGATCGAGGCGGTGGCCAACGAGGACCTGCTCGATGCGCGGCGCGATCTGCTCGTCGACGACACGCTGCTGATCGTCCAGGGACGGGTGCAGCTCGACCGCTTCTCCGGCGGGCTGCGGCTGACGGTGCAGCAGATCTGGGACCTGCCCACGGCGCGTGCGCGTTTCGGGCGCTTCCTGGCCGTGGTGGTGCAGGCGGCGGCCCCGCCGGTGGCGGATCTGGTGAAGGCCTGGCCCGCCAAGCGGCAGAGCACTGACGAGGGAGAGCTCGTCCAGGGCTTGCCGGTGCGGCTGAGGCTGCAACGCCCGCGTGCCGCCGCCGAGATCGACCTGGGCGATGAGGCGCGGTTCTGGCCCTGTGAGGAGGCACTGGCTCGATGGCGCGAGGTCGCCCACGGCGGGCAGGCAGAGGTGGTGTACGACGTGTGAACGCCGCCGCGGGCGGGGCCGGCGGCGGCGCGATGTCGGAACCCGGGCCCCTTGTGCGGCGGCGCACGCAAGGCGTGTTGTTCGGGTCGCGGGTGGTGCGCCTGGCGTGGGGCTGGCGTCACTTGCTGGCCGCGGCGGCGGACGCCTGGGCTTGCGGTCGCGCGGAGGCCGGTGCCGCAGGGTTCGCTGCGGGTGCGGCCGTGTTGCGGCCCTGGGCCGAGGCGACGTTGACGGGCGCAGGACGGCTCGGTTGGGCTGGCGCTTTCGCGGCAGCCGCGGCCACAGCGTCGGTGGCCGCGTAGGCCGAGCCGCCGACGGTGAACCCCTGGGTCGACAAGCGCGAAGCCTTGACCGGCCCGACCCCCGACACCCGCTTCATCATGTCGTCCCAGTTGCGGAAGGGGGCGTCGGCGCGGGCCTTGACGATCTTGGCCGACAGGACCGGCCCGATGCCCTTGACGGCCTCGAGCTCCTTGGCACTGGCCTTGTTGGCGTCGACGGCGGCCTGGGCGACGAGGCAGGACAGGCCGAGCAGCACGGTGGTGACGAAGGTGCGGAACATGTTCATTCTCCTGAGGGGTGGCCCTGGGGGCCGGTGGGATCCCGGGACCGCCCATCGGTCTCGAGTGAGGTCATTGTTCGAGGGCGAGGTCGGCGGCGGAACCCCCTTTCGGGGGGAGCCGACGGGGCCCCACGGGATCCGGGCTAGCATCCGTCTCCGATGACGTCCGTCCCCGAACGCTCCCACCGCCAGCGCGAGACCGCTCGCCGCCTGAAGACCTACCTCTGGCCCCAACGCTGGGGGTTGCTCGGTGCCGCGGTCGCCTTCGTCGTGGCCTCGGCCACCGAGCCGCTGATCCCTCTGCTGCTGCAGGTCGCGCTCGACGAGGGTTTCGTCGAGCAGCCGGGGTTCCCGTTGTGGATGGTGCCGGTGGCCCTGATCGGTCTGTTCGCGGTACGCGGGGTGCTGGGTTTCCTGGGGGCCTACCTGCTGCACCGCAGCACCTCGCGCGCCGTGCTCGCACTGCGCAAGGCGCTGGCGGCGGTGCTGCTGCGCGCCGATGCGGCGGTGTTCACCCAGACGACGTCCAGCGTGGCGGTGGTCAAGGTGATCAACGATCCACAGGGCATCGCCGGCAGCCTGGGCGGGGCGATGATCACGCTGCTGCGCGACGGCTCGACGGCGGTCGCGCTGCTGATCTACCTGTTCTGGCAAAACTGGCAGCTCACGCTTCTGTCACTGGTGACTGTGCCGTTGCTGGGCGTGCTGGTGCGTGCGGTGCATCGGCGCATGCTGCAGGTCAGCCGCGCCGGATACGCCGCGCAGGTTCGACTGGCCACGGTGGTGGAGGACCTGGCGCGTGCCTGGCGCGTGATCCGCACCTTCGACGCGGGCGCCTTCGAGCAGCGGCGCTTCGACGACGAAGCCCGTCGGGTCCAGCGCATGACGGTCAAGAGCGCCGCCGCGGCGGCCCTCATGACGCCGGTGTCGCAACTGGCCTCCAGCCTGGGGGTGGCCCTGATCGTCACGCTGGCGCTGTACCAGGCGCAGGCCGGGCAGGCCACCGTCGGAGGCTTTGTCGCCTACGTCACCGGCCTGCTGCTGCTCGTGTCGAAGACCCGGCCCTTGACGGACCTGGCGCAGCCTTTCGTCAACGCACTGGTGCTGGCGCGCGGTGTCTTCGAACTCATGGACGCACCGCCCGAGCCTGACACCGGCACCCGTGGCCTCGAGCGTGCGCGCGGCGAGATCCTCCTGGAGGACGTGACGATCACCTATCCCGGCGCCGAGCGTCCGGCGCTCGATCGGGTGTCGCTGCGTGTGGCGGCGGGCAGCACGGTGGCGCTGGTCGGGGCCTCGGGTTCGGGGAAGACCACCCTCGTCAATGCCCTGCTCGGTTTTGCGGTGCCGCAGGAGGGCCGCTTGTCGCTCGACGGGATCCCGATACCCGAGTGGCGCAAGGCGGACCTGCGGCGGCAGTTCGCGGTGGTGTCGCAGGACATCGTGATGTTCGACGCCAGCATCGCCGACAACGTGGCCTATGCGCAGCCCCTGGATCGAACACGGGTCGAGGACTGTCTGCGTGCGGCGGCCCTGTGGGATCATGTGTCGGGGCTGCCACAGGGCGTCGACGCATCCGTCGGTGTCAACGGCAGCCTGCTGTCCGGAGGGCAGCGCCAGCGTCTGGCCATCGCTCGGGCGCACTACAAGGATGCACCGGTGTGGATCCTCGACGAGGCGACGTCCGCACTCGACACCGGGTCCGAGCGCATCGTGCAGCAGGCGCTGGACCAGGGGCGAGGGCAGCACACCATGGTCGTCATCGCGCATCGCCTGAGCACGGTGCGGTCCGCCGACGAGATCTTCGTGCTCGACGCCGGGCGTATCGTCGAGTCCGGCACGCATGCCGAACTTTTGGCGCGCGATGGACGCTACGCTGCGATGGTCCGGGCTCAGGACGAGGCTTGAAGCCGCGGTGGCGGTTCAGGGTTCTTCGATGCGCCGGGGCGGGTAGGTGTCCCAGCCCTGGCAGCCTGGGCACTGCCAGAAGTGCTGGCGCGCCTCGAAGCCGCAGGCGGCGCAGCGATAGCGCCGCATCGGGCTCGCGATCTGCGTGAGTGCGCGCTGGATGTCGGTCAGGGACGGGCGCGTCGCGGTGGATTCGCCGACCCGTTCGAGCGCCATCTGAGCGGCGGGCAAGGAAGGGCGCCGCTCCAGGGTGTCGAGCAGCATTTGATCGAGCGCCTGCCGATCAGACCGCTCCTCGAGCAGGGCGAGCGCGCGCAGCACTTCGACCGAGGGGTGATCGGCGGCCAGTCGCGTCAGCGCGAGGCGCGCCTGGGGTTGTCGCTCGCAAGCAACGGCGCTGGCCGCATAGTCGGCGGCCACGAGGGGGAAGCTGTCGGGGCGCCGGTGCATCAGCTCGTCCAGCACCTGCATGGCCCGGTCGTGTCGGCCCAGAAGCCGCCACCGCTGCGCCTCGAGCACCCGTGGCCGCAGCGCATCCGGGGCTATCTGGCGGGCACGTTCGAGGTGCTGTGCGGCCAGTTGGGCATCGCCACGGGCCTCGGCCTCGAGCGACAGTTCGCAGGCGTAATGGGACAGCCGTTGCGCGTAGGAGCCGGCCGCGCGGGCCTCGAGCTCCTCACCGATGACGATCGCGGCCCGCCAGTCGCGCGAGCGTTCGTGCAGGCTCAGCCGGGCCTGGAGCGCTTCAGTGTCGTAAGTGGTGCCCTGAAGCGCCTTGAAGGCTGCTTCTGCACGGTCGAACAGGCCCGCCTTGAAGAAGTCCTGTGCCAGCGCGTGGCGCGCGCGTGCGCGATCGGCCGGACGCAAGTCGGCACGGCGCAGCAGGTGTTCGTGCACGCGTACGGCGCGCTCGAACTCGCCCCTGCGGCGGAAGAGCCCGCCGAGGGCGAAGTGCAGGTCGATGGTGTCAGGGTCTTTCTGGACGGCCTCGATGAAGGCGTCAATGGCCTTGTCCTGCTGCTCGGACAGGAGCAAGCCCAAACCACGGTAGTAGGCGCGGGGGGCGTCAGCATCTTCCCGTCCGGCTTGCCGCAGCTCGAATCGGGAGGCCAGCCAACCGAACCCGAAGGCCACGGGCAAGGCCAGCAGAAGCCAGGTGGCCGCGTCAGAGTCCATCGCGCGGCGGGTGCTCCGGCAAAGCATCCACTGCCGAGGCCGGCGCAGACGTCGAGGTCGGAGTTGCCGCGTTGTTGCGAGTTTCCGGGCTCTTGCGGCGCTGGCGCCAGCGACCTTGCAGCATCCCCGCGATACCGATCAGCGTACCGAGACCGAGGCTCGCAAGCACCACGATAACCAGAGGCGCCTGCCACTTCGTGCCGAAGAAGCCGTGCACCGTGACGATCTGCTGATTGTTCAGAGCGAAGGCCAGCAGAACGAGGAAGACCACGCCCCTGAGGAACCAGACGATGATGCGCATGAGCGCAGGATTCTAGAACCGCCCCTGCGTCCGACGCATCGCCGCGGCAGTCCATCCGGGGATGCGGAGTTGCGCAGCAACATCCCCCCCTGTTCCCTGCGCCCTTGCAAGGCGGGCTGGGCAGAGGAGGGCTGCTCAGCCTGTCAGTTCCCGTCCGATCCTTGGGCGTCGACGGCTTCCCGCAGGGCCTTGCCGGGCTTGAAGTGCGGCACCAGCTTCTCCGGGATCATCACCTGCGCGCCGTTGCGGGGATTGCGTCCGACGCGCGGGGGACGACGACTGACCGAGAAACTCCCGAACCCGCGGATCTCGATGCGGTGTCCGCGCGCGAGCGCGTCGGACATCGCGTCGAGCACCGTCTTCACTGCAAGCTCGGTGTCACGCTGGGTGAGCTGCGGGAAGCGCTCGGTCAGCAGAGCGACCAGGTCCGATCGCGTCATCGCTCGTCATCCGTTCTGGCCCGAGCTGTCCAGCTTGGCGCGCAGCAGCGCACCCAAGCTCGTGGTGCCAGCGTGCTCGCGCTCGCTGCTCTGGGACAGACGCTGCATCGCTTCTTGCTGGTCGGCGACATCCTTGGCCTTGATGGACAACTGGATCGAGCGCATTTTGCGGTCGACGTTGATCACCATGACCGTGACGTCATCACCTTCCTTCAGAACGTTGCGCGCGTCTTCGACCCGGTCACGGCTGATCTCGCTGACGCGCAGATAGCCGGTGACGTCCGGGGTGAGCTGGATTTCGGCGCCACGCACGTCGACCGTCTTCACCTTGCCAGCCACGACGGCACCGCGGTCGTTCATCGTCACGAAGGTGGTGAACGGGTCGGTATCGAGCTGCTTGACACCCAGCGAGATGCGCTCGCGCTCGACGTCGATGCCCAGGACGATGGCCTCGACTTCCTGGCCCTTCTTGTAGTTGCGCACGGCCGACTCGCCCGGCTCGTTCCAGCTCAGGTCGGACAGGTGCACCAGGCCGTCGATGCCCTGGGCCAGACCGATGAACACGCCGAAGTCGGTGATGGACTTGACCGGGCCCTTGACGCGGTCGCCGCGCTTGACCGTGGCGCTGAACTCTTCCCACGGGTTGGCGCGGCACTGCTTCATGCCCAGGCTGATGCGACGCTTGTCCTCGTCGATCTCCAGGACCATGACCTCGACTTCCTCGCCGAGGGTGACCACCTTGGAGGGCGCCACGTTCTTGTTGGTCCAGTCCATCTCGGAGACGTGCACCAAGCCCTCGATGCCGGGCTCGATCTCGACGAAGGCACCGTAGTCGGTGATGTTGGTGACCTTGCCGAACAGGCGCGTACCCGACGGGTAGCGGCGGGCCACGCCATGCCACGGGTCGTCGCCCAGTTGCTTCAGGCCGAGGCTGACTCGGTTCTTCTCCGGGTCGAACTTCAGCACCTTGGCGTCGAGTTCCTGGCCGACCTGCACCACCTCGGTCGGGTGGCGCACCCGGCGCCATGCCATGTCGGTGATGTGCAACAGGCCGTCGATGCCGCCGAGGTCGACGAAGGCGCCGTACTCGGTGATGTTCTTGACCACGCCATGGACGATCGAGCCTTCCTGCAGCGTCTCGAGCAGGCGGGCACGCTCCTCGCCCATCGACGCTTCGACCACGGCACGACGCGACAGCACGACGTTGTTGCGCTTGCGGTCGAGCTTGATGACCTTGAATTCCATGGTCTTGCCCTCGAAGGGCGAGACGTCCTTGACTGGCCGGGTGTCGAGCAGCGAGCCCGGCAGGAAGGCGCGGATGCCGTTGACCAGCACTGTCAAGCCGCCCTTGACCCGTCCGCTGACCGTGCCCGTGACGAAGTCACCCGAATCCAGTGCGTTCTCGAGCGACAACCAGGAAGCCAGACGCTTGGCCTTGTCGCGCGACAGGATGGTGTCGCCGTAGCCGTTCTCGACGGCGTCGATGGCCACCGAGACGTAGTCGCCAACCTGAACCTCGACCTCGCCCTGGTCGTTCTTGAATTCTTCGATCGGGATGTAGGCTTCACTCTTCAGGCCGGCGTTCACGACGACGTGGTTGACGTCGATGTGCACGACCTCGGCGGTGATGACCTCACCGGCGCGCATCTCACTGCGCTGGAGCGACTCTTCGAACAGAGCGGCAAAGGACTCTCCGCCCATGGCGGCTTGGGTGTCGGACATGTGGGTTCCTGGGCCGGGCTCGCACGCAGCGAGGGTTGCCGGCAGACGGTGCAACGCGGGTTGCGGGGTTGTCGTTCAACGGATCATCATGCCCGTGGCCTGCCGGCCGTGAAGGGGAGCACGATGGGCTTCAGGTTTGCGCACCGGGCGCCGCCCGATACGGTTGCCGGTGCGACCACCAATCCAGGACTTGCTCGACCGATTCGTCGACGCTCAACCCTGAGTTGTCCAGGCGCACCGCCTCCGGCGCAGGCTTCAACGGTGCGGACGCGCGGGTCGAATCCCGTTCGTCACGCGCGGCCAAATCTGTCCGAAGGTCAACGATTGTAGCGGCAATGCCGCGCGCGGCGAGCTGCCGCATCCGCCGTTGCGCTCGCTCCTCAACGCTGGCGGTCAGGAAGACCTTGAGCGCGGCGTCCGGAAAGATCACCGTGCCCATGTCGCGTCCGTCGGCCACCAGTCCAGGCAGACGGCGAAAGCCGAGCTGGAGGTCGCGCAGCGCCGCGCGTACCTCGGGCAGGGCCGACACGCGCGACGCCAGCATCCCGCCGGCTTCGCTGCGCACGGCGTCGGTGACATCGTCCGTGCCCAGCCACACGCGGTCGCCGTCGAAGCGCAGGGCCATCGACGCCGCCACCGCCGCCACGGCCGGTCCGTCGTCGAGGTCGGCACCGGCGCGCTGCGCCGCCACGCCGGCAGCGCGATAGATGGCACCCGAGTCCAGGAAGTGGTAGCCCAGGCGCTGCGCCACCCGGCTGGCGAGCGTGCCCTTTCCGGAGGCGGAGGGGCCGTCGACCGTGATCACGGGCACGGCGCCTGCGGCGGCCTCCACCAGGCTGAACAAGGACTCGAAATAAGCTGGGAAGGTCTTGGCGACGCAGGCAGGGTCCTCGATGCGCACCGGCTGGCCTGTGCCTGCTTCCCCCTGCTGCGCCAGCGGGTTGAAGGCGGCGAGCGACAGGCACATCGCCATCCGGTGGTCGTCGTAGGTGTGCACTTGTGCCGGGCGCCAGGCACGGGGTGGAGCGACCTCGATGAAATCGGCACCTTCTGTGACCTCCGCACCGAACTTGCGCAGCTCGGTGGCCATCGCGGCGATCCGGTCGGTCTCCTTGACCCGCCAGCTCGCGATATGGGTCAGCCGCGTCGGGCCGTCGGCGTACAGCCCCATCACGGCCAGTGTCATCGCGGCGTCGGGGATGTGGTTGCAATCCAGCGTCAGCGCGCGCAAGGGCCAGGCTCCGCGTCGCACCTCCAGCCAGTTCGGTCCGCTGTCGACCTGTGCGCCCATCGCGCGGGCAGCATCGACGAAACGGATGTCACCCTGGACCGAGGCGTCGCCCACGCCTTCGATGCGGATGCACCGGTCGCCCGTGGCCGCGATCGCGCCGAGCGCGACGAAGTAGGACGCCGAGGAGGCGTCGCCCTCGACGTGGATGTCGCCGGGCGTGCGGTAGGTCGAGCCTGCGGGGATGACGAAGCGCTCATGGCCCTGGCGCTGCACCGCGATCCCGAAACGCTGCAGCATGTTCAGCGTGATCTCCACATAGGGCCGGGAGATCAGCTCGCCTTCGACCTCGATGACCACCGGGTGCTCGCTGGCCACCAGGGGCAGTGCCAGAAGGAGGGCCGTCAGGAACTGGCTCGAGACGTCGCCGCGCACGCGGATTGGCGTTCGCAGCGCAAGCCTGCCGCCGGGCTCTCCGTGCAGCCGCAGCGGTGGATAGCCGGGCGCGCCGAGGTCATCGATGGCGCAGCCCAGGCGCCGGAGTGCGTCCACCAGGTCGCCGATCGGTCGCTCGTGCATGCGCGCGACGCCGCGCAGTTCGAAACACCCCCCCTGCGTGGCGGCGAGCACGGCCAGCGCCGCGCACAAGGGGCGCATCGCCGTGCCGGCATTACCGAGGAAGAGGTCGGCCTGCCGGACTTCCAGCCGGCCACCCAGCCCGGTGACCTCGACCACGTCATCACGCCGCTGGACGACGCAGCCCAGCGTCGTCAGTGCCGCAAGCATGACGCGCGTGTCGTCGGACTCCAGCAGGTCGTGGATGCGTGTGGTGCCCGCGGACAGCCCCGCCAGCAGCAGCACCCGATTGGAGATGCTCTTGGACCCCGGCAGGCGCACGACACCGTCGGCGCGGACCAGGGGCGGGAGGTCCAGGAAGGGCAATGCGTACATGTTCGTGTCGGCGGATGGATGACGTGGCGATGAACGCTGACGCGCTGATCGGTGGCGTGAAGGGCGGGCCTGCGGCGATCGGGAGCTCGGTCCTCAGACGTCCAGCGCCTCAGCCACCGAGACGCCAGCGACTGCGTCCGGCGGCGGCCGGCGCGATGAGCGCTTCCACCTCGCCTGCATCGCCTGTCGAGATCGCCGCTTCCATGGCCTGCAACTCGGCGCGGAAGCGGCGTGCCTGGTCGAGCACATGCGTCCGGTTGGCGATGAGAACGTCGCGCCACAGCGCAGGATCGCCGGCGGCGATGCGAGTGAAGTCGCGGAAGCCCGGACCTGCCAGCGACAGCAGGGTCTGGGCATCCGGCTGCGCGGCCACGGCGCGGAAAGCTGCGAAGGCCAGCAGGTGCGGCAGGTGGCTGACGGCGGCCAGCGCGGCATCGTGCTCGGTGGGCCCGAGGGTGCTGACCCGAGCGCCCAGGCCTTGCCACAGCGCGCCGGCGCGAGACAGTCGCGTCGGATCGGTCTGGACGGTCGGCGTCAGGATCACGCGGCACCCCTGGTACAGCGTGGCATCGGCGTGCTCGACGCCGGCACACTCCTTGCCGGCGATCGGGTGCGCACCCACGAAGGTGTCGATCCGCGAACCGAGCGCTTCGGCCGCTGCCGTCACGACGTCGGCCTTGGTGCTGCCCACGTCCATGCAGAGCGTATCGGGGCGCAGCGAGTCACGCATCGCTGCCAGCACCTCGCCGGTGGAGGCGACCGGCACCGACAGCAGGACGAGATCCGCGCCTGCGACGGCCGTGGCCGCGTCGAAGGCGACGTCGTCGACGACGCCGAGCTCCCGCGCGCGAGCGGCCGACTTGGGCGACCGGCTGTAGCCCACGATGTGCCCGACCTCACAGGCCTGGCGCAGGGCCAGCGCGAAGCTGCCGCCCATCAGACCGCAGCCGATCACCGCCAGCCGCTCGACGGCCGGTGGCCGTGCGTGTGCCATTGCCAACGCCCTCAGTGCGCAGCTGTGGGGTAGCTACCCAGGACCTTGTAGAAGGCGCAGGCGCTTCGCAGTTCGGCCAGCGCCGTGGCCAGACGCGGGTCGTCCGCGTGGCCCTCCAGATCGATGTAGAAGAAGTACTCCCACTGCCCCGAACGGGCCGGCCGCGACTCGAAGCGCGACATCGACACGCCGTGCGCCTTCAAAGGCATGAGCAGGTCATGCACCGCACCCGGACGGTTGGGCACCGAGACGACCAGGCTGGTGCAGTCCCGCCCTGTCGGGGCGGGCGTGGGGTGGCGATCGGGCAAGGCGACGATCGCGAAGCGCGTGCGGTTGCGCGGATCGTCCTGGATGTCGGCATCGACGATGTGCAACCCGAATTCGACAGCCGCGCGCTGCCCGGCGATCGCGGCCAGTGTCGGATCGAGCGAGGCCAGCCGCGCGCCCTCGGCGTTGCTCGATACCGGACGGCGTTCGGCCTGGGGCAGATGCTGCGACAGCCACCCCTGGCACTGGGCCAGCGATTGCGGGTGGGCCACGACGGCCAGGACATCGGCCCGGCTGTCCTGCAGCCGCATCAGGTTCTGGCGGATCTTCAGGCTGATCTCGCCGACGATGTTCAACGGCGTGTGCAGCAGCAGGTCCAACGATCGGGCGACCACCCCCTCGGTGGAGTTCTCCACGGGCACCACGCCGTAGTCCGCGGCTTCGGAACTGGTGCGGCGGAACACCTCGTCGATGCTGGCGCAGGCCTGGCGCTGGATGGACGCGCCGAAGAAGTCCAGCGCCGCCTGTTCGCTGAAGGTCCCGGCCGGGCCGAGGTAAGCCACACGCATCGGACTTTCCATCGCGCGGCACGCCGACATGATCTCGCGCCAGACCGCGGCGACACCGTCGGCAGGCAGGGGCCCGGGGTTGGATTGCTGCAGCCCGGCAATGACCTGACGTTCGCGCTCGGGCCGGTAGACCGGTGAGCCCTCGTGGCGCTTGACCTCGCCGACCTGGAGTGCCAGACCGGCACGCCGGTTCAGCAGCGCGAGGATCTCGCGGTCCACGGCGTCGATGCCCTGTCGCAGGGCGGACAGCGTCGGCAGGGGTTCGGGCATCGGGATCCTCTCGGAGGGCGGTGGTTCAGGTCCTCAGGCGCGTCCGCGCGGCGGCCGACGGCAGGCGGTCCCGGATCATGTGGCGTGACTGCCGTCGCCTTCGGCGTCGTCGGCCGGCGCATCGTTCTCCACGATGCGCTGCAGGCCGCTCAGGCGCGCGCCCGCATCGAGGGCGATCAGCGTCACGCCCTGGGTGGCACGACCGAGCTCGCGGATCTCTGCCACGCGCGTTCGCACCAGCACTCCGCGGTCGGTGATCAGCATGATCTCGTCGGCGGCCGACACGAGCGTAGCGCCGACCACCTTGCCGTTGCGCTCGCTCTGCTGGATCGCGATCATGCCCTTGGTCCCGCGGCCATGGCGTGTGTACTCGCCGATCGGCGTGCGCTTGCCGTAGCCGTTCTCGGTGGCGGTCAACACGCTGACGCGGTCGTTGTCGTCGGGCGTCGCGCCGTCACGGTCTTGCTGCTGCGCCACCAGCATCGCGATCACGTTCTGGCCGTCCTCGAGCATCATCCCACGCACGCCGCGCGCGGTGCGACCCATCGGGCGCACGTCGTCCTCGTCGAATCGCACGGCCTTGCCGCCGTCGGAGAACAGCATCACGTCATGCTTGCCATCCGTCAGCGCCGCGCCGATGAGGTAATCGCCCTCGTCCAGGTCGACGGCGATGATGCCGGCCTTGCGCGGGTTGCTGAAGTCATCCAGCGGTGTCTTCTTGACCGTGCCCAGCGCCGTGGCCATGAAGACGTAATGGTCGGCTGGGAAGCTGCGGAACTCGCCGGTCAGCGGCAGCACGACGGTGATCTTCTCTTCGGGCTGCAGTGGGAACATGTTGACGATGGGCTTGCCGCGGCTGGCGCGCCCGCCTTGCGGTACCTCCCAGACCTTGAGCCAGTAGACACGGCCGCGGTCGCTGAAGCACAGGATCCAGTCGTGCGTGTTGGCGGTGAAGAGCTGGTCGATCCAGTCGTCTTCCTTGGTCTGGGCGGCCTGCTTGCCGCGGCCACCGCGACGTTGGGCGCGGTACTCCGCCAGGGGCTGGCTCTTGATGTAGCCGCTGTGGCTGAGCGTGACCACCATGTCGGTGGGCGTGATCAGGTCCTCGGCGCCGAGTTCCTGCACGTTGTGCTCGACCTGGCTGCGGCGCGCGCCGGCCTTGGTCTGCCCGAACTCCTGGCGCAGGGCGACGAGTTCGTCGCGGATGATGACGGTCACGCGCTCGGGCCGCGCGAGGATGTCGAGCAGGTTGGCGATCTGCGCCATGACCTCCTTGTATTCGCCGACGATCTTGTCCTGCTCCAGGCCGGTCAGGCGCTGCAGGCGCATCTGCAGGATCTCCTGAGCCTGGTCGTCGGACAGGCGGTACAGGCCATCAGGCTGCATGCCGTAGCCGGCGGGAAGGCCCTCTGGCCGGTAGGCGGCGCGTCCCCCCGGGGTGTCGAGCTCCGCCCGCTCGAGCATGCCCCGCACGAGCGACGAATCCCAGCCGCGCGCCATCAACGCCGCCTTGGCCACCGGCGGCGTGGGCGATGTCTTGATGATCTCGATGAAAGCGTCGATGTTGGCCAGCGCCACCGCCAGGCCCTCGAGCACGTGGCCGCGCTCGCGCGCCTTGCGCAGCTCGAACACGGTGCGGCGGGTGACCACCTCGCGTCGGTG
>CAZFVH010000125.1:0-13860 GCA_964522465.1 uncultured Rubrivivax sp. | reverse complement strand
CCAGGCCCCGGTAGCGGCCCCAGTGGTAGGGCGCCGCGCCGCCGCCGTGCGGGATGATGAACTTCAGCGTCGGGAAGTCCTTGAACAGGTCGCCCTGGATCAGCTGCATCACCGCGGTGGTGTCGGCGTTGATGTCGTGCGCGCCGGTGGTGTGGAAGCAGGCGTTGCAGCTCGTGCTCACGTGCACCATGGCCGGGATGTCGTACTCGACCATCTTCTCGTAGATGGGGTACCAGTGGCGGTCGGTCAGCGGCGGGCTGGTCCAGTGGCCGCCGCTCGGGTCGGGGTTCAGGTTGATCGCGACGTTGCCGTACTGCTCGACGCACTTCACCAGTTCGGGGATGCAGGTCGCCGGGTCCACGCCCGGGCTCTGCGGCAGCATCGCCGCGGGGATGAAGTGCTGCGGGAAGAGCTGGCTGACCCGGAAGCACAGCTCGTTGCAGATCGCCGCCCAGGTGGCGCTGACCTGGAAGTCGCCGATATGGTGTGCCATGAAGCTGGCGCGCGGGCTGAAGATCGTCAGGTCGGAGCCGCGCTCGCGCATCAGGCGCAGTTGGTTGGCCTCGATCGATTCGCGAAGCTCGTCGTCGGTGATCTGCAGATCACCAGCCCTGGGCATCACCGACGGGTCCTGGATGCCAGCGATCTGCTGGTTGCGCCATTGCTCGAGCGCCTTGGGTGCAGTGGTGTAATGGCCGTGACAGTCGATGATCATGTGGAGTCCTCCGTGGATCAGGCTTCAGGAGCGCCAGCAGGGCCTGGAAGGCGGCGCGCCAGCGCGGCGGTGCGGTCCAGACGCCCCTCATGCGGCAGTGGTACCGAGCGACGCAGCACCTCCTCGGCCAACCATTCGGCCGCACGACGGCCGCGCGCGGCCACGACGGACGGCGGCATCTGCTGGTAGTCGTCGTTGAAGACCTCGAAGCTGTAGTCGCCCGCGTAGCCCATGCGCTGCAGACGCAGCACCAACTCCGTCAGTTGTGGTGTGTGCACGCCTTCCCCTGGAAAGACGCGGAAGGTACGCGCCGTGGCCATGCGCTCCTCGGGCGTGCGCACCTCGTTCCACATGAAGTCCGACAACTGCACGAAGAAGATCCGGGCCGGGTCGATCTCGTCCAAGCCGTCGAGCGCCGTCTTGGTAGCGAAGAGGTGGTACGAGTCGATCGCCAACCCCAGATTGGGCATGTCACCCAACTGGACCACCTGCCATGCCGTCGTGTACTCGTTGATGTGGCGACCCCAGGACAGGCCCTCGTAGACGATGCGGATCCCGTGAGGCAGCGCGAGCATCGCAAGCTTGCGCAGGTCGCGTCCGATGGCGTGCAGGTCTGCGCTGGCGTGCTGCGACGTCGACGAACAGGCCAGCAGCAGCGGCGCGCCCACCGCCTTGCACATCGAGATCATGCTCTTGGCCACATCCACTTTGTAGTCGTGCAGGTGGCCGGACAGGCCTTCGAAATCGCGCAGCACCTGGAAGCCCGTCACGCGCAAGCCACTGGCGCGCACGCAGGCCACGGCGTCCTCGACACCCCCGGCATGACCGGCGATGTCGCGCGCCGACAGCATCACCTGCGAGAAGCCGGCCTCGCGGATGGCCTGCAGCTTGCCCGGCAGCGCGCCGGCCAGCGTGATCGTGTCGAGCCCGAAATCGCGGATGAACATGGCCGCCCCGCCCTCAGGCGTCCACGTGGACGAGCTCGAACATCAGCCCGCCGAGCCAGCTGCGCGTGAGCGCCCCCCGCGTCTGGACATGCAGGCGCTCGGTCTCGACGAAGTGCACGCCGCGCTCGCGCAGCGCCGCGGCCGCCGCCGGCACGTCGGGCGCGCCCAAGGCCACGCGCTGGAAGTGCTCGCCGCCGTCCTCGACCACGCTGTCGGGCTCGATCAATTGCAGGTGCAGGCTGCCGTCGGGGCTGCGCAGCACGCTGCCCTTGGGCAGCACGCCGGTCTCACGGTCCTCGCCGAGTTCGGCAAAGCCGAAGAGTTCTCGATAGAACTCGATCCAGTCCTCGGTCCGGCCGGCACCGATGTACTGGACCACGCCGAACCAGCGCAGCCCGGCCAGCGTCGGCGGCTGCGGGTCCACCCCCGGGATGGGCACGAAATCGACGTCATAGATCGAAAACTCGCGGTGGCGGTCGACGAAGTAGATGCGCGAGGCCCCCACGCCGTGGATGGCCGGGATGAGCAGCTCCATCGGCGCCACCCGCACCGGGACGTCCCAGGCACCGAGCTCGATGGCGCGGGCGTGCGCCGCCGCCGCATCGCGCACCCGCACCGCGATTGCAGCGATGGACGGGACCTCGGGCACCGGCTGGAGGTGGCTTCCGGCACCGGCGTGGGCGTTGATGATCACGTTCATCAACCCTTGCCGGTAAAGCAGCACCTCACGCGAGCGATGGCGCGCCACCGGGCGGAACCCCATCAACTCGAGCACCTGCCCCAGGGCCTGCGGCTTGGCGGTGCGGTATTCGATGTACTCCACGCCCTCGATCCCCATCGGGTTCGAGGCGTCGCTGAGGGTCTCACGTTCGACGAGGAGGGTCATGGTCTTGCGTCCAAGGTCCGGCCGATCGGGCCGTGCGGCCCGTCATCACGGCTGGATTTTCGCCACGCTGCGCAGCACCTCGGCCGAGGTCGTCGGCAGACCGAAGAACTCGAGGTAGGCGGGGATCTGCTCGAACAGCATGTCGGTGCCGATCTGGAAGCGGCAGCCGCGCGCCTGCGCCGCCTGCAGGAAGGCCGTCATCGTCTGGCGCATCACGACCTCACCGACGAAGGTGGAAGGCGCCAGGCGCATGACGTCCAGCGGCAGCGGGTCACCCAGCTCCATGCCCATGGGCGTGGCGTTGACGACGATGTCGTGCCCGGCCGGATCGTTCGAGCCGGTGCGCACCTCGATGGCCGGGTGGTGCTGGCGCAGCCGTGCGGCCAGGGCCTGCGCCGATTCGCAGCGCAGGTCGTGCAGCGACAGCGCGGCCACGCCCGCACCGGCGAAGGATGCGGCGATCGCCGAGCCGACACCTCCGGCGCCGACGATCAGCACGCGCGCGCCCTGCACCTGCACGCCCTTGCGGCGCACGCCACGCACGAAACCCTCTCCGTCGAACATGTCACCCACGAGACGGCCTGCGGCATCCCGCCGCACGGCATTGCAGGCACCCGCCACCCGCACCGCAGGCGAGACCTCGTCGAGCAGGTCGACGACGCTGACCTTGTGCGGCATTGTGATCAGCGCGCCGCGGATGTTCTCGAGCGCGAACACCGAGCGCAGCAGCGCCGGGAAGGCCTCGGCCCGGCATCCCATCGGCACGACGGTGGCATTGATGCCGGCGTGCTCGAAGTAGGGGTTGTAGATCAGCGGCGCCTTGAAGCTGTGCGTCGGGTACCCGATGTGGGCGATGAGCTCGGTGTGGCCGTCGATGCGCATGGTCTCAGGGGCAATGGATCGGACGGACAACCTCTCAGATCGGGCGCCCGGCCTGCGCGGCGGACACCGCGGCGCGAACCCCCAGCAGGTAGCTGTCCACGCCGAAGCCGCAGATCTGGCCGCGCACGACCTCCGAGAACACCGAGACGTGACGGAAGGCCTCCCGCGCATGGACGTTGGACATGTGCACCTCGATGATGGGGCACTTCAGGATGGCCAGCGCGTCCCGGATGGCGTAGCTGTAGTGCGTCCAGGCGCCGGCGTTGATCACCACCGCTTCCACGCCCTGCGCATGCGCCTGGTGGATGCGCTCACACATCGCGCCCTCGAAGTTGGTCTGGAAGCACTCGATCTCGGCGCCCAGCTCCCGGCCCAGCGCCTGCGCGCGGGCATCGATCTCGGCCAGCGTGGCACTGCCGTACTGCGCCGGGTCGCGCTTGCCGAACATGTTGAGGTTGACACCGTGGAGGAGCAGGATCTTCATGGTCGTGTCGGATGGTTGGGTCTTCGGGGTCAGTCGGTCAGCGGCACCGTCAGATGTCGGATGACGTCCCGGGTGTCAGGGCGTACGCCACGCCACCAGCAGAAGGCTTCGGCCGCCTGCTCGACGAGCATGCCCACGCCGTCGACCACCTGTCTGGCTCCCGCGGACCGCGCCGCACCGAGAAACGGCGTCAGACCTTTGCCGTAGACGAGGTCATAGGCCAGGCAGCCCGGCGCATACACCGCGGGCGGGACGGGAAGCGCCTGCGCCGACTGGCTGGCAGAGGTCGCGTTGAAGACGATGTCGAAGGCGCCCGCACCGGTCAGCGCGGCGTAGTCGCACGCCGCCACCTCGGTACCCGATGCCGCCTGCGATGCGGCCCTCCGGGCGAGTTCGACAGCACGCTCGACGCTGCGGTTGGCGATTACCAGACAGGCGGGGCGCTGGTGCAGGAAAGGCAGCAGCAGGCCGCGCGTGGCACCACCGGCGCCCAGCACCAGCACGCGCCGGCCGTTCATCGGACGGCCGAGGTTGTGCACCACGTCGCGCACCAGTCCGACGCCGTCGAAGTTGTCCGCCAGCACCCGATCGCCCTCGAACTTCATGGCGTTCACCGCACCCGCCCATCGGGCGTGCTCGGTCAGGTCGGTCGCATAGGCATAGGCGTCCAGCTTGAAGGGCGCGGTGATGTTGAGGCCGCGTGCGCCCTGGGCGCGGAACGCGTCGACCGCCGCAGCGAAGCCGTCCACGGGCGCCAGCAGTCGCTCGTAGGCGATCTCCTGTGCGGTCACCTCGGCAAAGGCGAGATGGATCTGTGGCGACTTGCTGTGCGCGATGGGGTTGCCGATGACAGCGTAGCGATCGCTCATGGGGGCCGAAGTATCGCAGCAGCGTCGCCAGTGCCGCACGCAAGCCGTCACCCCCGCATGGGCCGATAGACTGCCGCCCATGGCCAGGAAAGAACGCCCCGATCGCGCACGCGCAGCCACCCCCAGATCCCTGTCGGGACTCCTGCCGTTCGTGCAGCCTTACAGGGGACGCATCGCGCTCGCGCTGTGCTTCCTGGTGCTGGCGGCTGCCAGCACACTGCTGCTGCCCGTGGCGCTGAAGTCGCTGATCGACCAGGGACTGGTCGCCACCGACCCCGGCGAACGCCTGATGGCCTTGCGCGAGCACTTCGCGGCACTGTTCGCCGTCGGCGCGGCGCTCGGTCTGTTCTCCGCCGCGCGTTTCTACATGGTGACCTGGCTGGGCGAGCGCATCACCGCCGACCTGCGTGACGCGGTGTACGCGCACGTCGTGCGGCAGAGTCCGGAGTTCTTCGAGACCACGCAGACGGGCGAAGTCATCAGTCGCCTGACGACGGACACCACCCTGGTGCAGACCGTCGTCGGCTCCTCGTTGAGCCTGGGACTGCGCAACACCGTCATGGGCGTCGGCGCGCTGGCGATGCTGGTGGTGACCAACCCCCTGGTCATGGGGCAGGTGCTGGGCATCCTCGTGCTGGTGGTGCTGCCCAGCCTGTATTTCGGCCGGCGGGTGCGCAAGCTCAGCCGTGCAAGTCAGGACCGCGTGGCCGACTCCAGCGCCATCGCGGCGGAGGTGCTGTCCGAGATCCCGGTGGTCCAGGCCTATGGCCAGGAGGATCGCGAGGCGCAGCGCTTCCACCAGTCCACCGAGAACGCCTTCGACACGGCGCGTCGGCGCACCCGCGTGCGCTCGATGCTCGTGGCCTTCATCATCACCGCCACCTTCGGCGCGCTGCTGTGGGGTCTGTACCAGGGCACACAGGCGGTGCTGCGCGGCGACATCAGCGCCGGGCACCTCGGGCAAACCGTTTTCTTCGTGATGATCTTCGTCGGGTCGGTGGCGGTGCTGTCCGAGGTCTACGGGGACCTGTTGCGGGCAGCGGGCGCCACCGAGCGCCTGATGGAATTGCTGGCCGCGCGATCGCCGGTGCAGGAGCCGGCGGTGCCGCGCGGGCTGCCGGCGGTGCGCGGCGGCTCGGCTGTGCGCTTCACCGGCGTCACCTTCCACTATCCATCGCGCCCCACACAGGCGGCCCTGAGGGATTTCAGCCTGGAAGTGCGCCCGGGCGAAACCGTGGCCCTGGTCGGCCCGAGCGGGGCCGGCAAGAGCACGGTGCTGCAACTGCTGCTGCGCTTCTACGACGCGCAGCAGGGTGAGGTGCAGATCGACGGCGTCTCGGTGCGCGACGTGGGCCTGCATGCGCTGCGCGCGCGCATCGGCATCGTGCCGCAGGACAGCACGGTGTTCTCGGCCAGCGCGCGGGAGAACATCCGCTACGGCCGGCCCGACGCGAGCGATGCCGAGGTCGAGGCGGCCGCGCGCGCCGCTTATGCACACGACTTCATCACCGCCCTGCCCGAGGGCTACGACACCTTCCTGGGCGAGCGCGGCGTGCGCCTGTCAGGCGGTCAACGCCAACGCATCAGCATCGCCCGGGCCATGCTGAAGAATCCGCCCTTGTTGCTGCTGGACGAGGCCACCAGTGCCCTGGACGCCGAGAGCGAGCGCATGGTGCAGGCGGCGCTGGAAGCGGCGATGGCCGGACGCACGACGCTCGTCATCGCACACCGCCTGGCCACGGTGCTGGAAGCCGACCGCATCGTCGTGATGGACCAGGGCGGCATCGTGGACATCGGACACCATGAGGAGCTCGTCGCGCGTGGCGGCCTGTACGCGCGGCTGGCGGCCATGCAGTTCGAGACCTCGGCCGACGCGGGCCGAGCCTCCTGACCATAATGTGCGGTTTTTGCCGCGGCGGGTGAGCCGCGGTGCAGTCGCGTCGGCCCGGACCGCTGCCAACGCAGCTCGACAGTCTCCTCCCAACGATGAACGCCGTGTCCCCACGCCCCGTCCGCTCCCAGTACGAGGACTTCATGCGCCACGTGCGCGACCACGGCGTGGCCAAGGGCGACCGCACCGGCACCGGCACGACCAGCGTCTTCGGCCACCAGATGCGCTTCGACCTGAACGAGGGCTTCCCGCTCGTGACGACGAAGAAAGTGCATCTGAAGAGCATCATCCTGGAACTGCTGTGGTTTCTGCGTGGCGATGCCAATGTGCGCTGGCTGCAGGAGCGCGGCGTGACCATCTGGGACGAGTGGGCGCGCGAAGACGGCGATCTCGGCCCGGTCTACGGCGTGCAGTGGCGCGCCTGGCCGACGCCGGACGGCGGCCACATCGACCAGATCGCGCACGTGGTGCAGCAACTGCGCACCCAGCCGGACTCGCGCCGCATCATCGTGAGTGCCTGGAACGTGGCCGAGCTGTCGAAGATGGCACTGCTGCCCTGCCACGCCTTCTTCCAGTTCTACGTCGCGCCGGCCGGCGAGCCGGGCGGCCGGGGGCGGCTGAGCTGCCAGCTCTACCAGCGCAGCGCCGACATCTTCCTGGGGGTGCCCTTCAACATTGCCAGCTACGCGCTGCTGACCCACATGCTGGCGCAGCAGTGCGATCTGGACGTGGGCGACTTCGTCTGGACCGGCGGCGACTGTCACATCTACGCCAACCACCGTGAGCAGGTCGACCTGCAGTTGTCGCGCACGCCCTACCCCTACCCGGTGCTGCACCTGAAACGGCGCCCCCCATCGATCTTCGACTACACCTACGAGGATTTCGAGGTGCTCGAGTACCAGCACCATCCGGCGATCAAGGCGCCGGTGGCCGTATGACGCGCGCCCTGCCCCGCCGCGCAGGCGCCTGTCCATGACCCGCCCGGTGATCCAACTGGTCGCGGCCGTCGCCCGCAACGGCGTGATCGGCGATGGCGGCGACCTGATCTGGCGCATCCCCGAGGACCTCGCCCACTTCCGCCGCGTCACGACGGGCTGTCCCGTCGTGATGGGCCGCAGGACCTGGCTGTCGTTGCCCCCGCGGTTCCGCCCTCTGCCAGGTCGCCGCAACATCGTGCTGACGAGACAGCCGGGCTGGCAGGCCGACGGCGCTGAAGTTGCCCGCAGTCTGCCCGAAGCCCTGGCCCTGGCCGCCGACCCGCAGCCTGACAGCGGTCGCATCTGCGTGATCGGCGGCGCCGAGGTCTACGCCTGCGCCTTGCCAATGGCCGACGAACTGGTGCTGACCGAGATCGACCGCGATTTCACCGGCGATGCGCGGTTTCCGGTCTGGCCGCGCGACGGGTTCGAGGAAGTCGAGCGCGAGCGCGTCGCGCTGGCGCCTCCCAACGACTTCACGATCGACTTCGTACGCTACCGGCGGCGTGGCCACGGCCCTCGGTGAGGCTCCCGTCCATGGCGAGATGACGCGCCATCCGAGAGCCGATCGATCGCCTGACCGCACAGACCCGCCCTGCCGAGATGAGCGACGCCCTGCAGACTTTCACGGCCTGGGTTTCCTCCTGGCTCAGCACCGAAGCCGGGCTGGCGGGACTGTTCCTGTCGGCCTTCCTGTCGGCCACCGTGTTGCCGGGCTCGAGCGAGGTCGTCATGGTGGCGCTGCTGACCACCTACCCCGCACTGGCCTGGCCCGCTTTCGGCGCCGCCCTGCTGGGCAACACCCTGGGCGCCCTGCTCACCTTCGGCATGGGCCGTGCCGCGCGCCATGGCTACGACCGCTTCCAGCACCTGCGATGGCGACTCGACCCCGCCGCCATGCAGCGTCTGCGCCGGCTGGGTCCGCCCGCCCTCTTCCTGTCCTTCATTCCCCTGATCGGCGATGCGATGGTCCTGGCCGCCGGCTGGCTGCGCCTGCCCTTCGCTCAAAGCGCACTGTGGATCACCCTGGGAAAGGCCGCGCGCTACCTCGTGCTGATGCTGGGTGTGCAGGGGGCGCTGGCGATCGGCTCCTGAGAGCCTCCCGGGGATGGGCTGCGACCCGCGCGGTTGCGGTCCGGACGATGACAGGCCCGCCCCACAGATCGGCAGGCACAATGAACGGAGGCGCCTCAGATTCTGTGTAGGGATCGGCGTCGCCAGTGGCGTGATCAAAAATATAGATATTTCGTTTACCAAATCTTTTTTCACTATGCGGATCGCCACCTGGAACGTCAACTCCCTGGCCGTGCGTCTGCCGCAACTGCTCGACTGGCTCGCGGCCAACCCGGTGGACGTGGTGGTGCTGCAGGAGCTCAAGCTCACCGACGACAAGTTCCCGCATGCCGAGCTTGCGGCGGCCGGCTATCAGGCGCAGTGCTTCGGCCAGCGCACCTACAACGGGGTGGCACTGCTGTCCCGCGCGCCTGCGCAAGACGTGGTGCGCAACATCCCGGGTCATGCCGACGAGCAGGCGCGGGTCATCGCTGCCAGCGTCCAAGGGGTGCGTGTGATCGGGGCCTACTTCCCCAACGGGCAGGCGCCGGGCAGTGACAAGTTCGCCTACAAGATGGCCTGGCTGCAGGCGCTGCAGGACTGGGTGCGGGCCGAGCTGGCCCTCCACCCGAGCCTGGTGTTGGCCGGCGACTTCAACATCGCCCCGGAAGATCGAGACGTGTACGACCCCGTCGCCTGGGCCGGGCAGATCCACTGCACCGAAGAGGAGCGAGCGCACTTCCGAGCGCTGCTCGCCCTGGGCCTGCGCGATGCCTTCCGGATGTTCGAGCAGCCGCCCAAGAGTTGGAGCTGGTGGGATTACCGCAACCTGGCCTTCCGCAAGAACCAGGGCCTGCGCATCGACCATGTGCTGGTGAGCTCCGCACTCGAACCCAAGGTGAGCAGCTGCACCATCGACAAGGCGCCGCGCCGCAACGAGCGACCGAGCGACCACGCGCCGGTGGTGCTCACGCTCGCGTCCTGAGCGCCGCCGCCTTCGTCTTCACCGGATACGTCGGCCACCACTTCTGGGCTTTGAGCCCGGCGTTGGAAAGGCCTGGCGATCTCAATCGCCCAGGCCCAGTTCCTGGATCTTGCGCGTGATGGTGTTGCGCCCGATGCCCAGACGCTGCGCGGCCTCGATGCGCCGGCCGCGGGTGACGTCCAGCGCGGCTTCGATCATCCGCGCCTCGAAGCGTCGGGTCAGGGTGTCCCAGACGTCATCCTGACCGGCCTCCAGGAGCGCCCTGACCTCGCGCTCCATCGCTGCCACCCAATCGCTGGCGGGCAGGATGGCGTCCGCATCCGAAGCCAGCGGCATGGACGAGGGCGCACGCCCGATCGTACTGCCCGGTCTGCCCTGGGACGCGACGGGCCTGGCGTCCGGGCCGTCACCAGCTTGCTGGGCCGTCGTCGCGTGTGACGCGCCGTTGACCGGCGGCGCGGGTTCGCCCATCGGTGGCACCGAGGACACCGGTTCGCGTTGTCCCGACAGCTCCGCAGTCGGTACCGTGACGCCATGCGCCACGGCCGACGGCGCAGCCGCGGGCGCTACCGCCAAGAGTTCCGGCGGCAGGTCCTTCGCGTCGACCACCTGCGCCGGCGCCATGACCGTCATCCAGTGGCAGATGTTCTCGAGCTGCCGGACGTTGCCGGGGAAGTCGAAAGCCAGCAGCCTTTGCAGCGCCGACTCCGACAGACGCTTGGTCTCGACGCCCAGCTCCTTCGCGCTGCGCGCGAGGAAGGAGCGCGTGAGCATCGGGATGTCCTCGCGGCGCTCGCGCAGCGGCGGCAGGCGCAGGCGGATGACGTTGAGACGGTGGTACAGGTCCTCGCGGAAGGCGCCGTGGCGGACACGGTCCTCGAGGTTCTGGTGCGTGGCCGCGATCACGCGAACGTTCGCGCGCATCGGCTGGTGGCCGCCGACACGGTAGAAGTGCCCGTCCGACAGCACCCGCAACAGCCGGGTCTGCAGATCGAAGGGCATGTCGCCGATCTCGTCGAGGAAGAGCGTGCCGCCGTCGGCCTGCTCGAAGCGGCCCCGGCGGGTGGTCTGCGCCCCTGTGAACGCACCCCGCTCGTGGCCGAAGAGTTCAGACTCGAGCAGATCCTTGGGGATCGCCGCAGTGTTGATCGCCACGAAAGGACCGCCCGCGCGCGGGCTGTGCTTGTGCAGCGCGCGCGCGACGAGCTCCTTGCCGGAGCCGCTCTCGCCGGTGATCAGCACCGTGACATGACTCTGGCTGAGGCGGCCGATGGCGCGGAAGACGTCCTGCATCGCCGCCGCCTGCCCCAGCATCTCGGGCATGGGCCCGGCGCCGGACTCGACGATCTGCTCGCGCAGGCTCTCGTCCAGAGCGCGGCGGATCAGGTCCACGGCCTTCGGCACGTCGAAGGGCTTGGGCAGGTACTCGAAGGCACCGCCCTGGAAGGCCGAGACCGCGCTGTCGATGTCGGAATACGCCGTCATCACAATGACAGGCAGACCGGGCAGCCGTGCCTTCACCCGCGACAGCAGCTCGATGCCCGACCCACCCGGCATCCTGATGTCGCTGACCAGCACCTGGGGCTCATCCCGATCGTCGAGCGCGGTAATCACGTCGCGTGCCGTGGAAAAGGTGCGCACGGCGAGTTGTTCGCGCGCCAGGGCCCGCTCCAGCACGAACCGGATCGAGTGGTCGTCGTCGACGATCCAGATGGGCTTCATGCGTCCCGGCCTCCTTGTGCGTCAGGTGCTGTCAGGGCAGCGGAATCGTGATCGTGAACACCGTACGACCCGGCTCGCTGGTACAGGCGATCGTGCCGCGGTGGTGCTGCACGAAGGTCTGCGCCAGCGTCAACCCGAGGCCTGAACCACCCTCCCTGCCGGAGACCAGCGGATGGAAGATGCGCTCCTGCAAGGCCTCGGGCACGCCCGGCCCGTTGTCCTGAACATGCAATTCCAGTGCCAGTCTGAATCGCTGCTTGCCGATGGTGACCTGGCGGCTGATACGGGTGCGCAGGTCGATGCGTGCATCCCCGGCGGCCATGCGATCGCCCAAGGCCTCCGCCGCGTTTCGCACGATGTTCAGCACCGCCTGGATCAATTGCTCGCGATCGCCCCGGAACTCCGGCAGCGACGTGTCGTAATCGCGCACCACGCGCAAGCCACGAGGGAATTCCGCCAGCACGAGCGAGCGCACGCGCTCGCACACCTCGTGGATGTTGACGTCGCCCACCAGGTGCGGGCGCCGGTGCGGCGCGAGCAGTCGGTCGACGAGCGACTGCAATCGATCGGCCTCGTGGATGATGACGGTGGTGTACTCGGCCAGTTCCGGTGAGCCGATCTCCATGGCCAGCAGCTGGGCGGCGCCACGGATGCCGCCCAACGGGTTCTTGATCTCGTGCGCGAGGTTGCGCAGCAGTTCCTTGTTGGCCTGCGCCAGCCCGTGAGAGCGTTCCTCGCGGTCGATGCGGGCCTGCTGCTCGATCTCGATGATCTCGACGACGATGCGGTCGAAGCGCTCGGTCTGCGTGACGATCACGTGCACCGGCAGTGCGTCGGTGGGCCCGAGTGACAAACGCCGCAATTGGCCGTCGAAGCGGCCGGTGGCCACGACATTGGCCGAGACCGCAGCGAGCGTGGACCGTAAAGGCTCCGGGTCGGACAGCCATTCAAGCGCGTTCCCACGCAGCAAGGTACGGCGCGACACGCCCAGGGTGTCCTCGAGCTTGGCGTTGACGTGCAAACACTCGCCGGAGGGACGCACGATGACCACCATCGTGGCCAGCAGGTCCAGGGCGTCCAGGCCATGACGGAGCATTTCGTGCATCGGGTCGATGTTCCTTCTTGCGAACGGACGGCGCCTCGGAGTGACAGCTCAGTGCGCGTCAGGTTCTCGGTGCGCGTCGCCGCAGGGTGGTCAGCGATCGAGACGCGACAGCTCGCGACGCAGTGCCGCGACGTCGGCCTGCTTGCGGGCGATCGCCTCACGCAGCGCCTCGACCCGCTGCTGGTAGCGCGCATAGTTCCGCTCGTCGCCCCGCCGCTCCGGCTGGCCAGCGGCGAACTCGCGCTCCAGCGCCTGCAACTCGTTCAGTTCCCGAGCCAACTCCTCCTGGAGGATGCGGCGCGACTGCACGTCGCGTTCGCGCTGCTGGGCCGCGGACACGCGTGCAGCTGCGGGCACATCGGTCGTGGCTGCGCGCGCAGGGGACGCAGCGGCGGCGGGAGACCGTATTCCCGTGGGCGACGACACCGAGGGTGAGGACGGCGGCAACGGCCGACGCGGCGCGGCGGGCTGCACCACGGTGACCGGTGCCGCTTCCAGCCGCTGGCAGCCGAGTACGGCCGCCTCGCTGGGAGACAGCGCATCGGTGTACATCACCGCGCCCGGCGTCGGACAACGATGGACCGCACGGGGCCCACCTTCCTGGGCGATGGCATGGTCGAAGGTCAGCAGCATCGCCAGGAGCCGCATGGCGGGTACGGCAAAGCCCCACCGGATGGCTTCTGGGAGGAAAGCGAAAAGGGGGCGACCCTGCGGACGCCCCCTCTGCACAGACGGCCAGCGCCGCGTCACAGGCTGTAGTACATGTCGAACTCGAGCGGATGGGTGGTCATGCGGAACCGCGTGACCTCCTGCATCTTCAGGTCGATGTAGGCGTCGATGTAGCTGTCGGTGAACACGCCGCCCTTGGTCAGGAAGGCGCGATCCTTGTCCAGGTACTCCAGCGCCTGGTCCAGGCTGTGGCAGACGGTCGGGACCTTCGCGTCCTCTTCCGGCGGCAGGTGGTACAGATCCTTGGTGGCAGCCTCGCCCGGATGGATCCTGTTCTCGACGCCGTCCAGGCCCGCCATCATCAGTGCGGAGAAGCCCAGGTAGGGGTTGCACAGGGGATCGGGGAAGCGCGCCTCGATGCGGCGGCCCTTCGGGTTGGCCACGAAGGGGATGCGGATCGACGCCGAGCGGTTGCGCGACGAGTAGGCCAGCTTGACCGGTGCCTCGAAGCCGGGCACCAGGCGCTTGTAGCTGTTGGTGCCGGGGTTGGTGATGGCGTTCAGCGCGCGGGCGTGCTTGATGATGCCCCCGATGTAATACAGGGCGAACTCGCTCAGGCCCGCGTAGCCGTCACCGGCGAACAGGTTCTTGCCGTCTTTCCAGATCGACTGGTGC